>CANGRI010000018.1 GCA_947456525.1 Opitutia bacterium
AGGGCCACCGGGAGATCAGGATTCGGGAGAGAAGATGCGGAGCACGACCGGCTCCTCGAGCACCGTCTTGAGGCGGCGCAATTCTGTCAAGACCGCGGACATCTTGCGTTCGCTGACCGGGTAGGTCGAGAGGGTCACGGTGCCGCGGCCCTGGTTGGGGTGCTCGTACTGGATGACGCGGGCGATGGACACCTTGTGCTTCGAGAAGATGCGGTAGATGCCTTCGGAGACGCCGGCCTTGTCGAGCAGCGAAAGACGGAGGTAGAAGGGCGAGACGATCTCGTCGATCGAGGCCATGCGCAGGTCGCGGCCGGCCTTCTCGCGGGCGGCGAGGGCTTCGGGCGAAAGGGCCTGAGGGATCGCGCCGGTGAGGGCGGCGATGGCGTCCACGATGTCGCCGATGACGGCCGAAGCGGTGGCGTCGCCGCCCGCGCCGCGGCCGGTGAGCGTGGTGGCGCCGACGACGTCTCCGCGGAGGGTGATGCCGTTGTTGACGCCGGAGACGCGCGCGAGGATGTCGCGGTTAGGGACGAGGGAAGGGTAGACCCCGACGGTCATCCAGTTGGCCTTGAAGTCGCGACGGATGACGGCGAGGTGCTTGAGCGCGAAGCCGAAGCGGCGGGCGAAGTCGATGTCGGCCGGGCCGATCTTGCGGATGCCTTCGACGAGCGTACGCGCGGAAGGCGCCCACTTGCCGTGCGCGAGCCAGGCGAGGATCGAGGCCTTGTGGAAGGCGTCGATGCCGTCGACGTCGAGCGTCGGGTCGGCTTCGGCGTAGCCGAGTTCCTGGGCTTCCTTGAGCGCGTCGGCGAACGAGAGGCCGTCCTCGCCCATGCGGGTGAGGATGTGGTTGCAGGTGCCGTTCAGGATGCCGACGATCAGTTCGAAACGGTTGGCGACGAGGCCTTCGCGGATCGCCTTGATGATCGGGATGCCGCCGGCGACGCTGGCTTCGAAGAGGAACTGGCCGCCGTGCTGGCGGACGGCCTGCATGATCTCGGGGCCGTGCTCGCAGAGCAGGGCCTTGTTGGCGGAGACGACGACCTTGCCGAGGCGCAGGGCGCGCAGGGTGAGTTCGCGGGCCTTCGTGGTGCCGCCGATGAGTTCGCAGACCACATGGACCTTGGGGTCGTCGATGATCTCGTTCGGGTTCTTGGTCAGCTTCGCGGCCGGGATCTTGACCGCGCGCTTCTTCTTCAGGTCGCGGACGGAGGCCTTGCGGAGGTCGAGCTTCACGCCGAGGCGCGATTCGAGGTCGGCCTGCTTCTCGTGCAGGTGCTTCCAGACGCCTTGGCCGACGGTGCCGAAGCCGAGGATGCCGATGCCGATGGTGCGAGGGGCGGTCATTGCGAAATAGGTCAGGCTTTCTTGACGAAGCAGTTCTCGGTGCCGGCGAGCAGGCGGCCGATGTTGGAACGGTGCGTCCAGACGTTGAAGGCGGCGATGGCCGCCGCGAACCAGAACTGGGATTGTCCGTACTTCAGAAAGAAGCAGCTCAACGGCAGCGAGACGCCGAGTACGATCGAAGCCAGGGAGACGTAGCGGGAAACAAGGAACACGAGGCCCCAGAGGGTCGCGCCGATGAGGATAGGGATGGGCAGCAGGACCAGCAGGCCGCCGATGGTGGAAGCCACGCCCTTGCCGCCCTTGAACTTCAGGAAGCAGGAGAAGCAGTGGCCGAGCAGCGTGCCGACGAAGCCGGCGACGCAGACCACGAAGTGGATGTCGGAACCGCTTGCGGAAGCCGAGGCATCGACGCGAAGGAGCAGGTGGGGCAGGCCGGCGCCGACGAAGCCCTTCAGGGCGTCGAGAGCGAAGACAAGGTTGCCCGGGCCTTTGCCAAGCACGCGCTTTACGTTGGTCGCGCCAGGGTTGCCGGAACCTTCCTTCAGGATGTCGACGCCATGCTTCTTCGCCACGAGCACGGCGAAGTTGACGGAACCGATGAGGTAGCCGAGCAGGACGAAGATTCCGATGGCCGCGAACATCGCTTACGCTTCGATCAGCTTGGCGCTGACGATCGCCGGATTACGCAGGATCTCGGCGATGGCGGCGGCGTTCGGAGCGGTGTCGAGCTGGTAGACGGCGAGGGCGTTGGAGCCGCCGGTGCGGCTGAGCGCCATGTTCGCGATGTTCACGCGTTCCTTGGCGAGCAGGGTGCCGAGGGCGCCGATGATGCCGGGCTGGTCCTGGTTCTCGATGAGGAGCAGCTTGCCTTCGGGGATGAATTCGAGGGTGCGGCCGTTGATGGAGACGATGCGAGGCGACTGGGCCTTGCCGATGACGGTGCCGGCGACGGAGACGGACTTGCCGCCCGCGAGCATGGCTTCGACAAGGATGAGTTCCTTGTAGTCGGCTTCGGCGGAGGAGCGGACGGTCTGGACCTCGACGCCGAGGGCCTTGAGCTTGCCGGGGGCGTTCACGTCGGTGACGCCTTCGACGATGCCGCGCAGGTAGCCGCGCTGGATGGCGCGGGCGATGGCGTTGGCGCCCTGGTCGGAGCCGGTGCCGAAGGTGGTCAGGCGGAGCGACTCGATGCGACCGGGGGCGGCGAGCTGGCGGGCGATGGAGCCGAGCTTCTGCGCGAGGGACAGGAAGGGCTTGATCGCGGCGAGGGTCTGGGAGTCGACTGAGGGCAGGTTGACCGCGTTGGCCGGCGAGCCGCCGCCGAGAACGGTGATGGCGGCTTCGGCGACTTCGACGCCGACGTTTTCCTGGGCTTCGGCGGTGGAGGCGCCGAGGTGAGGGGAGAGGTGGGCCTTCGGGAGGGAGCGGAGCGGGTGGTCCTTGGCGAGGGGTTCTTCGACGAACACGTCGAAGCCGCAGCCCCCGCACTTGCCGGACTTCAGGGCTTCGGTGAGCGCCGCTTCGTCGACGATGCCGCCGCGGGCGCAGTTCACGATCTTCACGCCCTTCTTCATCTTGGCGAAAGCGGCTTCATCGACCATGCCTTCGGTCGCGCCCTGCTTGCCCTTCTCGATGAGGGGCATGTGGACGGTGATGTAGTCGGAGAGGGCGAAGACCTCGTCGAGCGTCGCGATGGACACGCCGAGGGCCTTGGCGCGGGCTTCGGTGAGGTAAGGGTCGTAGGCGAGGACCTTCATGCCGAACGCGAGGGCGCGCTTGGAGACTTCGGCGCCGATTCGGCCGAGGCCGAGCACGCCGAGGGTCTTGCCGAAGAGCTCGGAGCCCGAGAGGGTCTTGCGGTCCCACTTGCCTTCGCGCATGGACTGCACGGCTTCCGGCACCGGGCGGGCGAGGGAGAGGAGGTGGGTGAAGGTGAGCTCGGCGGTCGCGACGGTGTTGCCCGAGGGGGTGTTCATCACGATGACGCCGCGCTCGGTGGCGGCTTCGACGTCGATGTTGTCGACGCCCACGCCGGCTCGGCCGACGCAGACGAGGCGCTGGGCCGCGGCGAGGACTTCGCGCGTGATTTGGGTCTCGGAGCGGACCAGGATGGCGTCCACGTCCACGACCAGGTTCAGGACCTGTTCGGGGGTGGAACCGTAGGCTTCGACGACCTCGTAGCCGGGCTGGGCTTTGAGGAGGGCGACTCCGGTGGGCGAAATCTTGTCGGCGACGAGTACCTTGGGCATGGCGATGGCGTATGAAAGTTTGCGAGAGTCATAAATGCCCGCCCAAGGCAAAGGCAAGCACCTACCCCCGTCCGGCTGTCATACGGACTCAGAGCCGGCGATGGGCATAATCCGCCAATTCGTAACAATCCGGGCTCATTTCTTCCAGAAAACGGCAGGGATCCAGCGGGCGGTACCCTTCGCCTGAGACCGCGAAACGGGGGGAGAAAAGGAACAGCATGTTCTCGGCGCGGGTGCAGGCCACGTAGAAGAGTCGTCGCTCTTCCTCGACGTCGCCTTCATCGATGGCCCGGGTGAGCGGTAGCAGTCCGTCCGCGCACCCCAGGAGGAAGACGATCGGGAACTCCAGGCCCTTGGACTGGTGGATGGTCGTGAGGCGGAGCATGTCCTCCTCGGGCTCGGCCTTCTTGTCGGAAGATTCTCCGTTCAGCAGCGCCACCTGGGCGACGAGGTCGCCGACGTCTTCGAACTTGGAGGCGAAACCGATGAGCCCTTGTAGGTCCTGTTCGCGGTCTTTCCAGTCGGGGAAGATCGTCTTGATGAAGCCGCCGTACCAGCCCTCGATGCAGACGCGGACGGTCTCGGCGGGCGTCCGCGCGACTTTGATCGAGTTGGCGTCCGATGCCGCGACAAAAAGGTCCGGCGCGGGCGCCGCCGGGGCTGGCTTGGCCTTGGCGGCCTCGAGGCCTTCGAGCATGTCCTCCAGCGTGATCGTGAGGTCGTTGAAGTCGTCCTTCGCCGACTCCGGTACGCGCTTGAGCACGGAGTCGGCCCGAAGGGCGCGGACCATGCCGCGGCCTTGGGCCTGGTCGACCTCGCGGGCGGCCTTGCTGATCTTGTCCGCGGCGACGGGGCCGACCTTCGGGAGCAGGCAGAGCAGGCGCGAGAGGGCGACCTGGTCTAGCGGGTTATGCACGAAGCGCAGGTGCGCGAGGATGTCCTTCACGTGCGCGAGGTCGAAGAACTTGTGTCCGCTGGTGATGACGAACGGCACGCCCATCGCGTTGAGTTCCATCTGCAGCTCGAGCGACTGGTAATGCGCGCGGTACAGCACGTGCATGTCCTTCAGCGCATGGCCTTCATGGTGCAGCTGCATGATCTTGCGGACCACGAGCTTCGCCTGCTGGGACGTGTCGCCGACAGTGAAGACGGTGGGCTGTGGTCCGCCTTGGCGGACGGCCTTGAGGCGACGGTCGAAGCCTTCGATGCGCGGACGGTGGCTCAGGATCTCGTTGGCGAACGCCAGGATCTCCGGCGTCGAACGGTAGTTCGTGTCGATCGTGTGGATGAGCGTGTCCGGGTGGCGGTTCGGGAAGGCCACGATGTTCTCCCAGTCCGCGCCGCGCCAGGTGTAGATGCACTGGGCGTCGTCACCGACGGCCATGATCTGATGCTCGCTGGCGAGCAGGTCGATGATGCGGCTCTGCAGGCGGTTGGTGTCCTGGAACTCGTCCACCAGGATATGGCGGAAGCGCTGTCTATAATGGGCGAGCGCGGCGGGGTCGTTCTCCAGCACGTAGAGCCAGAGGCTCAGCAGGTCGTCGAAGTCGCAGAGGTTGCGCTCCTTCTTCGCCGCCTCGTAGCTCGTGCAGAACTGCACGAGCTTCTCCGGTCCGCCCTTCATCCAGTCGAGGCGTTCGGCCATGACGTCGGGCAGAGGACGCAGCGTGTTGCGGGCGTGGGAGTAGGCGTCGAGGATGACGGAGGCCTTGGGGTTCGTCTTATCCTTGATGAAGGCTCCGTCGATCGACTTCACGATCTCGGAGAACAGCTGTTCGGATTCCTTCTGGTCGAGGATGGTGAAGTCGGGCGAGCGGGAGGCGACGGCCGCGTTGCGGCGGAGGATGCGCTGACCGATGGAGTGGAAGGTACCGCCCCAGAACTGTCCGCGCGGGACGCCAGTCAGGTCCTCGACGCGTTCGAGCATCTCCTTGGCGGACTTGTTTGTGAAGGTCAGCAGCAGGATGTCCCAGGGCTTGGCGCCTTGGTGCAGCAGCCAGGCGACGCGATAGGTGAGGGTGCGGGTCTTGCCGGAGCCGGCGCCGGCGAGCACGAGGGCGGGGCCGCGAGGCGAGGTGACCGCGGCGTATTGCTCATCGTTGAGCTCCGCGCGGAAATCGACGGGGGGCAGGCCTTCCACGGATTAGCGGGCGGGTCGCTGGCGGCGATCCATCAGGCTGAACTTGGCGACTTGTTCGTCGGCGCGGTAGGAGGAACGGACCAAG
This sequence comes from Opitutia bacterium, assembly GCA_947456525.1. GTDB lineage: Bacteria > Verrucomicrobiota > Verrucomicrobiia > Opitutales > UBA953 > UBA953. The sequence continues at coordinate 5,822 of CANGRI010000018.1, forward strand.
GGTCCGGATTCGACGTGCTTGACGCCGACCTCGAGGGCGAAGGCCTTCCATTCGGCGAACTCTTCCGGCGTCACCCAGCGATCGATGGGCGCGTGTTCCTTGCTGGGCGAGAGGTATTGGCCGATCGTGAGGATGTCGACCTGGGCGGCGGCGATGTCACGGATGAGCTGGGCGACTTCGTCTTTCTGTTCGCCGATGCCGAGCATGATGCCGGTCTTCGTGATGAAGTCCCGGGACTTGGCGTGCTTGAGCACCCAGAAGGAACGGTCATAGCGGGCGGTCTTGCGGATCGGACGCTGGAGGCGTTCGACCGTCTCGAGGTTGTGATTGAGGATGTCGGGGCGCGCGTCGAGGAGCGTGTCGAGGTGGACCTGCTCGCCGCGGAAGTCGGCCGGCAGGACCTCGATGGTCGTGTTCGGGCAACGGTGGCGGGTGGCGCGGATGGTGGCGGCCCAGACGGAAGCGCCGCCGTCCTTGAGGTCGTCGCGGGCGACCGAAGTGATCACCACGTGCTTGAGGTTCATCAGCGCGATGGATTCGGCCACGCGGGCGGGTTCGCCGAGGTCGAGTTCGCTGGGTCGGCCGGAGAGCACCGCGCAGAAGGTGCAGGAACGCGTGCAGACATTGCCGAGGATCATCACCGTGGCGGATCCGCGGGACCAGCATTCGCCCATGTTGGGGCACTGCGCCGACTGGCAGACCGTGTGCAGCTTGTGCTGGTCGACGTTCTTCTTGGTCTCCAGGAAGTCCGGGCCGCTGGGGAGCTTGGCGCGGAGCCAATCGGGTTTGCGGGCGGACTCGAGCATGGAGGGACGCAACATTGCCGTCCCGGGCGGTTTTTCAACCTAACAAAGAAGAAGGGGTGCTCTCCTCCCGGAAAGCACCCCTTTCGCTATGGTTTAGACTAGGAGCTTAGAAGCTCTTCTTCACGGTGAAGGCCGTGATGGAGCTGCCGTTCTGGATGTCGGTGTACGACACGGAGGTGTCGAGGCCGGCGATCGGGTAGGTGAGGGCGATACCGTAGTCGTTGTTCTTCGAAGCGCGGTCGCTGCCGTAGTGGAGGCCGAGGTTCAGGCCCTTGATGGCGGCGATGTCGTAGCTGTAGTTGGCTTCGTAGTAGTAGTCGGAGAGGGCACCGGAGACGCCCTTGGAGACCTTGATGGTCAGGCCGGCGTAGGTGGCGGCGACGTTGGCTTCAGCGCCGGTCTTGTTGGAAGAGGCGACGGAGTAGGTGTAGTCGATGTAGCCGACGGAGACGTCGACGGCGCTGACCTTGAACGCGTAGTTGGCGTAGAGGTCGGCTTCGGTACCAGCGGAGAGGCTGGAGGCCCAGACACCGGCGGTCAGGCCGCTGATCGGGGTCTTGGCGAGGTCGAAGCCACCCTGGATGGCGGAGTGGCCGGCGCTCTGGGTGAGACCGCGGAACACGTAGTTGCTGGTCACTTCGACGTTGCCGGTGACGGCGAACGAGGAGGCGGCAGCAGGAGCCGACTGAGCGAAGCCGGCGGCGGCGGTGAGGGTGAGGAGGGTGATGGAGGTGTGCTTCATGGCGTGCTTCGATATGCCCAATCTTTACCAAAATGCCATATTTTTCTACAAATAGGCCCTGAAAAGCAGCAAAAAGGCTATTTTTGTATAAAAAGAGGCTCAGCTTGCCTTATTTTAGGCGTTAAGTCGCTGAACTTAACCGAGATAGCACTCGAGATGGGCCTCCGCCGACCTGGCCCAGCTGAACTCGGCCGCCATCGCGGATTTCTGAAGCGCCTTAAAGGTAGCAGGTTGTGCGTAAAGCTCCAGCGCTCGGTTGAGCGACCATTCGATACCGCCTTGGTCGGCGTGTTGGAAAACGATCCCGGTGCCCTTCTTTTTCCCATCCCAACCCGTGACCGTGTCAGCCAGACCGCCGGTGGCGCGGACAATCGGCAGCGTGCCGTAGGCCATGGAGTACATCTGGTTCAGCCCGCATGGCTCGAAGCGGCTGGGCATGAGGAAGAAGTCGCAACCCGCCTCGATCCGGTGAGAGAGGCCGTTGTCGTAGCCGATACGCACCGCGCACAGCTCCGGGAAGTCGGCGGCGAGCCGCTTGAATTCGTTCTCGAGCCAGGCGTCGCCGCTGCCGAGGAGCACGAACTGAAGTTTTCCTTCGCGAAGGTATTTCGGCAGGACGCCGACGGCGAGGTCGAGGCCTTTCTGCTCCCAGAGGCGCGAGACGACTCCGACGAGCGGGAGCCCGCGGTCGGTCGCCAGGCCGAGTTCGCGGAGCAAGGCCGACTTGCACTCGTCCTTGCCCGCCGGCTTCTTGGCCGAGAACGCGGCCGCGATGTGCTTGTCTTCCTCGGGATTCCATTCGTCGCGGTCGACGCCGTTCAGGATGCCGCGCAGCGCGCTCGCGCGGCGGCGCACGACGTCATCGAGTCCGTAGCCGAAGGCGGGGGTAAGGATCTCCTCCGCGTAGGTGGGGCTGACGGTGATGACCTTGCCGGCGTGCAGGATGCCCCCCTTGAGGAAGTTGATGCCGCCTAGGCATTCGAGTTCCTGCGGGCTCCAGAGGAACTCCGGCAGGCCGAGATAGGTCATGATCCGCTTGGGGTAAAGGCCTTGGTGCTGGAGGTTGTGGATCGAGATCACCGACTTCGCCCCACCAAGGGCGGTGTGCTTCAGGGTGGTGTTGAGGAGCACGGGCACGAGGCCGGCGGTCCAGTCGTGGCAATGCACGACGTCGGGGAGCCAGCTCGTCGTCAGGCAGGCGTCGAGCGCGGCCCGTCCGTAGAAAGCGGCGCGTTCGCCGGCGTCGTCCCGGGCGGGGTAGATCTCGCGGGCGCCGTAGAAATCCTCGTGCTCCACGAACCAGGCTTCGAAGTTCGGCGAGACGGGCAGGGTGCGGATGCGGCAGCCGGCCTTGCGCGCGTCACCATTGACGCCGACCTTGAGCGACTCGATGAGCGTGCCCATCTTCTCCCTTCCGGGGACGGAGCCGTAGAGTGGCGTGACCGCACGCACTTCATGTCCTTTGGCCGCCAAGGCCTTGCCCAGCGCCACGGTCGCGTCGCCAAGGCCTCCTGCCTTGGACCAGGGCGCCAGCTCGGGAGTCACGAAAAGGATTCTCATGCGGAAGGTCGGTTGTCGCGGGTGCGTCCAAGTCGGTTGAGCAACGGGACGAAGGCCACGAGGATAATCAAGGCGGCGACCATGGCGACATTGCCAGCCAAATCATGGACGGAGCCGAGCGACGAGAAGCCGGCTTGGCCGTGTTCGACGCCGGCGAGGTCGCGGTCGAGCGACTTCGAGCCGTGGTGCAGCGCGTGGAAGGTCAGGAAGGTGTTGCGTCCGACGTTCAGCAACAGCGCGGTGAGGCCGGCGAGCCCGATCAAGGCGATGCGTCTGAGCAGCGCTCCCGGGAAGTCGCCTTCGAGGAAGACCGCGCCGAAGAAGGCTCCGGCGAAGACGCAGGCCGAGAGCGAGCGGATGCCGGAGCAGGCTTCGGCCACGCCGACGGCGTCACCGTTGGGAAACACGATCGTATTGCCGCTGACGCGAATGGCATGGCCGTTGGCGCGCAGGAAGCCGGAGACGATCTCGGTCACGTTCGTCAGGAGTTCGCCTTTGATCTGGTTGTCGACGAGGTAGAGGAACGGGCCCGAGATGAGCCACACGCCGGCCGGGAAGAGCATCAGGCCGACGGCCTGCCAGCGCGTCGTCGACGTCGCCTCGCTGTTCTGCGGACCACGGACGGAAAGGAAGGCGAAGGCGAGCGCGGACCCGGTCAGGCCGAAGGAGATGGCGAGGGTCGGGCCGATGCCGGTGCCGAAGATGGCGCGGGCGGCGGCGCCAAGGCCGAACAGGGCGAGGGAAGCGAAGGCCAGCGCCTGGACGGAGGCGAGGGCGGCCTTCGCGGTGGGCGCGGCGATTTCGGATCGTTCGCCCGTCAGCAGGCCGCGCAGGTCTTCCCAGCGGTCCCAGAGCACATAAGCGGAGAAGAACGGCACGAGGTAGCCGAAGCCGTAGTCGTCCTTGGTGCTCCAGATGGCCCATTGGTCCCAGGTCGTGAACGCCGCCATCCCGACGAGCAGCAGTCCGAGCCCGCGCGTCGTGCCGTCCAGCTTCGACTGGGCTTCCGCGGGCATCAGAACCGGGGCACCGCGGCCAGCAACGTCTTGGTGTAGGCTTGCTGCGGGTTGCCGAGGATCTCGGCCGGCGTGCCTTGTTCGACGATCTTACCCTTGGACATCACGAGGATATGGTCGCTCACGTGCTCGACGACGGCGAGGTCATGCGCGATGAAGAGGTAGGTGAGGCCGAGCTGTTCCTGGAGGTCCTGCAGCAGGTTCACGACTTCGGCCTGGACCGAGACGTCGAGCGCCGACACGGGTTCGTCGCAGATGATCAGTTCGGGCTGCACGGCGAGGGCCCGGGCGATGCCGATACGCTGGCGCTGGCCGCCGGAGAATTCATGCGGGTGACGGCGCAGGTGTTCGGCCGGCAGCTGGACGCTGCGGAGGAGCTCGGCGCAGCGGGCTTCGCGGTCGGTGCGCGTCATCTGGGGGAAGTGGATCTCGAGCGGCTCCGACAGGATGCTCAGGATGTCCGCGCGCGGGTTCAGCGAGTTGTACGGGTCCTGGAAGATCATCTGGATCTTCTTGCGCCAAGGGAGGAAGGCCGCGTTGGAAAGGACGCCGATATCTTGGCCTTGGTAGCTGATCTTGCCGGCCGTCAGGGGGGCGAGTTTCACGATCGCCCGGCCGGTCGTCGTCTTGCCGGAGCCGGATTCGCCGACCAGGCCGACGGTCTTACCTTTCGGCACGACGAAGGAGATGCCGTCCACGGCCTTCTTCGGCTCGGCTTTCTGGAAGAACCAGTTGGCCCGGCCCGGGTAGTGGACGGAAAGGTCGCTGACTTCGAGAAGGTAGTCGCTCATCGGGAGACCTTGAGTTCGTCGGACAGCGTGGTGAGGCGCCGGCGACGCTGGCCGAGGCGCGGGATGCAGGCGATCAGGGCCTTGGTATAGGGGTGGGACTGCGTGCGCATGATCTGTTCGACCGGACCGGATTCCACGATGCGTCCTTTCCACATCACCGCGACCTTGTCGGCGAAGTTCGCGATGATGCCGAAGTTGTGCGTGATGAGCACGATGCTCATGCCGCGTTCGCGACGCAGGCGCGCGAGCAGGTCCATGATCTCCTTCTGGATGGTCACGTCGAGCGCGGTGGTCGGCTCGTCGGCGACGAGGATCTTCGGATCGCAGGCCAGGGCCATGGCGATCATCGCGCGCTGCTGCATCCCGCCGGAGAGCTCATGGGGATACTGGTTGGCGACGCGTTCCGGATCCTGGATGCGGACCTCGGATAGCGAGCGGATGACCTCCGCCTTGATGTCCTTGATGTCGGGCCGGTGCAGGGCCACGGCCTCGCCGATCTGGAAGCCGATCGTGTAGACGGGATTCAGCGACGTGCCCGGCTCCTGGAAGATGTAGGCGATCAAACCGCCCCGGACCTTGGCGAGTTTCTCCTCGGGCAGGCCCAGCAGTTCGACGCCGTCAAGCTTCACCGATCCGGCCAGGGCGCAGGAGGGTTCGGGAGGAAGCAGGCGGGTGAGCGCCAGGGCGGAGACCGATTTGCCGGAACCGGACTCGCCGACGACGGCGAGGACTTCGCCGGCGGCCAGCTCGTAGCTGACGCCTTGGGCGGCGACGGTCGCACGGTCACCGGTGCGGAAGGTGACGCTGAGATCCTGTACTTTCAGGAGAGGCTCGGCGGACATGGGCGTCAACATAGGTCGGGCAGGCCCGAAGGGGAAGGAAGAACGGCGGTCATTCGGTGCGCCAGCGGTCTTCGATGACGGTCTTCGGTGCGCCGCGCACCTTGCCTTCGCGGAAATCGCGTAGGTCGACCTCGCGCTGCTTGGGGTCGAGCCAGAACAGCCCGTACTGTCCGGGGTCTTCGGCTCCGCGGACATCGAAGCCTTCGGGGAACTTCACCCAGCCCCAGTGCGCGATACGGTAGCCGGGCACGCGGAAGCCGGGGATGAAGTCCGCATTGTCATGGATCCGTCGCTGCATCTGGAAGGACAGCCGGATCATCTCATCCTCTTCCGTGGCCTCGCGGAAGCGGTCGATGATCTTCGACAGCTCCGGGTCGTCGATGCCGGTGATATTGTTCGTCTGGCGCTTGGGCACCTTGCGTCCGTCGGCCAGCTTCTCGACCGCGTTGTCGGAGTGATGGGACTCCCAGAGGGCGGGGAGTCGGCTCGAGACCGACCAGGCCCAGAACACGATGTCATGGTTCTTTTCCATGACCTTGCGGTACATGGTCGTATGTTCGAGGGTCTCGGGGCGGTACTCGACGCCGCAACGGCGGGCGGATTCCACGAGGGTGGCGAGATACTTGCGGCGGTCGGAGGTGTCGAAGGTCAGGCGGAACGAAAGGCGTTCACCGGCGTCGTTCATCAGGATGCCGTCATCCCCGGCCTTGGTGAAGCCGGCCTTGGCGAACGCGGCGCGGGCGAGTTCCGGGGAATAACGTCGCGCGCGTATCGAAGGTTCGGTGAATTTGCCCAGGCCTTCGCTGAACTGGTTGAGCCGTTCGTAGTCCCCGCGGTAGAAGCCGTCGATCACACGTTGGAAGTCGGTGGCATGCTGCAGGCCGACCCGGACGTCGAGGTCGGAGAGCAGGGGCTTCTGGGTGTTGACGTACAGGCCGTAGGGCGGACGCGGGATGTCGTTGAAGAACTGCGCCTTGGTGAGGTAGCCGTTCAGGTAGGCCTTCTTCTCGTTGGTGCCGTACCAGTAGCGCGGCATCATGATCGGCAGGAAATCGAGCTCACCGTTGAGCAACGAGGCGTAGGCGCTGTCGATCTCGCGGATCACGCCGTATTCGATCACGTCGGGATTGTAGCGGTGGCGGAAGAATCGCCGGTGGTCGCCCCACCAGTCTTTGACGCGGGTGAGGGTGACGGACTTCTCGCGCTGGAAACCGGCCGGTCCGACGAAGTAGGGACCGGTCGTCGGCTGGAACCGGTCGTTGTAGAGCTTCTCGTAGTTCGGCCCGAAGTCCTTGAAGAAGTCGCGGGGTGCCGGGCGGAGTTCGCCGAGCTGCTCGAGCTGGTAAGGGCGTTTGCGCGGCGCCTTGATCGAGAGGGTGTGGTCGTCGTACTTGGTGATGCCGCCCCATTCGCGGGTATAGAAATCCACGTACCAATCCGCCTTCGCCCAAGGCGAGCGGTGGAAGTAGAACGTGTAGAAGAAGTCGTCCGCGGTGATCGGCTGGCCGTCGGTGAACTTGGCGGCGGGATCGAGGCGGAAGTAGGCGGTCATGCCGTCGGGCGACATCGCCCAGCTCGTCGCCAGCGCCGGGATGGTCTCATCGGTGTTCGGGTGCGACGAGAGCAGGCCGAAGTCGTTGTTGTCGTAGAGTTCGCCGCGGAAGCTGTTGTTGGCGTTGGGTCCGACGCGGCGGAGCGTCGGCGGCGTCCCGGCGGTGAACTGATGGAGCGTGCCCCCGCGGACCGCGCGCGCATCGGCGAATTCCTTCTGGTCAGAGCCATCGTGCCAGACGAGGTCCTTGGGCAGGTCGGCCGGCGTGGCGAAATGGAAGAAGTCCTTGTGCTCGGCGTAGTAAGCCGCGGCCTTGGGGTCTTCATAGACGCCGGCTTGGGCGAAGGCCACGCCGAGCAGGAGCGAGAAAAGGACTCTCATTTTTGGGCGCGACGGAGGTCGAAGGCGTCCTGGAGGGCCTCGCCGATGGAGTTGATCATGACCATGGTGCCGACGAGGCAGAAGAGCGTGGGGCCGAGGATCCACCAGGCGTTCCAGTTTTCCTTCGCCTGATGAAGGAGGTCGCCCCAAGAAGGTTCGGTGGGCGGGAGGCCGAAACCGAGGTAGTCGAGCGCCGAGAGGGAGAAGACGAGCCCGTGCAGGCTGAAGGGCAGGGTGGTAAGGATGACGGTCGCGCAGTTGGGCAGGATATGGCGCCAGATGATGCGGGCGTGGCCGGCGCCGAGCGAACGGGAGGCGGTCACGTAGTCGCGGGCGGAGACCTGGTAGGCGGAAGCGCGCAGCTGCTGCGCCAGGCCGATCCACGAAAAAGCGACCAGGATGAGGATCAGGATCGCGAGCGATGGCTCGAGCAGGCTGGCGAGGAAGATGATGGCGTAGAGGAACGGGATGTTGGACCAGATCTCCATCAGGCGCTGGCAGACCATGTCGAACCAGCCGCCGAAGTAGCCCATCGAAGCGCCGAGGATCAGGCCGACGCCGTAGACGCAGGGGAGGTAGATGAGCGCGGAGAGCAGCAGGATGCGGAATCCGCCGAAGAGGCGTGCGACCATGTCGTGGCCCGACTCATCGGTGCCCAGCCAGTGGCCGTCGAGTCCCGGCGGGCAAGGAGAGGGTACCTGCGTGCGGAGCGAGCCCTGGGGTTCCCAGTCGGACCGATCCTCGGCGGGCACGCGTTTCGCGACCTTGCCGTCGACGAACTTCGCGCGGGCGACGCCGACGCCGTCGGTGAACAGCCGGGCATCTCCTTCCGGACGACCGTTGACGATGGTCCAGGTCTGGCGTCGGGTGCCGTCGGCGTTGAGCGTGAAGATGCGGCCTTCGGAGATGACGCCGCGCGGATCACGCCAGCGGCCGGCGTCGTCGCGGGCGACCGCAGGCATCACTTCGCAGACTTCCCCTGGGGCGAAGGGCACTGGCGGCATCACCAGCCAGCCGCGGCCGTTTTGCCTCAGTTCCTCGGCCAGGAGACGATAGTTCGGTTCGCCTTCGATCTTCAGGCCGAGGTCGCGGCCGGAGATGAAGCCGGCGAAGATCGGGTAGCGCGTGATGCCGTCGACCTTGAGTACGAGCGGTCGGTTGCCGACGAGGAGCGGGCCGAGCAGCGCCAGCACGGAGAGTGCTGCCAGCGTGAGCAACGACCACCAGCCCAGGCGGTTGCGGCGGAATCGCGCGAAGCGCTCCAGCGTGATGGGATCGAAGAAACTCATGCGGATTTATCGAACCGGATGCGCGGATCGACGGCGGCGACGCAGAGGTCGGAGACGATGTTGCCTATCAGCATCGCCAGGCTGGAGAGGGTGAGCAGGCCGAGGAAGACCGGGAAGTCGCGATGCACCAGCGAGTCGTAGCCTAGGAGGCCGAGGCCGGGGATGTTGAAGGTGACCTCGATGAGGAACGATCCCGTCAGGAAGAAGCCGAGGTTGCCGCCGAAGGTCGCGGCCAGCGGGATCAGCGAATTACGCAGAGCATGCACGAAGACGATGCGGCCGTGGCTCAGGCCTTTCGCCTTGGCGGTGCGGACGTAATCGGCGGCGAGATTGTCGAGCAGGCCGTTGCGCGTGAAGAGCGTGAGCGCGGTGAAGGCGCCGATCATCTCGCAGGCGAGCGGCACGATCGTGTGGTGGAAGCGGCCGGCCCAGCTGAGGTGCGCCCAATCAAACCCTTTGGTCGGGAACCAGCCGAGCTGGAAGCAGAGGAACTGGAGCATCGCCACGGCGAGGATGAAGCCGGGGATGGAATAGAGCACGAAGAGGACCTGCGACGAGCCCCGGTCGAACCAGCCGTCGCGTTTCAACGCCTTGGCGACGCCCAGCGGGATCGAGACCGCGTAGGCGAGGAGCAGCGACCAGCCGCCGAACCACGCCGAGATCGGCAGGCGTGACTTGATTTCATCCCAGACGGGTTTGTCGCTGGTGGTCGAGTCGCCGAGCTGGGACTGCAGCAGGCCGGCATAGGCTTGTCGGTAGACCAGGATGCGGGGGGCTTTCTCGGCGTCGTCGGGCAGGGGCGCGGCCTTGGCGAGCCAGCCGGCGCGCGATTTGCCGTCGACGGTGGTAAGCCCGAGGGCCTGCTTGTTCTGTACGACGACGAGTTTGAGGGACTGTCCGGGATTCAGGTCGTCGCTGACCTCGGCTTCGGCCTTGCCGTCTTTGTCCAGCCGGACCGTGGTCCAATCAGCCGGGCCAGGCATGACGCCCAGCCAGATGGCGTATGCCTCGACGAGCGAGCGGTCGAAGCCGTAGCGGCGCCTGAGGTTATCGAGTTCCTCCGGCGAGGCGGGTCCGCTGGGGCGGGCGGCCGAAGTACGCTTGCGGTCGGCCTGCTGGCGTTCGGCGAGGGCCTGCTCGATAGGCCCGCCGGGGACGAAACGGGTGAAGCAGAACGCGACGAAGGTGATGCCCACGAAGGTCAGTGGGACTAGCAGCAACCGTCTGAGGACGTAGTCGCGCATCGCGGGTCCCTATAGGGCAATCACGGGAGGGGAGGGGTCAACCCGAAAGGACTCGGCTTGCACCGGTTCGTCGGGTCGGCAATTTGGTGGCGTGCCTCTGCTTTACGCCCTTGTCTGGTTCCTGCTGATGATCGTCGCGGCAGTCGTCGCGCTCGGCCTGCTCTTGCTGACGGTCTTCCTGCTGGCGTTCGCCTGGCGCGCCCCCCGTCGCCACCGTTCGATGTCCCTCGGGTATTGCGCGGTGCAGACGGGCTGCTGGCTTTTCCTGAAGTGCTTCTATAGGGTCCGCCTGCGCGGTCTGGAGAATATCCCTGACCAAGGCGGTGTCCTGCTGATCGCCAATCACGTCGCCTATGTCGACGTGCTGGTCGTCGGCGTGCTCTCCCGCCGCCCGGTCCGATTCCTCTCCTGGGAAGGTTTCGAGCATCAGCGCGTGATGCGTTTCCTGACCCGCACGATGGGCACGATCCCGGTCGCCGAGTCCAAGGCCAAGGATGCCATCCAGAAGTCCGCCGACGCCCTCAAGGCGGGCGAGGTCGTGTGCATCTTCCCCGAGGGAAGTCTCACGCGGAACGGCGGGATCCTTCCTTTGCGCAAGGGCTATGAGCTCATCGCCCGCCGGGCGGATTGCCCGATCGTCCCGATGGCGCTCGACGGCATGTGGGGCTCTTTGTTCAGTTTCAGCGGCGGGAAGTTCTTCTGGAAGATGCCGAAGCATTTCCCTCGTCCGGTCGGAGTAGTGGTCGGTCAGGCCTATCCCGCCAACGAGCATGCGAAGACGCGCCTTCGCTTGCTGGAGCTGGCCTCCGAGGCCTTTGCGATGCGCGCTTCCCTCGATGGGCACCTGGCGCGCGAAGTCGCCGCAGGACTCATCGCGAAGGGCGGCAGGGTAGCCTTGGTCGACCGCACCACGGCGCGACGAGAATTCGGCGCGGCGACGTTGCTCGCGTTGGGGTGGGCTTTCGCGGGCGAGCTCAAGCGTCGTACTTCCGCCAAGCGCGTCGCGATCGTGCTACCTCCGGGCGTCGCGGCTTCCGTCGCCAACCTCGGTTGCTTGTTCGCCGACAAGGTGCCGGTGAACCTCAACTTCTCCTTGGGGCGGGACCAGGCGCTGTCCTGTCTCCAGCGGGCGGAGGTCGACCTCGTCGTCACGGCCGGTGCGTTCCGGAGCAAGCTGGCCGAGAAGTCGCCCGACTTCCCCTGGGGCGATCACGTCCTCGACGTCGCCGATTTCCTGACGGCCCATCCGCGGGCTGACCTCGCCTGCCGGATCGGCCTGATCCGTTGCCTGCCTGCCTCCTGGACGTTGGCCTGCATGGGCCTGCCGAAGCGAGGCGGGGAAGGGGAGGCTGCGTTGCTTTTCACCAGCGGTAGTTCCGGCCAACCCAAGGGCGTCCGTCTCTCTCATCGCAACATCCTGGCCAATCTCAGGCAGATCGAGGACGCCGACATCTTGCCGGACGAGACCGTGATGCTGAGCAGCCTGCCGGTCTTCCATAGCTTCGGATTCACGATCGGGCTTTGGTATGCGCTCTCGCGTTCGCCGCTCCTCGTGACGTTGCCATCCCCTCTGGATTCCGCCGCGGCCGTGAAGGCGATCAAGGAGGAGAAGGTCACTGTCGTGGTCGGTACGCCGACTTTCCTGCGTCCGTACCTCCGTCGCGGCACGGCCGCCGACTTCGTCTCGCTGGAATGGGCCGTCGTCGGAGCCGAGAAGTGCCCCGCCGACCTGGTCGACGCGTTCGCCACCCAGCTCGAGACGCCGATGTTAGAAGGATACGGCATCACGGAGACGAGTCCCGTGCTTTCGGTCAACGTGCCCGATCGCGCCGACCCCGAAGCCCCGGATGGCGTCTGGGTCGGGAATGTCCGCGGGTCCGTCGGCCGTCCCGTCATCGGCATCGCCGTGCGTTTCCTGGATCCGACCACCGGCGAAGTCCTGCCGAGCGGTCAGGTGGGCTTGCTGGAGATCCGCGGCGCGAACATCTTCATGGGCTACCTCGATGCCGAGCAGACCGCCAAGGCGATGACGCCGGACGGTTGGTATCGCACAGGTGACCTGGCGCGGTTGGATGACGACGGGTTCCTGCATCTGGCCGGCCGCCTTTCACGCTTCTCCAAGATCGGCGGCGAGATGGTCCCGCATGGTACCGTTGAAGATGCCTTGCGCAAGGTGCTGGGCCTCGCCGATTCCCATGAGCACAAAGTGGCCGTCGCTAGCGCCGCCGATCCCGTCAAGGGTGAGCAGCTCGTCGTGCTGCATACGGAGGAGGTCGACCCTGAGGCGGTCCGCACGGCTCTCGCCGCCGAGGGACTCGCTAACCTCTGGATTCCCAAGGTGTTTAAGAAAGTACCCGCCATCCCGATTTTAGGCACGGGTAAGCTGGATTTGAACAAGTTGCGGGAGCTGGCACAGGGCTGACGCGGTTTTGGCTCGCTTGTGGCTTAGGGTCGATTGTCCTAACCGACGATCATGCCTAAAAAGAAGAAGCCCGCGAAGCAGTCCGTGAAGGTGGTCAAGGCGCGTAAGCCTGTCGCCAAGCCGGCCTCGAAGAAGGTCAAGGCGAAGCCCGCCGGTCCCGCCTCGCCGGTCGCTGTGTTCCGCGACGCGATCCTACGCCACCTGAAGAGCACTTTCGCTCGCGACCGCGTCACCGCCACCCGCAACGACTGGTGGATGGCGACCTGTATGGCCGCCCGCGACCAGATGCTCGAGCGCTACATCGACACGCAGGCTCAGCATGCCAGCAAGAACGTCCGACGCGTCTACTATCTCTCCTTGGAATACCTGATGGGCCGGGTGCTTACGAACAACCTCGTCAACCTTCAGCTGCGCGACGTCGCGGCCGCGGCCTTGTCGGAACTCGGCCAGGATCTCGAGGCGGTCGCCGACGAAGAAGCCGACATGGGCCTCGGCAACGGCGGCCTCGGCCGTCTCGCCGCCTGCTTCCTCGATTCCCTCGCCACGATGGACATCCCGGCCATCGGTTATGGCATCCATTACGAATTCGGCCTGTTCCGTCAGACCTTCGCGCTCGGTCGCCAGGTCGAGGTCGCCGACAACTGGCTCGCGAACAACAATCCGTGGCTGATCCGCCGTCCGAACTACCGTGTCAGCGTGCCGCTCTACGGCCGCGTCAAGCATAGCACCGACGACCGCGGCAATCATTGCGCCGAACTGGTCGAGACCCGCGATCTCCTGGGCATGCCGTGGGATATTCCGATCGCCGGCTTCGGCGGCAGCAGCGTCAACTTCCTCCGTCTCTGGGAATCCAAGGCCGCTTCCGAGTTCGACTTCCGCGCCTTCGACCGAGGCGGTTACGTCGAGGCCGTCCATGAGCGCGACTCGAGCGAGGTCGTCTCCAAGGTCCTCTACCCGAACGACAGCACCGAGAGCGGCAAGGAGCTCCGCCTCGTCCAGCAGATCTTCTTCGTGTCGTGCTCGCTGCAGGACATCCTGCGTCGCCACCGTCGCATCAATCCGGACTTCGCCAATCTCCCGGCCAAGGCGGCCGTCCAGCTCAACGACACCCACCCGGCCATCGCGGTCGCCGAGCTGATGCGCCTGCTGGTCGACGTCGAGCGACTGACCTGGGACGAAGCCTGGGGTCTCTGCACGCAGGTCTTCAGCTACACCAACCACACCTTGTTGCCCGAAGCCCTCGAGACCTGGTCCGTGCCGCTCTTCGAGAAGGTGCTTCCGCGTCACCTCGAGATCATCTATGAGATCAACCGTCGTCACCTCGAGGCGGTCGAGCAGCGCTGGCCCGGAGATGACGCCCGCAAGACGGAGCTCTCCATCATCCAGGAAGGTTTCCCGAAGCGCATCCGGATGGCGCACCTCGCCGTGGTCGGTTCGCATCACGTCAACGGCGTGGCCGAGCTGCACACCCGCCTCATCCGCGCGAACCTCTTCCCCGGCTTCAACGAGCTGTGGAAGGGCAAGTTCGTCAACGTCACCAACGGCGTCACGCCCCGCCGCTGGGTGCGTGGTTGCAATCCCGAGCTCGGCGCCCTGTGCGACGAGGTGGCCGGCAAGGGCTGGGAGGCGGACCTCGGTCGTCTGCGTAAGCTCGACGCGCTTGCCGACCGCCCTGCGTTCCAGGACCGTTTCCTCGCCATCAAGCGCGCGAACAAGATCCGTCTCGCCGCCCGCATCAAGGACCTCGTCGGCGTGGAGGTCTCGCCTGACGCGCTCTTCGACGTGCAGATCAAGCGCCTCCACGAATACAAGCGCCAGCACCTCAACCTGCTGCATATCCTTCACCTGTACCGCCGGATCCTGAACGAGCCGAACGGACACTTCACGCCCCGCGTCTGCATCTTCGGCGCCAAGGCCGCTCCGGGGTACGCGCTGGCGAAGCATATCATCCATGCGATCAACCGCGTCGCGTCCGTCATCAATTCCGACGAGCGCATCCGCGGCCTGCTGAAGGTGGTCTTCCTGCCCGACTACCGCGTCTCGCTCGCCGAACGCATCATTCCGGCCGCCGACCTTTCCGAACAGATCTCCACCGCGGGCAAGGAAGCCTCCGGTACGGGCAACATGAAGCTCGCCCTGAACGGCGCGGTCACCATCGGCACCCTTGATGGCGCCAATGTCGAGATCGGCGAAGAAGTCGGCGACGCGAACATCTTCATCTTCGGTCTCCAGGTCGAAGAGGTCGAGAAGCTCTGGGCCGACGGCTACGATCCGCGCGCGGTCCTTGCCGCCGATCCCGAACTCGCCGCGCTCCTCGACTGGCTGCGCTCCGATACCTTCACGCCGGAGCAGGCCGGGGCGCTTTCGCCCGTGGTCGACTCCCTGGTCGACGGCGACCCCTATCTCGTCCTGGCCGACTTCCGCAGTTATGTGGATGCGCAGGCCAAGGCCGAGAAGGCCTTCTTGGACCGCCGTCGCTGGGCCGCCATGGCCATCAGGAACGTCGCCCGTTGCGCCAAGTTCTCGTCCGATCGTTCGATCGCCGATTACGCCAAGCTCATCTGGAAGACCAAATCCAACCCCATTCCCCGCTAAGAAGGGATTGAGGTCGGTCGCCAAGGCCCCCAGCATGGTGGCCTTGCGACCCCGCTTCTCCATCTCCGTGCTGCTGGCGCTGTCCGCTTCGATGCTGGCAGCCGCCGAGCGTCCGCCCGGCGGCATGAAGGCCGGCGTGGTGATCACGGCCGAAGGCGGGATCGAAGGAACGCAGGTCTATCGTTACGACGCCGAAGGGCGCCCTCTGGACGGGACGCCGGACAAACCGCGGAGTACCGCCGCTCCCCGTCCAGCCGGATCCGCCCAGTCTGCGCCGCCTAATGCAACCGCTCCTGGAACTGCTGCTACCGCGCCGGCGCCGGCGCCGAAGAAAGAGATCAAGACCGCTGATGGTCGCACGGTCCCGTTCTCGGTCGAAGGCAAGGGCATCGGCAAGAGCGTCGACGATGCGGTCGATTTCAACTCTGGCCTGAAGAAGGCATCCAAGTCTAGCGGGCTCATGGAGCAGCGTTTCGATGCCGGCATGTCCTCCATCGGCAAGGACCAGGTCTATTCCCGCAACAACCTTGTCACGCTCGATACCTGGCACGGACGTTATGACACCATCGGCCGCAAGAAGTCGGAGGTCGAGCTGAAGGATACGCTCGCCGCGCCGGTGCGCCCGAAGGATACCGTCGAGGTGAAGTCCGTCGATCGCATCAAGTCCGAGGTCAGCGGCACCAAGGCCGAGGTGAAGGACTGGGAGCAGCACATGGGCGTCGAGCACAACGCCAAGTTCACCGGTGTCAGGTCCGACTGGCAGGGCAGACTTAACCCCGATCCGAAGACGGTCGATCAGCTGTCGATGCAGGACATCAATCGCTACCAGTTCCGCCGCAACCGCTCCAGCGATCCGGGTCTGCCGGTGGTCAAGCCGGGGTCGGATGATGTCCAGACCAAGGGCGGAAAGAAGTAATTGCCCGAAAATGGAGCGGCGGTGCCGTTTTTTTACCTCGCAGGTTCGGCGAGGTGTTTTTACTCCTAGACGCTTAACTTCATGAGCGACGCTCAGACCAGACCCGCCGGCAACGGCATCAGCGACCTCGAGGTCAAGGATGGACAGATCATCTTTGATTCCGTCTGGTCCAGTCTGGAGCGAGAGTTCGGCCGCGAGAAACTGGCCTTCCCGCGTGAGATCTTCTGGCTCAACGGCGCTCCGGGCGCCGGTAAGGGCACCAACACGGCGTTCATCCTCCAGTATCGCGACTACGCCGCCGATCCGATCGTGGTCAGCGACCTGCTCTCGAGCCCCGAGGCCAAGAAGCGCATCGACGCCGGTATGCTCGTCGGCGACCGCGAAGTGGTGGAGATCCTTTTCCGGAAACTGCTCGAGACGGCCTATGTCAGCGGTGCTATCGTCGACGGCTTCCCGCGCTCGATGGTCCAGGTGGAGTGCCTCAAGCATCTCTTCGCCAAGCTCAACGACCTGCGCAGCGAGTTCCGTGGCGCGGCAGGCGTCCGCTTCCCGAAGCCGCACTTCCACATCCTCGTCCTCTTCGTCGACGAGAACGAGTCCGTCCGCCGTCAGCTCAAGCGCGGCCAGGAAGCCATCGCTCAGAACGAGAAGGCCGCCCGTGACGGCGGGCCGCTCGCCGAGGTCCGCAAGACCGACCTGACGGCCGAGGCCGCCCGCAACCGTTACCGCGTCTTCAAGGAGCGCACCTACGAGCCGCTCCAGTCGCTGCGCGACATCTTCCACTACCACTTCATCAACGCGCAGGGATCCCTGCCGGAAGTCCAGGCCCGCATCATCAAGGAGCTCCAGTATCAGAGCTCCCTCGAGTTGTCGGAAGAGACGTACGACCTCATCTCGCCGATCCCGCTGGCCTCGCAGATCGTCCAGCACGCCCGCCAGGACCTCGTCCGCCGCCTCGACGACTACGCCGAGCGCAACGCCGAGGTCTTCCGTCAGGTCATCGAGCTGATCCAGGGCAAATTCCTGCCGATCATCAAGGCGCACGCCATCTCCGGCCAGGCCCACGTCAACATCGAGACCCCGGTCTTCGACGATCCGCTGGCGATCTCGATGTTCATCGACATCTTCTCCGAGCGCGGCTTCCACGCCGTGGTGGACCAGCACCGCATTGAGATCCCCGAGACCATCGTCGCCGGCACCGGCAAGGTGATCACGCGCGTCAAGAAGGTCTGGCGCGTGTCGATCCGCTTCGAAGGTTCCGAGATCCGTCGCGGCGGCGCCTAAGCCTTACTTGGTCCCCGGCGCGTTGCCGGTGATCAGGTTGTCTTCGCCTTCCGTGACCACGAGGAAGGGGGACTTCGTCCGCTCGGCTTCCGCACGGTCGTCGCGGAGCAGGTTGCCGGTCACGAGGCTCCGCTTCAGGCGGGTCAGGCGCAGCGCCGCGCCGTCGCTGTCGAGGATGCTATTGTGGGTGATGCGTAGACGTTGGCAGTCTTCGACGTCGACCGCGGCGGCGTGGCCATGGGCGCCAGAGACGAGGTTGTCGGAGAGGCTGGCATCCTCGACGTTGCGCAGGACGATGCCGTTCTTCTCGCTGAGGCCGTTGCCGTTGACGAGATAGCGAGGGTTGCGGTCGAAGTTATTGCCGCTGATCACGATGTTGGCGCTGTCCTGGACGAACAGGTCGTGGGCGAAGCCTTCCCAGAAGGTGTTGCCGGAGACGGTCACGCCACGGGCGCTGACGATCTCGACATTCACCTCGACGTCGCTGAAGACGTTGCCGGTGATGGTCACGTTGCCCTCGCGGGTGGTGGGACGTCCGCCGCGACGGACCAGGGATTCGTCCGTGCCCGCGCCGAGGATGCGGATGTTGGCCGAACGGGGCGCCTTGTGGGTGTGTTGGAGGGTGCAGCCGGTGATGGTCACTTCGCCGATGGATCCGCCGGTCGAGTTCAGTTCGACGTTGGCGGCCGGAGGGCCTTTCGGGTCATGGTTGTGCTCGATGTCGCAGGTGCCGATCTGGAGGTTGCGCACGTTGCCGCCGCGGGAGACCACGCCTCCGCCGCCGTTGTAGCTGATGTGCGAGCCGACGATGTTAGACTGATGCAGGTTCACGTCGTCGTAGAAGACGCCGATGCCGTGGTTGTCGTAGATGTTGCAGGCGCTGACGATGACGTTGCGGTCGCGCTTCGTGAGATGGACCCCGTGACGGCACCCGCGGATGAGGACGTGCTCGATCGTCAGCTGCATCGTGCCCGTGGCCTCGATGCCGTCGGCTTCGGGGTGGGCCCCGACGATCTCAAGGCCCGAGGCCGTGGGCGCGCGTTGGTTGAGCCAGATCGCCGGCTTGAAGTTCCAAGGGTCGGCGGAGCTGTCGTGGGTACCTAGGAAGTGGAGCGCGGGGCCTGGGCCGGCCATGATGAGCTGGGCCGTGCCGTCGCCGCTGATCGCGGCGTAGCCGGTCTTGGCGAGGTCGACCGTGATCGTCTTCGTCAGCCGGTAGCGTCCTTTGGGCAGCCGCACCGAGCCTTGGGTGTCGACGAGCTTCTGGAGCGCCGCGGTGTCGTCCGCCTGCCCGTCGCCGATGAGCGTCTGGGCCGTCAGGACGGTCGTGAACGTCAGCAGCGCGAGCAGGGGGCGCATGGGCTTATTTGGCGGGCTTAAGGAAGCCTTCGGCTCCCATCCATTCGCCCGCGACCTTGGTCCAGCCGTCGACCGGGAACTTGGTCTGGCGTGTCCCGAACCCGTGGCCGCCCTTGGAGTACACGTGGAGTTCCGACTGGATGTTCTGGCGCTTGTATTCGAGGTAGAGGCGGGCGGCTTCGATCGGGTTCGCGTTGTCGTTGTGCGCGACCACGAAGAAGCACGGCGGGGCGTCGGCCGGCACGCTGAAGCCTTCGCGGAACTTGGCCTTGTCCTCCTTCTCGAGGAAGCCGCCGCCGTAGACGAATATCGTGAAGTCCGGGCCACGCGGGTCGTCGACGCCGGCCTTCTGTTCGTAGGTGCGCGGCGTGCGGTCCCAGGACGCGTGGCCGACGAGATTGGCGCCGGCGGAGAAGCCGATCACGCCGACGCGCTTCGGGTCGATGTTCCATTCCTTGGCGTGGGCGCGGACGAGGCCGAGCGAGCGCTGCAGGTCCTGGACCGGATAGTTGTGCGGGAGCTCCTCGTCGGAGGTCGGGGTGCGGTAGCGCAGGAGGATGCCCGTGATGCCGATGCTGTTCAGCCATTCGCAGACGCCCATGCCTTCGTTCTTCGTCGAGAGGAACCAGTAGCCGCCGCCGGGACAGACGATGACCGCGGCGCCGTTCGGATTGGCGGCCGGGTAGACCGTGATCGACGGTTCATTGATGAAGGTCTCGTGGCCGGCGTAGCTGCCTTTCGGGCCGATTCGGTCCGTCGTGGCCTTCGAGGGCGCGACGCGCTTGCCCGGGACGCCTTCGGGCCAGAGCGGCAGGACGGTTTCGGCGGCGGTGGCGGAAGTCGCCAAGGCCAGGAGGAGGAGCGAGAGAAAGCGCATCGGGGTAAGGTTAGGACAGCACGCCGCGGCGAAGGTGCCAAACAAAGAAGCGGCCGAGGGGCCGCTTCTTAAGACCGATATGACTACGACCCTCAGGCGATGGCCTTGACGTAGATCTCGTTGGCCTTCTTCCAGTCGACGACCTTCCAGAAGGCGTCCACGTAGTCGGGGCGGCGGTTCTGATACTTGAGGTAGTAGGCGTGTTCCCAGACGTCGAGGGCGAGGACCGGGGTGCCGTTCACGTCGGCGACGCCCTTCATGAGGGGGCTGTCCTGATTCGGCGTGGAGGTCACGGCGATGGACTTGTCGGCCTTGACGACGAGCCAGGCCCAGCCGGAGCCGAAGCGCGTGGTCGCGGCGATCTTGAAGGCGGCCTTGAGGCCCTTCTCGCCTTCGAGGCCTCCGAAGGCTTTCTGGATGGCTTCGCCGAGGGCGCCGACGGGTTCGCCGCCGCCGTTGGGGGAGATGATGTTCCAGAAGAAGGTGTGGTTGGCGTGTCCGCCGGCGTTGTTGCGGACGGCGGTGCGGATGGACTCAGGGACCTTGGAGAGGTCGGCGATGAGCGCGTTGACGTCGGCCGGAGCGGCGAAGCCGGCTTCCTTGGCGAGGGCGGCGTTCAGGTTGGTGACGTAAGCGTTGTGGTGCTTGCCGTGGTGGATCTCCATCGTCGCCTGGTCGATGTGCGGCTCGAGCGCGGCGTGAGGGTAGGGCAGGGGGGCGAGGGTATAGCTCATGGTTTTGGTGGAAGAGGATTGGGCGGAAAGGGAGGCGGTGCCGAGCGCGGCGGCGGCGAGGGAGGCTTTGCCGATGAAGTCGCGTCGATGCATGCGGTGAGAGTACGGAGTATTGAGTATCGAGTATAGGACTAACTGACGGGCGACCGATTCACAGGTTGATGATTTGCCGCGGGGGTCAAGCCGAGGCGGTGGAATCGCGGCCGCGCTTCATGTTGAAATAGGCCTGCAGGATCTCGCGGCAGGGGCCTTCGAGGACGCCGGGGGTGACCTGGACCCGGTGATTGAGCTTCGGGAGGCTGTGGAGTTCGACGGCGCCGCCCATGCAGCCCATCTTGGGGTCGCCCCACGCGTAGACCACGCGGTTGAGCCGGCTCATGATCGTGGCTCCGGAGCACATCGGGCAGGGCTCCTTGGTGACGTAAAGGTTGCACTCGTTGAGGCGCCAGTCGCCGATCTTCTTGGCGGCCTGGGTGATCGCCAGCATCTCGGCGTGCGCGGTCGGGTCGTTGGCGCGTTCGACTTCGTTGTGGGCGGCCGCGATGATCTCGCCGCCGCGTTCGATGATCGCACCGATCGGCACCTCGTCGATGCGCCAGGCGTCGACGGCGAGGTTGAAGGCCAGGGCCATGTAGAAGGCGTCGTCCCGGTTCAGCTGGGAGGGACGCATCTTCTCGAACGGGCAGGTCAGCCCGGGGCGGGGGGTCGAGGCGTCGCCATCCATGACGGGCAGGATTGCCCCTGCGGGGCCCGTGGCAAGAGGGGAGGAGGGGTCTCACTACGGGGATTGACTCTCCCGTCAGATGGGGATGCACTGCCGCCCATAAGGCATGGCTGAAGAACCCGTTATCGAACTAGAAGGCAAAATCCTGCAGGTGCTTCCTGGCACCATGTTTAGGATCGAGCTCCCCAATAAGCACGTGGTGCTGGGACGTATCTCCGGACGCCTCCGTAAGAACTTCATCCGTATCAACCCCGGTGACCGCGTGAAGGTCGAGATGAGCCCGGCCGACCTGACTCAGGCCCGCATCATCTTCCGCCTCCGTGATACCGCCCCGCGCCCCCCGGGTCCCCCGCCCAAGCGCCGTTATTGATTCCTAAGAAACCCGGTCGTACGGGTTTTTTTATTGCAAGGGTATAGGGTTTAATCTATTAATCATTACTCAATTACTAATCATTAACCCCCATGGCTATCTACAACAGCGTCCTCGACACCATCGGTCACACGCCCCTCGTGCGCCTGAACAAGGTCACCGAAGGTCTTCATGCCGAAGTCTTGGTGAAACTTGAATTCTTCAACCCGCTCTCGAGCGTCAAGGACCGCATCGGCCGCGCCATGATCGACGCCGCCGAGCGCGACGGCCGCCTGAAGCCGGGTGGCACCATCGTCGAGCCGACCTCCGGCAACACCGGCATCGCCCTCGCCTTCGTCGCCGCCGCCCGCGGTTACCGCTGCATCCTCACGATG
>CANGRI010000019.1 GCA_947456525.1 Opitutia bacterium
CGTCCGTCGCACCGAACGCGGCAACGTCGTGATCGAGCTCGGCACCGCCGAAGCCGTCCTCACCCACAAGGAACGCTGCCACGGCGACGAATTCCGCACCGGCGACCGCATCCGCTGCCTCCTCCTCGAGATCCGCGAAGACCCGCAGCGCGGACGCGAGTTCGTGCTCTCCCGCGCCAACCCGGCGTTCGTCCGCCGCCTCCTCGAGCTCGAAGTGGCCGAGATCGCCGACAAGACCGTCACCATCGCCGCCATGGCCCGCGACCCGGGCTACCGCACCAAGATCGCCGTGGACTCCCGCGACCCCAAGGTCGACCCCGTCGGCGCCTGCGTCGGCGCCCGCGGCGCCCGCGTCCGCAATATCGTCAAGGAGCTCGGCGGCGAGAAGATCGACATCATCCGCTACCATGCCGAGCCGCTCAAGCTGCTCGAAGAAGCGATCCGCCCCGCCAAGCCGCGCAACGTCCGCATCGACGAACGCACCCGCTCCATCTTCTTCGAAGTGGACGAGGACGACATGCGCATCGCCATCGGCAGCAAGGGCCGCAACGCCCGCCTGACCTCCAAGCTCATGGGCTGGGGCCTCAACATCCAGAAGGCCACGCACGCCGCCGAAAGCTTCGAAGCCAAGGCCGGCGACGCCGCCGTCCGCATCGCCGAGCAGCTCGGCCTCCCCGCCGAACTCATCGCGAAGTTCGTCGGTCTCGGCATCTCCAGCGTCGAAGCCCTCGAAGGCGCGACCGTGGAAGACTTCAAGGAAAGCGGCATCCCGGCCGAAGAGGTCGAAGCCGTCCTCGCCGCCTACGCCAAGGGCCGCCGTTCGTAATCCTTCCGCCCGCCAACCTATCGACACCCTTCGCACGCGCACATGACCGAGAAGAAGAAATCCGAAGCCAAGAAGCCCGCGGCCACGCAGCGTTTCAGCGACGTGGCCAAGGAGCTCGGCCTCGAGGTCAAGGCGCTGCTCGCCCTGGTCGACCAGTTCGTGGTCGCTCGCCCCGACTACAAGGACTACGTCTACACCGACGGCAAGAAGCCCGCGGCCTCGAGCAACTTCGGCAAGATCTACCGGGACGACTTCATGACGTTCGCGGCGGACAAGCTCCCGAAGAAGACCGAGCCCGTCCCCGAGCCGGTCGTCGAAGCCCCCAAGGCTCCTGAGCCGGCCAAGCCCGTCGCTCCGGTCGCCCCGGTGGCCAAGCCCGGTACGCCGCCTCCGGTGAGCATGCCGCCCCGCCCGTCCATCGCGCCGACGCCGCCTCCGGCCGCTCGACCGCCCGTGACGCCCGTCATCCCTCGTCCGACCATCGCGCCGACCCCTGCCAAGGCCGACCTTCCTCCGGTCGTCGTCAGCACGCCTCCGCCCGCGCCCGTCCGTCCGGCCAACGTCCCGCCGGTCGTCCGCCCTCCGATCGCTCCGGTCGTGAACCGTCCGGCCGCCACCGGCAACCAGGCCGCCCCCGGCAGCAAGGGCGTCATCACCGTCCGCCCGCCGATCGTCGTCCGCGACTTCGCGATCGCGCTCAATCTGAAGCCCTTCCAGGTCATCGGTAACCTGATGGAACTGAACAAGGTCGTCAGCGTCTCCTCCGTCATCGAGGAAGCCGACGCCCGCAAGGTCGCCGAACGCCATGGTTACACGCTGGAGATCCGCCACCGCGGCGAAGGCGTGCAGCCCGTCAAGAAGGTCGAGAAGCCCTCCGAAGACGATCCGGCGCTCATGACCCCGCGTCCGCCCGTCGTCTGCGTGCTCGGCCACGTCGACCACGGCAAGACCACCCTCCTCGACTTCTTCCGCAAGACCAACGTCGTCTCGGGCGAAGCCGGCGGCATCACCCAGCACATCGGCGCCTACTCCGTCGCCTACCAGGGCGAGAAGCCTGAGTACAAGGGCAAGACCGTCACCTTCCTTGACACTCCCGGCCACGCCGCCTTCGCCAAGATGCGCGAACGTGGCGCCTCCGTCACCGACGTCGCCGTGCTCGTCGTGGCGGCGGACGACGGCTTCATGCCGCAGACCGAGGAAGCCCTCAAGTTCGCCCAGAAGCATGCCAGCGCCATCGTGGCCGCGATCAACAAGGTCGACGCCAAGGGCGCCAACATCGACCGCGTGAAGCAGCAGATGCAGCAGCGCAACCTCACCCCGGAAGACTGGGGCGGCGAGACCATCACCAGCCCCGTGTCGGCGCTCAAGGGCACCGGCATGACCGAGCTCCTCGAATCCATCCTCCTGCAGGCCGAAGTCCTCGACCTCAAGGCCAACGCAAAGTGCCCCGCCCAGGGCGTCGTCATCGAATCCCAGATGGAGACCGGCCGCGGCCCCACCGCCACCGTCATCGTCCAGAAGGGCACGCTCAAGCCCGGCGACTCGTTCGTCTGCGGCGAGACCTGGTGCAAGGTGCGCGCGCTCATGGATGAACGCGGCAACCGCATGACTTCCGCCGCGCCCGGCGCCCCGGCGCTCGTCCTCGGCTGGGATGCCGTCCCGGCCCCCGGCACGAAGTTCAAGACCGTCAAGAACGACCGCGAAGCCCGCGAGATCGCCGAAGAAGCCGCGCTCGCCGCCCGCAAGGCCGCCGAAGCCGTGCAGCAGGCTCCGAACACCGGCGCCCGCCCCGGCATGTCGGACCTCGAACGCCTCATGGCCGCCCTCGTCCAGGACAAGGAGAAGATCCTCCGCGTCCTGCTCAAGGCCGACGTCAACGGCACGCTCGAAGCCCTCGAAGGCTGCCTACTCGAGATCAAGTCCACCAAGGTCCGCCTCGAGGTCGTCGGCGGTTCCGTCGGTCCGGTCTCCCAGAGCGACGTCGCCATGGCCGAAGCCTCCAAGGCCCTCATCGTGGCGTTCGACACCAAACTCGAGAACGGCGTCCAGCCGCAGCTCAAGCGCACCGGCGTCCGCCTCATCACCCATGACATCATCTACGAGCTGATCACGCTCGTGAAGGAAGCCATGGCCGAACTCCTCGACCCCGAAGTCCGCGAGAACAAGCTGGGCGCCGCCGAAGTGCGCGCCGTCTTCCCGCTCGGCAAGGAACACAAGGTCGCGGGCTGCATGGTCACCGAAGGCCTCATCCGCCGCGCCGCCAAGGCGCGCGTGGTGCGCGCCGGCAAGATCATCCACAACGGACCGGTCGAGACCCTGCGTCGCTTCAAGGACGACGCCTCCGAGGTCAAGGCCGGCTTCGAATGCGGCATCAAGCTCGGCGGCTACGACGAGTACCAGCCCGGCGACATCATCGAAGCCGTCGAGATGCTCCAGACGCGCCCGTCGCTCTAAGCCTCATGTCCCAACGTCAGCTCCGGGTCGCCGAACTGGTCCAGCGCGAGGTCTCCTCCACGCTGCGCCAGAACTGGCCCACGGAGGCCGCGCTGATCACGATCACCGTCGCGAGCGTCTCCCCCGACCTCCGTCAGTGCCGCGTCGGCTACGCCGTCTCGGGCGACGACGCCGAGCGCAAGAAAGCGCGCGCGTTCCTGAAGCGCGTGCGCACCGAGCTCCGCTCGACCATCGGCGGCATCCTGCAGATGAAGCATACGCCGGACATCCTCTTCACCGAGGACGACATCACCGGCGGCGTGGCTCGCGTGCAGGCCCTGCTGGACGAGATGGCCCGCAAGGACCGCGCGAACAACCCGCCCAAGGCCGACTAAGCGGTCGGCGGGACGACCTCGGGGAAATCCTTCAGCGCCTCGCGGACCACCGCGGCGCGCCGTCGGTCGCGTCCGTCGCTGTCCAGCTCCTGGCCGGCGCGAGCCTGCACGTGGGCGGGCTGGCCTTCGATCATCAGGCGGTCGACAAGATGGCGGCGTTCTTCCGGCAGACAGCCCATGTCGCAGGCGAGCCGGAGGTGCGAAAGCATGTTCATCGCCTCGGAGCTCGTGAGCAGGCGGGCCGAGCGCAGCACGCCGAGCGAACGGGCGAGGCGATCGACGAACTTCTCGCCCTCCTCCTGCGCGAGCTTGCGGCGGGCGTTCCACTCCTGTTCGACCACGTTCTTGATCCAGCCGCCGAGGTGCCTGAGGATCGCCTCTTCGGACAGGCCGAGCGTCTGCTGGTTGGAGATCTGGAAGACGTTGCCGGCGGCCTCGGTGCCTTCGCCGAGCCAGCCACGGACGGCGAGCCCGTCCTGATTGAGCGCGCGGGAGACCTTATCCATATGGCCCGCCAGGCAGAGGCCGGGCAGATGCACCATCGCGGAGGCGCGCAGGCCGGTGCCGACGTTGGTGGGACAAGCGGTGAGATAGCCGAGGCGATCCGAGAAGGCCAGCTTGAGGGAGCCGCCCAAGGCGTCGTCGAGCTGCTCGGCGATGTGCCAGGTGCCGCGGAGATGCCAGCCGGCCTTGACGACCTGGATGCGCAGGTGGTCCTCCTCGTTGACCATGACCGAGCAGGTCTGGTCACGGCTGATGACGGCCGCCCCGCTCTTGCCGGCGGCGAGTTCCTTCGAGACCAGGTGACGTTCGACGAGCACCGCGCGGTCGCGGTCGCCCAGTTCGCCCATGCGCAGCACGTGTCCGCGACGGAACTTCGGCAGCGCGTCGAGGGCCTCGACGCAGCGGTCGGCGATCTCCTTGCGCTGCGGCACCTTGGCCCAGCCCGGGAAAGGCATGCCGTCGAGGTTGCGGGCGAGGCGGATGCGCGTGCTGAGCACGACCGCCTGCTGCGCGCCGAGGAGGTGCGTCAGTTCGTTTTCGGCAGCGAGGATGTCTTCGACGGAGGACATGTTCAGAGGGGGGCGAGCTGCTTCTCGATCTCGGCGATCTCGTCGCGCAGGCGTGCGGCGGCTTCGTAATCTTCGGCGGAGATCGCCTTCGCCATCTCCAGGCGGGCGACGTCGAGGCGGCGGCGCAGCTGCCCGGTCGGCATGGTGCCGGCAGGCGCGCGCCCGACATGGGAGGCCTCGTGCTGCACCTTGAGGAGCAAGCCGCCCAAGGCGTCGCCGAACGTCTCCCAGCAGGACGGACAGCCCAGGCGGCCGCGCTTGCGGAAATCGATGTCCGTGAAGCCGCACTTCGGGCAGGTGAGCGTCGGGGCCGGGGTGGAGGCGGTCAGGGCGTCGGCGAGCTGGAAGACAGCCGGATCGGTTGCTCCGCCCTTCTGGGCGCAAGCCTCGCAAAGATGCACCTTCGTAACATTGCCATGGACGACCTGGGAGAGGTGGACCGTGGCGGCCTCCTCGCAGAGCGAACACTTGATCGGCTTGGACATCTGGCCTTCAGAGAATGGCACGGGGGCCAATTGGCAAGGGCAAGCGGGGAGCGGGGTTTGACTTCATGGCCGACGGACGCTTGATGGAAGGACGTCAGATGTCCTCCAAGCCCCGCATCGTCATCACCGGCCTCGGCCTCACCGCCCCCAACGGCAACTCGCTCGCCGAGTTCCGGGCCAACCTGCTCGCCGGCAAGGCACGCATCGCCGTGATCGACGTGCGCCACATGGGCAAGCACCCGGCCGGCGTGTGCGACTTCGACGCGACCAAGTGGCAGAAGCGGAAGGAAATCCGCAACGGCACCCGCGTCGGCTCCATCTCCATCTTCTGCGCCCGCGAGGCGCTCGGCGACTCCGGCCTCGACTGGGACAAGGTCGATAAGTCGCGCGTCGGCGTCTACCTCGGCATCACCGAACACGGCAACGTCGAGACCGAGAACGAGATCCACAATATCTCCCAGTTCGGCAACGATACCAAGTATTGGACCCACCATCATAATCCCCGCACCGTGGCGAACAACCCGGCGGGGGAGGTCACGATGAACATGGGCATCACCGGCCCCCATTACACGATCGGGGCGGCCTGCGCCGCGGGTAACGCAGGCCTCATCCAAGCCGCCCAGATGCTGCAGCTCGGCGAGGTCGACATCGCCTTCGCCGGTGGCGTCTCCGAATCCATCCACACCTTCGGCATCTTCGCCGGCTTCAAGAACCAGGGCGCGCTCGGCGCCCATGAGGACCCGACCAAGGCCTCCCGCCCCTTCGACAAGAACCGTAACGGCATCGTCATCTCAGAAGGCGGCGCCATCTACGTCCTCGAGCGACTCGACGACGCCCTCGCCCGCGGCGCCCGCATCATCGCCGAGATCGCCGGCTGGTGCATCAACTCCGACGCCACCGACGCGGTCCTGCCCAACCCGGAGCGCCAGACGGAATGCGTCCGCATGGCCCTGCGCCGCGCCGGCATGAAGCCGCAGGACATCCAGATCGTCTCCACCCACGCCACCGCGACGGCCCTGGGCGACATCCAGGAGTGCACAGCCCTCCGGACCGTCTTCACCGACTGCCCGGACACCAAGATCAACAACACCAAGAGCTTCATCGGCCACTGCATGGGAGCCGCCGGCGCCCTTGAATTAGCGGGTAATCTGCCCTCTTTTGAGGATAATTGGGTCCACCCGACCATCAATATCGAGGAATTGGACCCCGAATGCGCCATGCCCGGCCTGGTGATCAACCAACCGGTCAAGGTCGCCAAGGTGGACGCCATCCTGAACAACTCCTTCGGCATGCTGGGAATCAATTCCGCCCTCATCGTGAAGAAATATGGGGTTGCCTGACGGGGTTTGGCCGTTTGAAACAAACCCCTGAAAACATGACTAAGGACGACATCAAGCAGGTGGTTCTCGATATCATCGCCGACATCGCGCCAGACGAGGACCTGACCGCCGTCAAACCCGAGGTCCGCCTCCGCGACCAGCTCTCCCTGGATTCCATGGACTTCCTGGATATCGTCATGGAACTCCGCAAGAAGCACGGCATCGAAGTCCCGGAAGCCGACTACGTCCAGCTGGCCTCCCTCGACTCCTGCGCCAACTACCTGCTCCCGAAGTTCGAGGCCAAGGGCAAGTAAGGGCTAACCCCCAGACCCCTCCGAAGACCGCCCCTCAGGCGGTCTTTTGCTTGGCGGAGGTCGCAACCCTCTGCCTTCGGCGGTGTTCTTGATTTGCCGACCCTCTGTCGCCTCCCCACGCTCACGCCTGTGCACCCCGTCCGACGCTTCCTCATCGCCGCCCTCGCGCTGACCACCCTCCCGGCCTTCGCCGAGACCGTCCAGCTGCGCCGCGCCGGCAACGCCACCATCATCACCTTCGAGTACATCACCCAGGACGACACCGCCATCATGGTGAAGCGCCTCGATTCCGACGCCGTCCTGAACTACAAGTGGGAGGACCTCGACCTCGACTGGATCAAGAAGAACAACCCTAAGGTCTGGGCCGAGCGCGAACAGCTGCTCGCCGAAGCCAAGGCGGAGAAGAAGATGACGAAGAAGGAAGCCGACGCCGATCCCTTCGCCCAGGAAATGGCCGCGACCGACACGAAATCCTTCCTGAAGAACTTCACGATCTCCCTGCAGGACGGCCTCAAAGGCATGCCGCTCACGACGAACAAGATCGATGCGGTCTGCAACGAGTTCCAGCTTGAGGAAGCCCTGTTCTGGGCCGGCTACGAAGACCTCAAGAAGGCCAGCAAACTCAACAGCAAGGGCGACCCCGCCCCGGATGCCGCCCCCGCCGCCGAAGCCCAACCCAAGGAAAAGGCAGGCAAACCGCTGACCCCGAAGGCCAAGGCCGCCGCCGCCAAGACCAAGACCCGCCCGGAAGCCAACGTGACCGCCGAGACGAACGCGAAGAAGGACTTCGAGGCTGACACCCGCCCTTTCAACGCCCTCGGCTACCTGCGCATGCTCGCCGAAGGCGGCACCAAGGGAAAGCCCATCTGGATGATGCTCCGACGCGCCCCGGCCGACCGCGAAGCCATCAAGAAGACCCTCGAGAAATATTCCAAGAGCGCCGCCGAGCTCGCCGAGAAGCCGGAAGCCAAGACCTCGAAGGCCGAGCTCCTGGTCATCAAGAAGGCCATCGATAACTGCGCCGAATCGATCGCCAAGGTCACCCGCGACAACACCGCCGTCGAGGCCCGCCTTCAATCCGACTGCCGCGCCCTGCTCGGCCTCGTGCTGCGCTGAGGACGGTCCGCTTCAAAGCCCTTCAAAGAGTCCGGCCGTCTCCCCGAGGGAAGACGGCCGGTTTTGAATGGTGGAGCCTATCGGGCTTGAACCGACGACCTCTTGCATGCCATGCAAGCGCTCTACCAACTGAGCTAAGGCCCCGTTAAATGGGAAGGTAAACAAAGGTGACCGTGCGGGCACGGTCAACGCTTTTTTCCCGCCCTTCCTAGTCTCTGGTTGCCAATGGTCGGTGGGTGCTTTGCCTTCCCCTCGTGGAAGAGTCCGAAAACCAGCCAGAACCCGCCGAACAGGGCGCCGAAGCCCATGCCAACACCCAGGGCGGCCGGGGCCAGGGCGGCATCCGCGTCGAAAAAGATTTCATCGAGTCCCTGCCCGTCGGCGAGTGGACCGGCCCGATCGAGCTGATCGAATCGGAAAAGGACGCCGAAAAGGCCATCGCCTCCCTCGCCCGTGACCGCGTCCTGGGCTTCGACACCGAGACCAAGCCGTCGCACACCCGCGGCGAATATAACCTGCCCTCGATCCTGCAGCTGGCCGGCGAACACCACATCTTCGTCTTCCGCCTCGACCACTGCGGCGGCATCCCCCTGGCCTTCCCGGTGCTCTGCAACGAACGTCAGGCCAAGGTCGGCGTCGCCGTGCGCGACGACGTCAAGAACCTGCGCGCCCGCGCGCCGTTCGACGACCGCGCCTTCATCGACATCGCCGACCACACGAAGAAGACCGGCCTGGTGAACACCGGCCTCCAGGCCCTCGCCGCCCATTTCCTGCGCCTGCAGATGAAGAAATCCAAGAAGGTGCAGACCTCGAACTGGGCGAAGCCGCTCGACGAACGTCAGATCCAATACGCCGCCAACGACGCCTGGTTCAGCCGCGAGCTGTTCCTGAAGCTCGAGAAGGACGGCCTGATTCCGCGGTTCGAATGAACCCGGAAGCCACCCGCGCAGCCGAAGCGTTGGGGTTGGACGCCACCCGTCGGCATATCTTCCTCTGCGTGAAGTCGACCGAGCAGGCCTGCTGCGGCGGCGACCTCGCGATGCGGTCATGGGACCACCTGAAGGGCCGGCTCAAGCAGCTCGGGCTCTCGGACAAAGGCGGCATCCAGCGCACGAAGGCCGACTGTCTGCGCGTCTGCGTCGCCGGCCCGGTCGCCGTCGTCTACCCCGAAGGCGTCTGGTACGGCCATTGCACGCCGGAAAACCTGGACCGCATCCTCGCCGAGCACCTGGTCGGAGGGAAGGTCGTCGCCGACCTCCGCATCGCCGGACCTACTTCGGCTTAGTCTCTTTCTTCTTAGGGATGTCGACCTTCTGGGCCAACGCCCGAAGCTTGGGCTGCAGTTCGGCGTAGGGCACGTCCTGAACGGATGCGCCCGACTTCACGGCCATCGCTGCCGCGACGCCGGCCGATTCGCCGAGGATCATCCAGACGGGCTCCATGCGGATGGACGTCATGGCGATATGGCTCGCGGAGACGCAGACGGGCACGAGGAGATTGGCGCACTGCCCCTTGTTCGGGACGATCGAGCGATAGGGAATCCGGTAGATGCCGCGGTGCTCCTGTTCGAGGTAGAGCATCGAATAGTAGCCGCCCATGAGCGCGACCTTGCCGTCGAGCGCGACGGTCGCGTAAGGCCATTCGTCGACGCCATAGGAAGCCAGCCCGACCGAGTCGGCAGGGGCGGTCCGCCCTTCCATGTCCTTCTGAGTCACGACGTAATCCGAGACCATGCGACGCGCCTCGCGCACGTAAAGCTGATGAGGATAGCCCTTGGTCTCATCGAACGCGCCCTTCTCCAGCCCGGCGCTGAGCGCGATTTCCTTCTGCTTCGCGGGCACCGACGGATCGGTCCGCAGGAAATGCGTCATGCCGCGGACGAAGTCCTGCTGCTCCTTCCAGATGCGGGCGCGGGTCGCGTAATCACCGTCGGGATAGGCCGCGTTGTGTCCGTAGTTCGTCGGCGCGAACAAGGCGCGGGCGAGGTTGCCGGCGCCGCCGGAGTAGACCCGACCCCCGCTCTTCTCCCAGCCATCGACCTTACCGCGCATGACGCGCCCGGAAAGGATGTCCACGCCCTGCTGGAACGCGCGGCGATAGAGTTCGAACTGCTTCGGGTCGTAATTCGCAGGCGGCTCGATCGGCAAGCCCTCGCCCTTGAAGACGAAGCGCCAGCGGAAGCCATACCCCATCGTGAGCTGATCCGCCTCGCCGACGGGCGCGACCGCCGTCGACTGCAAGCCAGGCAGCAGGCCGCTCTGCGGGTCGCCGGCCTTAACATAAGGATCGATCGCGTAGACCGACATCGGCGGCTGCGCTCCGGCCAGGCTTTCGCCGTAGGCGGACTTTGCTTCACGCCCATAAGCATAGGCGACGCCGGAGCGGGCCATCAGGTCGCCCTCATAGGAACAATCGATGAAGACCTTGGCCGAGATCGTGCGGGCGGCGGCTTTCGTCGGCAGCGCCGGCGGGCAGCCATAGGCGTCGAAAGGCGCGAGGTCCAAGACGATCGAACGGATGACGCCGGCCGACTTCTCGACCGCGCTGACGCGGTGTTCGAACAGCACCGTGACGCCGGCCGACCTGATCAGCTCGCCGAACACCTCACGATACTGCGCGTCCTTGTAATCCTTCTTCAGGATCGGGCGGGTCGAACCGCTGACGGCCTCTTCCCTTCCCCAGTCGATGTGCATCAGGCCTCCGCCGGTCATTCCCCCCAGCCAGCGGCTCGGCTCGACCACGATGACCTTGGCCCCTTCCTTGGCCGCAGCGCAGGCGGCCATCACGCCGCTGGCGTTGCCTCCATACACGCAGACGTCATAGGAAGCCGGCCTTTCGGCACGGAGCGCCGAAAGGCCGAAGATAAAGGCTACGATCAATCGCATGAGGTCTCCCTTGGCTAGGCCACCCCGGCCGAAAGTCAAAGCGGGCTTACTTCAGGGCCTTCTCGATCGCCTTCTCGAGTTCTTCGGAGTCGGGCTCGACGTCGGAGCCGAAGCGGGCGATCAGCTTGCCGTCGGCGCCGATGAGGAACTTGTTGAAATTCCAGCCCACCGGACCGGGATGACCGGCATCCTTGCCGGTGAGTTTCTCGAACAACGGATGTGCGTCATCGCCCTTGATCTTCACCTTGCCGTACATCGGGAAGGTCACCTTGAAGTTGGTCTTACAGAACTTCTTGATGTCCTTTTCCGAACCAGGCTCCTGGCCGCCGAAGTCGTTGCAGGGGAAACCCGCGACGACCAGGCCCTTCGCCTTGTAATTATCATACAGCGCCTGAAGGCCGGCGTACTGGCGGGTGTAGCCGCATTGGCTGGCGACGTTGACGACGAGCCAGGCTTTGCCGCCCTTGACGGCGCCGAGCGTGGTCGCCTTGCCGTCGATATCCTTTACCGGCACGCCCAGCAGGCCGGGGGCGGTTTCGGCGGCCGAAAGCGAGGTCATCAGGAGGGCGAAAACCAAGGCGAGGCGAAGCATGCCATCATTCAATCCCTCGGTTGCCCCGGGTCAAGCAGTCGCCCGCAGCCCGGCTTTACTTGGCAGGGGTCGGACCGATCCGGGTCTTGCTCAGCGCCAGGTCGTCGATCCAGACGGTGAAACCCTCTCCGGCGGCGGCCTGATAGTTAAGCCAGCCGAAGGTGAGGCTTTCGTAAGCCGCGGGGAGTTCGGCGCCTTCGAACTTACCCGCGCCCTTGTTCACGGCGATGTCCGTGACTTCCTGTCCGTTCACGAAGAAATGGTACGACTGGGTGGTATTGTCGACGGACCACTCAGCCAGCGTCCATTCGTCGGAATACTTCGAACGGGTCTTCGCGCTGACGCCGAACTCGCCGCGCTTGGCGGTCTGGACGTTATACATCCAGGCATACGTGCCCGTCATGTTGGTTGAGCATCCCATCAGGCGCACCTCGATCGGGTCATTGAACAAAGGGCTGGTCGCCTTGCCGCTGACGAAGGTGGTATGGATACCGGCGCTCTTCTTTCCTTCAGGCACGAGCGGGAGGGGCGAAGGCAGCTTCACCTTGAAATAGAAACGGCCCCAGAACTGCCCGCCGAGCGCGGCGAGCTCCGGGCCGGTCTTGGTCAGCGTCCGTCCGCCTTTGGTCGCCGGCTCGATGCGCAGCGACTTCTTACCGGAGTGGGAAACGTCGTCGACCACGCCCAAGGCGCCTTTCTTCACGAAGCCCTTCGGGGTCTCCCCGACGGGGACGTTCTCGAAATCTTCGGAGATGATCAGCTTAGGCGCCTCGGCGAATGCGGCGGCGGCGAAGCAGACTGAGGCGACGGTCAGGAAGCGGGGAAGCATGGGGTCACCATACCAAGGCCGCCGCCGCGGTCACCCTTTTAGTTGTCCCAGACGGCCTTCAGGACGGCCCGGAAGGCATCCGCATCCACCAAGGTGTCGGGTCGATCGATGACCTCGATGCAGTCGGCGTTCTCCCAATACTCGCCCTCCTTCTTCACGTTCCAGAAGGCCAGCGCCAAGGCCTGCCAGAGCTCGAAACCTTGGAGCTTGCCGCGTGGCAGCCAGGCGACGGCGACGGTCACTTCTTCGGTCATGTCGGACTCCTCCCAAAGGACGTCGAACTTGCCGCATTCGCTGGGCCCGAGGAACTGCGTCACGAACTCCGTATGCTGCGGATCGGCCTCGAGATAATAACGGCAGACCACGTCGCGGGCGGCCGGCTCGAGGTCGTCGCCGCCGTCGTCGTGGTAGGTGAAAGGCTCGGCCATGCCTCAAAGTCTGAGGCGGAAGCGGCCTGGGCAAGTCAGGATTCCTTACGCGACGTCCAGGCAAGTGCGACCCAGCCTGCGATCAGCAAGCACCCCCCGATCGGCGTAATCGCGCCAAACCAACGAGGGGCGCCCAAGGCCATCGCGTAAAGCGTCGCGGCGAAGATCACGGCACCCATCGTCCAAAGGCGCGCCGGCAAAGCGGAACGACCCGAGATCGCGCCGATGGCGACCGCGTGCGTCAGCAGATAGAAAGTAGCCGTCTGCCACCAGCCGGCGGCTTCCGGGATGAGCGCGAGCCGATCCTTGAGGGCATGCGCGCCGAAAGCCCCCAGCGCGATGGCAGTCGCGCCGAGGAGGCCTGCGGTGACCCGTCGATCCATCGCTTAGGCGCCGGTGTCGGCGCCGCTCTTCTTCTGGGTGAAGACGAGGCCCTTCTCGCCGACCGAGACGATGACCGGCTCTTCCTTGTTGTAGTCGTCGCGCAGGATCGCTTCGGCAAGCGGGTCCTCGAGGAGACGTTCGACCGCGCGGCGAAGCGGGCGGGCGCCGTATTTCTCGTCCCAGCCGTTGTCCACCAGGTAGCCGCGGGCGGCTTCGTTGACCACGAGCTTCACGCCGAGGTCGAGGAGACGCTTGGCCACCTTGTCGACTTCGATGTCGACGATCTTGGTCATGTGCGTCTTCGCGAGCTGCTGGAAGATGACGATGTCGGTCAGACGGTTGAGGAACTCCGGCTTAAAGGCGCGCTTGGTCTCATCCATGATGCGGTCCTTGAGCTTCTCGTAGTCGCGGGTGGAATCTACGCCGACGTCGAATCCGACCGAGTTATTACGCTGCAGCACGTCAGCCCCGACGTTGGAGGTCAGGATGATGATCGTGTTGCGGAAGTCCACGACACGGCCGAGGGAATCGGTCAGGCGACCGTCTTCGAGGGCCTGCAGGAGGAGCTGGATGACGTCGGGGTGCGCCTTCTCGATCTCGTCGAAGAGCACGACGGAGTAGGGCTTGCGACGGACGGCTTCGGTGAGCTGGCCGCCTTCGTCGTGACCCACGTAGCCGGGAGGAGAGCCGATGAGGCGGGAGACCGTGAACTTCTCCATGTACTCGGACATGTCGATCTGGATGACCGCTTCCTTCTCGCCGAACATCCGTTCGGCCAGGGAGCGGGCCAGGAGCGTCTTGCCGACGCCGGTAGGGCCGAGGAAGAGGAAGGAGCCGATCGGGCGGCGCGGATCCTTGAGGTCGGCGCGGGAGCGACGGAGGGCGCGGGCGACGACTTCGCAGGCGCGATCCTGGCCGATGACGGCCGTCTGCAGGTCCTTCTCGAGCTCGAGAAGCTTCTTGGTCTCCTTCTTCTCGAGGCGGTTGAGGGGCACGCCGGTCCAGTCGGCGACGATGTGGAGCATCTCCTCCTCGCCGACGACGATGCGCTTCTCGTCGCGCTTCTTGCGCCACTCCTCGAGCATCTTCTCGCGCTTGGCGCGGAGCTTCTTCTCCGTGTCGCGGAGATTGGCGGCCTCCTCGAACTTCTGGTTACGGGAAGCGTCTTCCTTCTGCTGGACGACCTTGTCGATCTCACCCTGGACGACGTCGATGTCGGCCGGGATGTTCAGCGAACGGATACGGGCGCGGGCGCCGGCCTCGTCCATGACGTCGATGGCCTTGTCCGGGAGGTGGCGCGCGGTGATGTAGCGGTGCGAAAGGCGGACGGCGGCCTCGATGGCGGCGTCGGTGTACTCGCACTTGTGGTGCTCTTCGTACTTCGAACGGATGCCGCGCAGGATGAGCACGGCGTCTTCCGGCGTCGGGTCGTCGACCTTGACCGACTGGAAACGGCGCTCGAGGGCGGCGTCCTTCTCGATGTGCTTGCGGTATTCCGAGAGCGTGGTGGCTCCGACGCACTGGATCTCGCCGCGGGAAAGGGCGGGCTTGAGGATGTTGGACGCGTCCATCGCGCCTTCGGCGGCGCCGGCGCCGACGATCGTGTGCATCTCGTCGATGAACAGGATGACGTTCTTGGCGCGCTTGATCTCGTCCATGATGCCCTTGATGCGTTCTTCGAACTGTCCGCGGTATTTGGTCCCGGCGACCATCAGGGCGAGGTCGAGGGTGATGACCTTACGGTCGAGGAGGATCTCCGGGACGACGCCCGAGGCGATTTCCTGGGCGAGGCCTTCGACGATGGCGGTCTTGCCCACGCCGGCTTCGCCGATGAGGACAGGGTTGTTCTTCGTACGGCGGCAGAGGATCTGCACCACGCGGCGGATCTCTTCCTTACGGCCGATAACGGGGTCGAGCTCGCCGGCCTTGGCGAGCTCGGTGAGATCGCGACCGAAGGTCTTGAGCAGGGAGAGACGTTCGCCGCGGCCCGGACGGGAGCCTTCTTCGCCGGAGGAGCGGCGCGAAGGTGGCGGGGCGTCCTCGGAGGATTCCTCGGAAGGCGGAGGCGTCTCGCCGTCCTTCTTCTCGGATTCTTCGGAGGCGGAGGGATCGATGTCGGCGAGGATTTCCTTGCGGCAGCGCTCGAGGTCGACGTCGAGCTGCTGCAGGACGCGGGCGGCGACGCCCTCCCCTTCCTTCAGGAGGCCGAGGAGGATGTGTTCGGTGCCGACGTAAGCATGTCCCAGGGCGCGGGCTTCGGTGACCGCATGGGCCATGACCTTCTGCACGCGGGGCGTAAGCGGGATCGTGTCAGGAGCCTTGGCTTCTTCGGGGCCGGGACCGACCTGCTTCTCGACGGCGCCACGCACCGTCTTGAGGTCGAGGCCCATGCGGCCAAGGACGTTGACCGCGACGCCCTCGCCGAGCTTGATGAGCCCGAGCAGGATGTGCTCCGTGCCGACGTAGTTATGGTTGAACCGGCGGGCTTCCGCCCGGGCCAGTTCCACGACCTTGCGGGCGCGGGGAGTGAAATTGTTGTTTTTGTCCTTATCCATGGAAGTTGGGTTGAGGGCGAAACGCCCGTAGGGGGTTGTTAGCAGGGACTATGCCCGAACCATGAGGAGGTTCAAGCGTTCCCCCCAAGTTGGTGATAACCCCGCCTTTTGCCTTTGCCAGCAACGGGGCCCGCCTGTTTCTTCATCCGCAAAACCATGGGTATCAGCATGCAAGCGGCGGGCGAGGCCCTCCGAGACCTCGTCAAGGGTCTCAAAGGGCGGAAAGTGGCCGTATTGGGCCATATGCGACCCGACGGGGACTGCATCGGCTCCCAGACCGCCCTCTGCCGGATGCTCCTCGCCGAAGGAGTCGATGCGATCTGCGTGAACCGCGACCGCATCCCCCCGAATCTCGTCCCTTACGCCGAGGGCGTGACGTTCGTCAGAGGCGCCGATTATGACGCGACCGACCGGGTCGCCGTGACCGTCGACTGTGCCGATGCGTCCCGCGTAGGGACGGAACTGCTCGCCAAGTTCCCGGCCGGCATCCTGGCCAACGTCGATCACCACGCCTCGAACCCGGACTACGCCCAGACGAACATCGTCGTCCGCGAAGCCGCCGCCACCTGTCACATCCTCGCCGCCGGCGCCCTCGCCGAAGGCCTCGCCTTGGACACCGTCACCGCCAAGGCCCTCCACCTCGGCATCCTGACGGATACCGGACGCTTCTGCTACCGCAGCACGACCGCCGACGTCTTCGCGATCATCGCCGAACTCGTCCGTCGCGGCGCCGATCCGGCCGAGGCCAACTACCGCGTCTTCGAACAGGAAAGCCGCGGCAAGCTGGAGCTCACGAAGCGCTTCCTCAACACGATCGCGTTCCACGAGAACGGGAAGATCTGCTCCGGCGAACTCACCCAGGCGGACTACGCCGCCACCGGCACCTCGAAAGAAGACAAGGAAGGTCTCGTTGAATTCCCTCGCTCCGTCGAAGGCGTCGAGATCGCCGTGCTGATGGAAGAAGGCGCCGACGGCATCCGCGGCAGCCTCCGCGGCCGCGACCCGAAGCTGCGCCTCGACCTTTGCGCCGGCAAGCTGAACGGCGGCGGGCACATGCTCGCGGCCGGCTTCAACATGCAGGGCTGCCGCCTGCCGCAGGACCGCGAGAAGATCCTCGGCATCGTCATCGCGCATTATCGCGAGTACTCCGCGAAATGAGCGAACCCGCCGCCGAACCCGCGGGCGTGCTGCTCGTCGACAAGCCGCAGGGCATCACCTCGCACGACGTCGTGGACAGCGTACGTCGACTTTATCGCACGCGCCGCGTCGGCCATGCCGGCACGCTCGACCCGATGGCGACCGGCCTGCTCATCATGCTCGTGGGCAAAGCCACCAAGGCATCGGACCAGCTGATGGCGCAGGATAAGGAATACCTCGGCGAAGCCACCCTCGGGGCGGTCACCGACACCCAGGACGCCGAAGGCGAGACGCTGGAGACGAATCCCGTCCCCGAGATCACCGAAGCGCAGGTCCGCGCCGCCCTCGCCTCCATGATCGGCGACCAGCTCCAAGTGCCCCCGATGCATTCCGCCAAGAAGATCGGCGGCCAGAAGCTCTACGACCTCGCTCGCAAGGGCATCGAAGTCGTCCGCGAACCCCGCGCGATCAGCATCTCCGAATTCGAGCTGCTCTCCTGGCAGAGCCCTCGGATCAATTTCCGCGTCCGCTGCACCAAGGGCACCTACGTGCGTACGCTGGCCTTCGACCTCGGACGTAAGCTCGGACCCGGCGCCCATCTCTCGATGCTGCGCCGCACTCGCTCCGGCCAGCTGGAGCTCTCCCGCGGACACACGCTACCGCAGCTCGGCGCGATGACCGACGAACAGCTCATCGCGGCGCTCATCCCCGTGAGCGAAGCCGCACCGGCCGCATGAGTTCCGCCGTCCATCTCGCCATCGGCGCCTTCGACGGTGTGCATCTGGGACACCGCGCCGTGCTGCACTCCGCCCGCGAGGCCGCCCGAGCCGACGGCGGCATCGTCGGCGTCCTCACCTACGCCCCGCACCCGAGCAAGGTCCTTCGGCCCGAGTCTTCCGTCCCGCTGATCTTCACCCGCGCCCAGAAAGACGACCGCCTGACCGAAGCGGGCGCCCAACTGATCCACCACGAGAAGTTCGACCGCAATCATGCCGGCATCGAGGCAGCGGATTTCCCGAAGTGGCTGAAGACGACCTTCCCGCACCTGAAGTCGCTGCACGTCGGTTCCAATTTCCAATATGGACGCGGCCGCGCGGGCAATGGCGAGGCGCTCATCGCGCATGGCGCGACCGAAGGCCTCGGGGTTCGCCTGGTTTCGGCCATCAGCCTTGGAACCGAGACCGTCAGCAGCTCACGGATCCGCCAGTGCCTCTCGTCCGGCGAACTCGAACTCGCGAACGCGATGCTGCTCCGGCCCTATGAAGCCGAAGGCGCCATCATCGGCGGCCGCCGTCTCGGCCGCACCATCGGCTTCCCCACCTTGAACGTGGCCTGGGAACCCGAACTGAAGCCAGCCTTCGGCGTGTACGCCGTCGAAGTCATCTTCAAGGGCGAAGCCCTACCCGCGGTCGCTAACTACGGCCAGCGACCCACCGTCGAAAGCGGACCCGCCGCACCCCTGCTCGAAGCGCATGTCCTGCGCGGTGCGGCCCCGACCACCGGTGACGCCGTCCGTGTCCGCTGGGTCCGCCGTCTCCGCTCCGAACAGAAGTTCGCTGACCTCGCGGCTCTGCAGGCACAGATCGCGAAGGACTCAGCGCTGGCCAGACAGGTGCTCGGCCTGCTGGGCTAGGCGGTCACGATACTCCGCGGGAACGATCGCCTTGATGAGCGCGTCCCGTTCGGCGGGCGTGCCATCGAAGTCGAACCTCCCATTGGCTTTCATCTCGTCGCCTTCGACCGAGAAACGGCGGGCGATAACCGCGGAGTCGTGGGCGACGGCGACGGCTCCCTTCGGGCCCGTTCGGCGGATAAGGACGTTGTCGAGCCGCAGCTCGGCATGCTGATCCTTGCCGCCGACGACCTGCAGCGCATGCTCGGACGACGACAGCACGACCGCATCGCCGACAGAGTATCGGCCGTCGCTCATGAAGTAGAGGTCGAACGCCAGGTTGTCGGCGAGAAAGACGTGCCGATAGCTCGTCTTGGCCGTCATCGTGTCGGTGATGCCCGTGCTGTTGCCGATACCGACGAACCCGTCGACGCGATATTCGGCCGACTCATGGGCGCTGACGCCGTCGTCGCCGCACTCGATGGCGCGGATATTCTCGAAGACGACATCACGGCAATCGCCGTGGATATTGAACCCGTCGTTATAAGGGTGGGTCGCGGTGATATTCCGGATTACGAGATGGGCGTTGGCGCCACCTAAGCCGACTCCAACTGAACGCATCGGAGCAAAAATACGCGCCTGATCGAGCTTCTGTCCGGCCGGGAGCCGAATGAAGAAAGAACCGAAGATCTGGTTGGCCGCTCCCTTGTCGCGGGCGTGGTCTTGGACGAAAGTCCACTCGCCTGGCTGCAATGCCTCAACCTTCTTGAACGCCGCCTTCTTCCCCTTGGAGGTCCGTCCCATGTGATTCATCTTCCCGTCCCACAGGAAGAACCAGCGCATCAGGATCGAGTCATCGAACCTCGGTAGCAGTTCCTTGGCCTCGAAGAGGCCCGGCGAAACTTCGGCCCACTTCTTAGGGTCCAGTGGCTCCGACCCTTCGAGCGTCGCCCCATGGCCATCGAGCGTGATCGGCTTCCCCGCCTCACCTTTCTTCCCATAGAAGCCGGCGTAATCCCGGTAGACGATCGGCTGCAGGTGGATCGTGTCACCTGGCTGAGCGAGCTTGATCGCGGCAGCGATCGTCTTCACGTCCTCGCCGACACGGATATCCCGGGCCAGGCAAGGAAGCGCCACCGCGAGGAGGCTGAACAAGACGAAGCGCACCGAGGTCAGGCGACGGCCTGGGCGAATTTCTTGATGATTCCGCCGAAGGCGCCGTTCGAGAAGAATACCACGCAGCGCGGCGACTTGTCCGCCTTTACCACGGAGGTGAGTTCGGCCAGCAGGGCATCATTCGAGGCAGGCGCGAAGCCCTTCTTGCCGGCGACCGTGAGGGCGGCGGCGACGCCTTCGCTATCGAAACGCTCTTCGCCCAGTTTGTCAGCACGATGCGGCGGGGCCAGGAAGACCTCGTCGGCCTTCTTGAGCGCCTCGCGGAAAGCGTCCTGCATGACCTTGCGGGCGGCGGTATTGCTGCGCGGCTCGAAGCAGGCCACGAGGCGATGCTTCGGGTACCGGGCGCGCAGGGACTCCAAAGTCAGGTCGAGGGCCGTCGGGTGGTGACCGAAATCTTCGATGACCGTCAGGTCGGCGCGGTCGACGAGCACCTGCTGACGACGCTGCACGCCTTGGAAGGTCGCAAGCGCGTCGAGCTTGAGTTTGGTCGGATCCTTGGCGTCGAGGAGGAGGCCGGCGGAGACGGCGGCCATGGCCGCGTTACGGGCGTTGAAGAGTCCCGGAAGGGCCCACCTCACCCTGCCCCACTCCTTGCCCTTCCAGAGCAAGGTGAAGGACGAACCCGTCGGCGATTCCTGGAAATCGGCGATCACGGCGTCGTTGCCGGCGCCCGTGCCCACGCGGACGACCGGGGCCCA
This sequence comes from Opitutia bacterium, assembly GCA_947456525.1. Taxonomy (GTDB): domain Bacteria; phylum Verrucomicrobiota; class Verrucomicrobiia; order Opitutales; family UBA953; genus UBA953. Next base: position 20,261 of record CANGRI010000019.1, read on the forward strand.
GGAGACGTTCTTCACCAGCCCGAGGACATTGGCGTCATCGCCGTTGGCGACGATCGCGCCGTCGCGCGGCACGATGCGGATCACGTGCGAGAACGTGCGCAGCACGTCGTCGAGGTCGCGGAAGATGTCGGCGTGGTCGAACTCGCAGTTATTGATCGCGAGGACGTGCGGCAGATACTGGATGAACTTGCTGCGCTTATCGAAGAAGGCCGTGTCGTATTCGTCGCCCTCGATGACGAAGGGGCCGCCCTGCTTGCCGGGATGCGAAGAATCGGGAAGGTCGCGCGGGACGCCGCCGACCAGCCAACCCGGGTCGGCGCCGTTGGCCTTGAGCAGCACCGCGGCCATGCAGGTCGTCGTCGTCTTGCCATGCGTACCAGCCACGACGACGTTGCGCCGGGCGTTCAACAGACGCGTCCGCAGCAATTCGGGGAGCGAAACGTAAGGCTGAGTGCGGGCTTCCAGGAGGTATTCCACCTCGGGATGGCCGCGCGAAGCGACGTTGCCGACCACGACAAGGTCGGGCTTCAGCTGGGCGAGGCGTTCGGCGGACCAACCTTCGAGGATATCGACGCCGGCGCCGCGGAGGTGGTCGGACATCGGCGGATAGATTCCCGTGTCAGATCCCATGACCTCATGACCCAAGGCGCGCATCAGCAAGGCGGCGTTGCCCATCGCCGTACCGCAGATGCCCATGAAATAAATGCGCATGGGGCAGATAAAAGCCCTCCGACAGCCGAGGGCGAGAAACTTAGGCATGCCGCCCCGCCAAACAGGAGGACCCCGGTCACCTTACGGCGGCCGGGGTCCCGTACCTTCTTCTGACTGTGCTAGCTTGGCTTTCGTTGTCTGTTACCTGACTGACTATCGGCACCTTTCTCCGCCTGACTGGCTTTCCGTCTGTTTTCACCGACTTCCGGCCATACCGACTGGGACTTTTACCGACTTACCAGTCCTCACTGACAACCGGCCGGCACTTTCCTTACGCCGCCCGACCCAGCTCGCCCAGGTCTGTCGGATGCGGATGATTCCTCTTCTCCTTATCCAGGCGATGGCGGCGGCGAAGCTGACGGTCGACCTTATCGACCAAAATATCGATGGACTTGTAGAGGTCGTCCGACTCCTCCCGGACGACGATGTCCGGGCCCGGCAGTTCCAGCCGGATCTGGGCCCCGAATTCGCGACTATGGTCGCTGCAGCGGGTGTGGACGAGTTCGACGTGCACGCGGATGATCCGCGGGTTGTGGCGCAGCAGCTTCTCTGCCTTGGCGCGCACCGTATCCTTCAGGGCGTCGGTGAGGTCCATATGGACCCCGGTCACGACGATCGGAGCACTTGTCATGGGTGTTGTGTTTTTGGGGGTGACGTGAGACTCTGCGCCCATGTCAAAGAACAAGACCGTCGATGATTTCTTCAGGAGTTTTTCCGTGGTCATCATATCAGGGGCTTCTTCCGGGATCGGACGCGCGTTGCTCTCGCGTATCAATAATTCTGAGACCAAAGCGGCGGTGTTCAACCTTTCTCGCACCCCGCCGGAGGGCGTTGCGAATTCCCTTAACTTCACTCACCTTACCTGCGACCTGTCGCAACCGACTGACATCGCGGCGGTTGTCTGCGAATTACGGAAACTAATGCCCCGAGAAGGCAGGATGCTACTGATTAATAACAGCGGTTTCGGAGCCTACGGAGAATTCCCCTCACCCGGAATCGATCACACCTTGAAGATGGTCGACGTCAACGTGCGAGCGCCCGTCGAGCTCACTGGCAGGCTCTGGGACGAACTCAAACGGCGTGGCGGCATGGTGGCGACCGTCGCGTCGCTGGCCGGCTTCCAGCCGACGCCGCTGATGACGACCTATGCCGCGACGAAATCCTTCATGCTCGACTGGAGCGTCGCGCTCGACGCCGAGGCCAAGCGCCACGGCATCCGTTGCGTGGCGATCTGTCCTGGCCCCGTCTCGACGAACTTCTCCAAGGCGGCGGGCTTCGCGAGCTCGACCGGACTGGGCGGACAGACCTCGGACGAATGCGCCGACGAAGCGGTCCGCGGCATGGCGGCGCATCAGCCGGTCGTGGTGACGGGCTGGAAGCACAAGATCCTGGCCGTCTTCTCCGCGCGCCTGCCCAAGCCGTGGGCGGCCGCGATCGGATTGCGCATGATCCAGCGCCTGCGGCTGGATCGGTTCGTGAAGAAGGCCTGAGCTTACTTCGCCCCGTCGAGCAGTTCGCGAGCGTGCGAAAGCGCGACCTTGCTGGCACGGTCGCCGAGCATGCGGGCCAGCTCGGACTCACGGTCCTTGCGCTTGCCGTGGACCGGGGCGATCTCGACCGTCGTCGACTTGTCGTCCTGGGTCTTGGTCACGACCAGGTGGGCATGGCCCAAGGCGGCGACCTGCGGAAGGTGCGTCACGCAGAAGACCTGATGCCCCTTGCCGAGGGCCGCGAGCTCACGGCCCACCTGGGCGCCGATCTCACCGCCGACGTTGGCGTCGACCTCGTCGAAGACCAGCACCGGGGTGCGGTCGACGGCGGCGAGCACGGTCTTCAACGCGAGCATCACGCGGGCGGCCTCGCCGCTGGAAGCGATCTGATCGAGCGGCAGGAGGTCCTGACCGGCGTTCGGACAGAACAGGAAACGGACCGCATCGGCGCCATGGGGGCCGAGCTCAGCGACCGCGACCTCGATGCGCAGATCGGCCTTCTTGAAGCCGAGAGAACCGAGCATCTTGCGGGCGGCTGCTGCGAGTTTCTCCGCGGCCTTCGTGCGGGCGGCACGGAGGACGTCAGCCTGCTTGCGGAGTTCCTTTTCCACCTTGGCCGCCTCCGCCTTGAGTTTCGCGACGCGGGCTTCGACGTCGCCCTGCGAAGCGAGGCGGCGACGGAGCGCCTCGCGCTTCTCGCGGACGGCTTCGGCGCCGGGGCCGTACTTGCGACGGAACTCCAGCCAGAGGTTCATCTTGCCGTCCAGTTCGGCGGCCGACTCGTCGTCGGAGGAAAGACCGCGCCCCAGGCGGGCGAAATCGGCGCGGATGTCTTCGGCCTCGGCCGCGAGGGAATTCAGGCGATCGCGGAGCGCTTCGGCGTCGGCGTCGATACGGGCGACATCATCGCCCGCCTTGAGGAGCTTCGGAAGCACCTCGCCCAGGCCGTCGGAGCCGAGCCCGGCCTCAAGCTGGCCCAACAAGGCCGCAAGTTCCTGGGCGCGCGAGGAGCGGGCATGGTCACGCTCCAGCTTGGCGATGGCTTCTTCGGAAAGATCGAGCGAATCGAGTTTCTCGAGCTGAGAGCGCAGGAAGGCCTCTTCGTCCTCGGAGAGGCGTTCGGCCGTGGCCGCTTCGGCGGCTTCGCGGAGCAGTTCGTTACGCTGACGCCAGCCGAGGCGGTAGGTCGTGAGCGCGGCGGCCAGGCCGGCGTGGAGATCGAGCATCTCAAGCTGGGTCTCGGCGCGCATGAGCTTCTGCGGCTCGCCCGGGCCGTGGAAATCGATCCAGAGCTCACCGAGCTGCTGCAGCTGCGTGAGCGTGGCCGACCCCCCGTTGACGGAGATGCGGCCCGCCTTCGTCGCGTGGACCGAGCGCTTCAGGATGAGCAGCCCGTCGTCGCAGACGGGGAGGTCGAGGGACTTCAGGACTTCGTCGAAGCGCTTGTCTCCGTCGATCTCGAGTTCGGCCACGACCGAGCATTCCTCGGCGCCCTTGCGGACGATCGTCTTCGGAGCGCGGTTACCCGCGAGAAGCGACAGCGCGCCGAGGAGCACCGACTTGCCGGCGCCGGTCTCGCCCGTGACCACCGTGAAACCGGAACCCAGTTCGAGTTCGGTGCGATCCATCAGGGCGAGGTCGCGGATTTGGAGGCGGCGGATCATGCGGAGGGCCGGCTGCCGAACAAAGCGGAGCCGACACGGACACAAGTAGAACCTGCGGCGACGGCGGATTCAAGGTCTCCGCTCATGCCCATCGATAATTCCGGGAGCGCGACGCCGAAGCGGGCGGCCAAGGCGTCGCGGCAGAGCCGGAGTTCGGCGAAGGTGCGGTCGGCGACAGCAGGGTCGTCGGAGAGCGGCGCGATGGCCATCAACCCCTTCACCGCGAGGGCGGGCTGGGCCAAGGCGGCTTCAAGGAGGCGTGGCGCCTCGGCCAGGTCGCAGCCGAACTTCGCCGGGTCGTCGCCGGAGTTGACCTGGATCAGCACCTCACGGCGCAGCCCCATTTCACCGGCAAGACGACCGAGACGGGTAGCCAGCTCGGGGGAATCGACGCTTTGAATGACGTCGAAGGCCTGCAAGGCCTGCTTGGCCTTGTTGGACTGAAGGTGACCGATGAGTTCCCACCGGAGATCGGCCGGTGCCAGAGGGCGCTTCTGGGCGGCCTCCTGGACGCGATTCTCACCGACGGCGCGCAAGCCATAGCCATAGGCCAGCAAAGCGGCCTCGACCGGGTGGGTCTTCGTTACCGGCAGGAGGCGGACGGAGGAAGGGTCACGGCCGGCCTGGGCGCAGGCGGCCTGGATGCGGGCCAGCACCCCCTCGCAATGGGCCTTAAACTGGTCGGAGGTGACCATTTGCACCAGAGGGAGGGAGAACCGACGGGGAGTCAACAAGAGGGCCTGCCTAGGCCCCTGCGATCGCCTGAGTCAGGATTAGCACATCTACACTTGAAGACATAGCCCATTAGATTCATTAATCATGGCGACTTTCATTCCCATGCATATCGAGAACCTGAAGATCTTCCGCGACCTAGTGGACAACGAAAGCTTCTCCAAGGCCGCCAAGCTCAACGCCATCACCCAGTCGGCCGTCAGCCAGCAGCTCCGCTCGATGGAAAAGCATTTCAACGTCCTGATCGTCGACCGCAGCCAGAAGCAGTTCCGGCTTACGCGCGAAGGCCGGAGCCTCTACGAGGCCGCGAAGGACATCCTGAATCGCTACGAACAGGTCGGCAGCGAGATGCAGGAGATGCGCAAGGTCGTCAGCGGCACCGTGCACATCTCGACCATCGTCTCGATCGGCCTCCATGAGCTCCCGCCCCACGTGAAGTCGTTCATGCAGGAGTTCCCGCACGTCAACGTACGCGTCGAATACCGTCGCTCGAACCTCGTCTACGAGGATGTCATCTCCAACGCCGTGGACTTCGGCCTCGTCGCCTTCCCCCAGAAGACGCGTCAGGTCGAGATCATCCCCCTGATGGAGGACCAGCTCGTCGCCATCTGCTCGCCCAAGCACAAGCTCGCGGCGAAGAAGGAGATCGACCTCTCCGACCTGCAGGGCGGCAAGTTCATCGGCTTCGACCAGGACATCCCGACACGCAAGGCGCTCGATCAGTTCTTCCGCGAACAGCGCATCGAGCTCGAGCCCTCCATGGAGTTCGACAACATCGAGACGCTGAAGCGCGCGGTGGAAGTCGACGCCGGCGTGGCGCTCGTCCCCGAAGGCACCATCCGCCAGGAAGTCGAACAGGGCACGCTCGTCATGCTCCGCCTGCGCGACCGCCGCGTGGCCCGTCCGCTGGCCATCCTGCACCGCAAGGGACGCGTCCTGACGCCGGCCATGAAGCGTTTCATGACGCACCTCATGAATAGCGCCGGCGGCAAGGCCTCGGCCTGATCAGAGGCGACGACGGGAAGCCCTGGCCGCGACCGCGAAGCCCGGCAGCGCCTGCGCGCAGAGCATCCCCAGACCCAGCCAGAGCAGGGCCTGGTCGGCCGGGGATCGCAGGGCCGTGGCCGCCAGGCCCCACCAGAGGAAGGCTCCGAACAACTGGGGCCAAGCCCGGCGCAACGCCGCGCGGGCGAGCGACCAGGACCCGAGCAGCACGGCCGCCAAGGCGGCGGCCAGCGAAGCGGAGACCAGGCCTAGCGCGAAGTGCGCGTAAGCGACGAAGCCCAAGGAGACGACAAGCCCGGCGAGCACCGCCGCGTTGACGCGGAAATGCGTGGGCAGCAGGTAGAGCTTCACGCGATGGGCGTGGAGGTAATAAAGCGAAGCCACGACCGCCATGATCAGCGTGAGCGACCAGATGTAGAGCGGGCCGCTGACCGGAATCGCGTAACGCAGGATCGCCCACTGCGCCAGCAGGCACTTCGCCATGACAAGGGACCAGATGCCGCCGAGGCGATCGGTCACCAGCGATTCGCGATAGGCGCGTTCGACGGAGAGCGAGAGCTCGGTGTCCTGGGCGGGGGGAAGCGAAGTGACGGGCATGGGCTACCTAGCCCACAGCTTGAGGCTTCGGATCGCGACCGCAACCGACGGAGGCACTTCTTTCTCCCAACCACCCTCGTTCTTACGGATACGTTCGGCCAGGGTGCGCGGCTGGCAGGCCATCGCCAAGGGGTCGGCACCGGTGATCGGTACCAGGAAGCCGTTGTTGAGCAGATGCTGGAACAGGCCGGCGACGGAGGGGCGCATCTGGATGTCCGAAGCGGTGATCACCGAGTCTTCCGCGATGCTGTAGCTCTCCGGGAAGCAGACCTTGCAGGCGACGGGATCGAGGATGAGGCGACGCAGCTGGTCTCCGCGCATGGGGTAGACCATGACGCGGACGCCGTCCTTGAAGAGACGGCCGCAAGACTCGAGGACGCCGCCTTCGAGATGCGTGTAATGCTCTGGGTTGAAGAGGTCCACGAGGTTGTTCATGCCCGCGACGAGCGTGATGCTGCCGGTGGTATGGAGGCGGAAGTAGGCCGGGAGGCGATACCAGCCGCGATGACGCGTGACGAGAAGCGGGTGCTGCATCGCGCCCACGAGCCGGATACGGTCGATGAGCTCGGATTCGGGATGCGGATCGGAGCCGATGCACATCTCGAAAAG
>CANGRI010000020.1 GCA_947456525.1 Opitutia bacterium
CTTTGCTCACCTATCCGCTTTAATGCTCAGGTGGTGGAATGGCAGACACGCTGGATTCAGGTTCCAGTGCCCCTAAAGCGTAAGGGTTCAAGTCCCTTCCTGAGCACCAAAAGCAAGACACGACCCCGGCGACCCCGGGGTCGTCCGTCGGGCCCGCGCCACCTGTATCCGTTTATCAGTTACATGACGCCCAGCCTTGGCGCCGGGGTTGGAGCCTTCCCCCTAGTACATGGAGGATTGTCCCGTCCGGCCAGACCGTCCATGCTGACCAGACCCGATGGCGGACCTCTCCACATTGCCCGACCTCCTTCCCTGGCCGTTCCTGGTCTGCAGCCGCAAGGGCGAGATCCTGTTCGCGAACGCCCTCGTCGACCGCGCGGTCGGCCGCAAGGTCCAGGCCGGCATGAACATCGACAAGCTGTTCCTCGAACTGGAGAACGGCCAGCCGGCCTCGACCCTGCTCCACTCCGCCGCCCGCTGGTCGGCTTGGAGCGGCATGCTGGAGCTGCGTAATGCCGGCCAAGGCGAGCCCATCCGCGCCTCCAAGATCATCCTCCAGCCGGACCCCCGGTTCGACCGTCAGGTCTGGCTGATCTTCGCCGACGACCCTCAGGTCAACGGCGCCCCGATCCTGACGCCGCGCTCCGGCATGAGCCTCGCCCGCACGCTCATCGAGAACTCGCCCGACTTCATCATCTTCCGCGACCTCCAAGGCCGCATCCTCCACACCAGCCGCAGCCTCGACGAGTTCCTGTCCCTGCCCTACCGCGGCTACGTCGCCGACCTCACGCTGGCCGACATCCTCTCGGGCAGGACCGCCGAACAGTTCCGCCAGTTCGACGAGGAAGTCATCCGCACGGGCCAACGCGTGCTCCATGCGGTCATGCACTTCGAGACGCAGGACAGCCGCTCGCGCCTCGTTCGCGTCGTGCACGAACGCATCAAGGGAGGCGGCGGCCTGCCCAACGGGCTCCTGACTTTCGCGGTCAATATCACGGAGTCGGTGGACGAACATAACCGGCTGCGCATCGCCCTGGAAAAAGCCGAGGAGGTCGCCGCGGCGAAGTGGCAGTTCGTGGCCAACGTGACGCACGAGATCCGCAACCCGATCAACGCCATCCAAGGCCTCTGCGAGACCAGCCTCGAGCAACCGACCCCGGTCGCGCCCGACGTGCTCGTGAAGATCCAGTCCTGCGCCCGCGAACTCGAGGACACCGTGCGCGACGTGCTGGACTTCTCCCGGCTCGACCGCGGCAACGTCACGATCGAGAACATCCCGTTCAATCCCGTGCGCGCCCTCGAGGAGGTGACCGCGCAGTTCCAGCACCAGGCCGGCCGCAAAGGCGTCGGCCTCGCCGCGCTCGTCAAGGCCGACTCCCCGCAGTCCGTCCTCGGCGACCCGATCAAGTTCCGCCGCATCATCGCCAACCTGGTCGGCAACGCCGTGAAGTTCACCGAGAACGGCCACGTCCACGCCGAACTCGAATTCGAGGAACGCAACGGGCGCCTGCGCGCCGAACTCAAGGTGCGGGACACGGGCATCGGCATCCCGGCCGACCGGCTCGAAAGCATCTTCGAACCCTTCACCCAGGCCGACGCCTCCACGACGCGCCGTTTCGGCGGCACGGGCCTCGGCCTCACGATTGTCCGCAGCCTGACGCAGGCGATGGACGGCTACATGAAGGTCACCAGCGAAGTCGGCGTCGGCTCGACCTTCGCGGCGACGGTGATGGTCGAACCCAACCCTTCGTTCACGCCGCCGCCTCAGCCGAAGCTGGCCGGACAACGCATCCTGCTCGTGGCCGGCGACCGCTGCGTCCGCCAATGGTTCGCCGACGCGCTCACCTACTGGGGGGCGGAATGCGTGCAGACGGAGACCTATGAGGAAGCCGAAGCGCTCTGGGCCGCCGCCGCGGCCGCCGAGAACCCCTTCAGCCGCGCGATCATCGACCTGCCCGAAGACGTCAGCCCCCGCCTCCCAGCCTTCCCCCGCGAACAGATCATCCTGGTGACCTCTTCCGAGGTCGAGTTCCGCAGCCAGGCCCAGCTCTTCCGCCCGGTCACGCTCACGGCGCTCTGGACCCGCTTCAGCACCGAGGCGCCGGTCCGCGACGAACACGAGCCGGCCCATGGGTCGCCGCGCGCCTCCCGCAGCCTCCGCGTCCTTCTCGCCGAAGACAATGAGGTCAACCGCGAGGTCGCCAGCGCCCGCCTTCGCCGCGCCGGGCACGACGTGAGCGCCACGGTCGACGGGTCGGCCGCCCTCGACCTCTGGCGCACGAAGGAATTCGACGTCGCGATCCTCGATATCCAGATGCCGATCATGGACGGACTCTCGGTCGCTGCCGCCATCCGTTCGGAAGAACAGTCCCGAGGCCGCCGCCGCACCTCGCTCCTCGCCCTCACAGCCATGACCCAGGAACTGGATCGCGCCCGCTGCGAGGCCGCCGGCTTCGACGCCTACCTGGCCAAGCCGGTCCGCGGCTCGGAATTGCTCGAAAAACTCGAACTCCTCGCCGCCAGCCAGGAAGCCGCCTTGGGCCGGGTGCGGGAAGACGAGTTCGCCTCCAATCTCGAAGCGGCCGAATCCGAGGACGCCGAGGACCTTCGCGCCGCCGCCCGTGCCTTCCTCCGGCACGCCGACGACATCATCGCCCGCCTCGGCTCGGCCCGCGATTCGTCCGAACCGGACGCCCTCAGCCGCGAAGCCCACGGCGCCAAGGGCATGCTCTCCCTCATGGCGTGCGGAGGCCTCGCCCGCCTGGCCAACCAGATCGAGCGCCAGCCGACCGAGACCTCGGCCCGCGCCCGGACCGATGAGCTCATCGACGGCTTGCGGAAGCTCCGCGAGACGCTACAGTCCAGGACTGACCTGAGCGCCGATGGCCAAGCCGAAACTCAAACCCGAGATCAAGACTGAGTCGCTGGTCTCGGCGGCGCCCAAGTGGAACGTCGTCGTGCTCAACGATCCGATCAACTACCAGGCCTACGTCGTCGTGGCCTTCATGAGCGTCCTGCGCATCGGCGCGCCCGAAGCCAAGAAACTCATGCAGGCGATCCACGCCGAAGGCCGCGCCACCGTCTGGACCGGCGACCGTGAACGCGCCGAGATGCTCGCCCTCGAGCTGCAGCAGTGGCACCTCAACTCCCTCCTCGAGAAAGATGGCTGAGCTGCGCCTGAGCATGACGCAGGAAGCGCGCACGGTCCTCACCGACCTACTCCGGCTCATCGCGCCCGCCGCCGCCCGCGTCTCGGTCAACCGTGCCAACGTCCCCGGCAACGACGAGGAGATCGCCGGCTTCTGGGTCGAGACGCTGTCGGCCCAGGCCTCCGAGGAAGCCCGCCTGCTGGCCGCGGCCTTCGCCGGCGCCAAGGGCGAACCGGCCGTGATCATCCTCAAGAACGAAGGCCAGGCCCACGCCTTCCTCCGCGCCCTCTCCGCCGTCCGCCTGGCCCTGCGCGACCTGGTCTTCGCTGACATCACGGACGCCCAGCTGGAAAGCAACGACGAGCTCGACGACGAATCGCTGCCGACCGAGAAGCGCCACGCCCTCGCCTGCTACGTCTGCTTCGGCCTGCTGCAGCAGTCGCTGATCTCGCAGCTCTGCCCCGAAGCCCTCGACTGAGCGACGAAATCGGTTGAACGTCCGTCGCCGACCCGCAACAAAAGGGCGTGCTCAGCGGCTTCCTCAGTTTCTTCTCCGCCCTCCGCAGCTTCGGACATCAGCTCGCCGCCCTGCCCCGCCCGAAATTCTTCCCGTTCGGCGGCGTCGTCCGCTCGATGGATGGTCCGACGTTCAAAGCCGACGCGATCGCCGGCCTGAACGTCGCGCTCCTCGCCTTCCCGATGTCGATGGCCTTCGCGATGAAGGCCGGACTGCCGATCTGGTGCGGGCTCGTCGGGTGCGGCGTCGCCACCGCGATCGCCCCGCTCTTCAGCGGCTCCGCGAACCTCTCCGCCGGCCCGACCAACGCCTCCGCCGCGCTGCTGCTCGGCTCCTTCGCCACGCTCGGCGCCCTCAACCCGGAACTGCGTGCCTCCGCCCTGCCGACGCTGGTGCTGATGACGGGGCTGTTCCTGCTCCTCGCCTCATGGCTCCGCCTGAGCGGCTTCGCAGACTTCGTCCCGCGCACGGTGATCTCGGCCTACATCGCCGCGGCCGCCCTGCGCGTCATCGCCCTGCAATTGCCCGTCGCGCTCGGCATGGCCGGCGACCATGTCGGCGAGACGCTTCCCGAAGTGCTGTGGCACGCGATCCGGATGGGCCGCACGCTGATCAATCCCGAGTTCGGCCTGACGATCATCACCGGCATCGCCTATTTTCTCCTCCGCCCCAAATACGGCGCCGGCAAAGCCATCCTCGGCTCGGTGGCGCTAGCGACCTTCGGCGCGATCCTCGCCCAGAACGTCGCCCATAACCAAGGCGGCCATGGCGACCTCGTGGCCTACGTCGGCCAGGCCGCCCAAGCCGGCTCGGCGCTCCACCTGCCGGACTTCTCCGGCCGCACGCTCTCGACCCTCTTCTCGCCGGCGCTCGCGCTCGCGGTGCTCATCGTCATCGAAGGCACGGCCAACGCCCGCGCTTCGGCGCTCAAGACCGGCCGCCCCTCCGATCTGCACCAGGAAGCCTATGGGCTCGGCATGGCCAACCTCGCCTGCGCCTTCACGGGCGGCATGGCGGCCTCCGGCTCGATCAGCCGCTCCGCCCTCAACGTCGCCAGCGGCGCCCGCACAGCGATGGCCTCGCTGCTCTGCGGCGGCTTCATCCTCGGCGCCCTGTTCCTCGCCCGCCCCGCCGTCGCCGTCGTCCCGCTCTCGACGCTCGCGATCCTGGTCATCCTCGCCGAGATCGAGCTCGCGAACTTCTCCGCGATTAAACTAATCCTGAAATCGGGCTTCCAAGATCGCACGGTCTTCCTCGCGACCTTCGCCACGGCGCTCCTCGCCCCGCTCGACGTCGCGATCTTCCTCGGCACGACGGTCGCGGTCGCCTTCTACCTGAAGCAGACCTCGACGCCCGACGTCGTGGAATACGACTTCTCCGACACGGGCGAGCTCCGCGAACGACCGAAAGGCCAGGCCTCCACCGGCATCTCGATCCTCCACGTCGAAGGCAGCCTCCACTTCGGCGCCACCCAGGCCTTCCACGAACACCTGCGCCGCGCCTCGGCCGACCCGAACCTGAAGGTGCTGGTGCTGAAGTTCCGCGAAGCGCTCTACCTCGACGCCAACGGCGTGCTGCTGCTGCGCGACCTCGCCGACACGCTGAAGTCCGACGGCCGGCACCTGATCCTCTGCGAAGCGAAGGCCGACACGATGAAGATCATCGTCAACGCGGGCCTCGACCAAGCCGTCGGCAAGGACAACGTCTTCCCGTTCGACGAAGCCAATCCGAACCTCGCCCTGGCCAAGGCGGTCCGCCGCGCGCGCGAGCTGGCCGGCGGCGGGCAGGCGGTCCTCCGCATCGTGACGGCCCCGCACCCGGATCTCCCGAAGCCGGCCTCGGCCTCCGGCGAAGACTGGCAGATTTAAGGCTCTCTCGCCGTTTTTCGGACAAGGCACGCCGTCCGCTGCGGCTTTTACGGCGGTATTTGAATTATGGCTTGAAGCCCGCCCTCGGAATCCCCCTTTTGGAGTGGTCTGTTCGAAGAACAAGACACCCCCTTCCCAAGCACCATGAGCCACTACAGCGAAATCCAAAAGCACCTCGGCGCCGAAGCCGAAAACCTCCTCGGGTTCAACAACCCGAAGATCAAGAAGGAGCAGATCCACTCCCCTCGCGCGGATTGGGTCGACCACGCCTTCGCCGCCTCGGACCGCAACAACCGCGTCCTGGCCAACCTGCAGCGCCTCTACGGCTCCGGCCGCCTCGCCAACACCGGCTACGTCTCCATCCTCCCGGTCGACCAGGGTATCGAGCACTCCGCCGGCGCCTCCTTCGCCAAGAACCCGATCTACTTCGACGGTGAGAACATCGTGAAGCTCGCCATCGAAGGCGGTTGCAACGCGGTCTGCTCCACCTTCGGCGTCCTCAGCAGCGTCTCCCGCCGCTACGCGCACAAGATCCCCTTCATGGTGAAGATCAACCACAACCAGCTGCTCACCTACCCCAACGTCGGTGACCAGGTGATGTACGGCACCCTGAAGCAGGCCGCCGACATGGGCTGCGCCGCCGTCGGCGCGACGATCTACTTCGGCTCCGCCGAGACCAACCGCCAGATCATCGAGGTCTCCCACGCCTTCCAGCAGGCCCACGAGCTCGGCATGGCCACCGTCCTGTGGTGCTACACCCGTAACAGCGCCTTCAAGACGAAGGAGAAGGACTACCACGTGTCCGCCGACCTCACCGGCCAGGCCAACCACCTCGGCGTCACCATCTGCGCCGACATCATCAAGCAGAAGCTCCCCGAGAACAACGGCGGCTACCTCGCGATCCAGGCCACCGAGTCCTCCTACGGCAAGATCGACAAGCGTATGTACACGGACCTGTCGACCGACCACCCGATCGACCTCACCCGCTACCAGGTCGCCAACTGCTACATGGGCCGCATCGGCCTCATCAACTCCGGCGGCCCCTCGGGCAACAATGACTTCGCCGAAGCCGTCAAGACCGCCGTCATCAACAAGCGCGCGGGTGGCCAGGGTCTCATCTCGGGTCGCAAGGCCTTCCAGCGCCCGATCGAAGAAGGCGCGAAGCTCCTGCACACGATTCAGGACGTCTACCTCACGAAGGAAGTCACGATCGCCTAAGGCGGTCGTCACCTCCCGACCAAAGCCCCGGCATCCGCCGGGGCTTTTTGTTGGGCGACGACGCGAGGTCGTCACCTAGTCAGCGGATAGCGGTTAGGGCAGATGCGAGAGCCTCAGGTAGGGCCGAGCATCCCTACTCGGCCGCGGCCGGCCAAGGATGGCCAGCCCTACCCAAGACATGCGAAGGAACCCAAAGGGAGACCGGAAACCTGAAGGCATCATGCGGACATAAGCCCCCAGCCAATCATCCGATCTCCGGTTTCCCCTGCAGTGCTTTAGCTGTCTTTCTATCCGCAATCCACCAACCGCGATCACCTAAAAAAAGGCCCGGTCCTCTCGCGAGGCCGGGCCTTATTCGCGGCGAGTGCGCTTACTTGGCCGGGACGAGGTCGGCTTCGGTCAGCATGGGCTTGCCGACTTCGCCGCGCAGCGCCTTCACCTGCTCCGCCGTGACGGCCGGAGCGGAGTTGCCGAAGCTGTTACGGACGTAGGTGAGCACAGCGGCGATCTGCTCGTCGCTCTGCTGGGCCTGCGGCGGCATAGGCACGGGAAGCGTGTAAGCCTTGCCGGAGACGGTGATCGGTCCGTTCAGTCCGCGGAGCTGGATGCGGATGAGATTCTCAACGGGTCCGTTGACCCAGTTCGACTTAGCCAGCGGCGGAGCGATGGCGGTGCCTTCGGCATTGGGACCGTGACAGGCCATGCACAGCATGAAGCCCTGTTTGCCGGCGGCCATGACGGCCGGATCGACACCCGCGACGGACACGGCGGCGACGGGCTTGATGGTCGAGATGTCCAACGGCTTGGGCTCGGCCGGCTTGGCCTTCTTGGGGGCCTTCTCGAGGGTGGAGAGCCAGGCGACGAGGTCACGGACTTCGTTCAGTGTCAGTACGGCGTCCAGCGCCGGCATGCCTGACACAGGGGCGCTCATGGACTTGATATCCTGGCGAGCCACGCGCCAGCGATTGCCGGCCACGTCGACGTCGACGTGCTCCTTCTCGTCCTTGATGAGCGTGCCGACCAAGGCGCCACCGTTGGCGAGCTCGAGGTTCACGGTGCCATAGCCGGAGACGACGACAGCATTGGAGTAGACGATGGATTCGAGAAGGTAACGGCGATCGCCGCGCTTGGCGACGCCCGCGAGGTTCGGACCAGCTTCGCCACCGGCGGCATGAGCGTCATCCGAAGCGCGGTGACAGCGCAGGCACTGGCCTGCCGGCAAGGCTTGGAACAGCGCGAAGCCGTTCTTGGCGTCGCCGCCTTCGAGGGCGGGCATCCACTTGGAGAGCTTATCGGAGCCGCTCGCGAGGGCCTTCTGGGTCGAGGCGAGGGCTTCCTTCACGGAAGGCTCGCTACGGAAAGAGGCGGCTTCAAGCAGTTCAATCGCGGCGGGCGAGACGCCCTTCGCATTCTCGAGAGCCTTCAGGTTCTCGACAAAGAGCGCATAGACGCCCGCGGCCTGCAGCTTGGCGAGCGCCTTCCAGGCGCCCTGACGGCGAGCGGCCGAGCCGGTCGAAGCGGACTTGGAGAGCTCGATGAGTCCTTGCGCCGGATTGAGGTGGGCGAGCGCGCCGATGGCGACCATGGCGACCTCGTCCTGCTTGTCCTTGGCATACTTACCGGCAACCTCGGTGAGGTCGGCCGGCTTGCGGTCGAGCCAGAGCTCAAGGGCCTTGGCGCGGGCGGAACCGCTGAGCTTCGCATTGGCGACGAGGCCGGAGAGGAGCTCATTGGAGAGCGAGGCAACCTCGAGCTTGTACTGCTCGACGAGTTCGAGCGACGCACGGAGGATGTCGGATTCGCCCTTTAGCAGGGTCGGCAAAGCGGCGCCCAGGCTGGCGCGGAGCTCCTTGGCGTCGCGCGGAGCGAGCGGCCCCCAATGGCCGGTCGACTGGTCGACGGGATAGGGATTGGTCCACTGGGCGAGGAGACGCAGGGCCTCGGCGCGAGCCTCGGCCGGCAGTTTCTCGTTGGCGGCGATGGCGACCACTCGGGCGGCGTTCTTTTCTCCGCCGAGGCGGAACGCGCTATGCGTCAGACGACGCAGCATGAAGACGGACCACTCGCGCGCGCCGAGATCGTCGATGAGCGCGGCGACGGCGGGACGACCGGCCTCGAAGGCGAGGTCATGGACGGCACGGATGGCCTCGTCGGCGACGACCGTCGACTTGTCCTTCACGAAGCGGGCCGCGGAGGCGTCGTTGCGGCGGCGCAGCGCGATCACGGCGGCGAGACGGACGGAGACGTTGTCATCCTTGGCGACGGCGTCGAAGGCTTCGGCGCTCTTGCAGAGATGGTCGATGGCGAACGAGCCGGCATGACGGATGACCGGATCTGCGTCAGCGTTCTCCTTGAGCATCGCGAGGACCTCGGGGAGATACTTGTCGGCGCCGAGGCGGGCCGCGGCGATGGCGGCGAAGGAGCGGACGCGCAGAGACGGATCGAGGATCAGCTTGCCGAGGGGCAGGTCGTTGCCCTTGAGCGGGGCTTCTTCGAGCGCACGGACGGCCTGGGTGCGGACTTCGGCGTCGGCATCGGCCAGCAAAGGCACGAGGCGCTGCGCGGCGGCGCTGCGATCGGCCAAGGGCGCGATCGAGGTATGCTTGCCGCCGAAGGCCTCACCCGGGGCGATCGCGGCGCCACGTCGAGCCAGGATACCGAGGCCCCAGACGCCATGCAGGCGTTCGAGCTGATGGGAGGATTTGGTCGCGGCCTCGAATCGCTCCGCGGCGTCAGGACGACGGGTGAGTTCGATCTGGGCGCGGAGGCGAACGCGCTGGTCGCCATGAGAGAGCAGCTTGGCCAGCTCGGCGGAAGACTGCTTGCCGAAGCCGCCCTTGATGAGGTCGGCGACCGTCGAGACGACCTCGGGCTTCATCATCTTCGGAGCCTCCAGCGTCACGAGACGGCCGGCGTCATGGGATTCCCATCCGGTGATGAAGTCGGCGACGACGAGGCGTCCCTTCCAGTCGTACTCGATGTCGGTCGCGGCCACGCCCCAGAGGAGCTGGTGCGATTCGGTCATCTTCATGCCGGCGCCCGCAGGCTCCATCTTGAAGGACCAGATACCGGACGCGCCGGCGGAACCGCGGTAGTCGCAGATATGGAAGTGCTGGGCCTCGGATTCGAGGAAGC
Organism: Opitutia bacterium; assembly: GCA_947456525.1. Lineage (GTDB taxonomy): Bacteria > Verrucomicrobiota > Verrucomicrobiia > Opitutales > UBA953 > UBA953. The sequence continues at coordinate 9,888 of CANGRI010000020.1, forward strand.
CGGCGCCCGGGTGATAGGTCAGGCCGGAAGGACCGGAAGAGATGTAGGCGGCCGGCGGGATGATGAAGGCAGGCTGGACGGGATTCTGGAGCTCCCAGACCTTCTCGGTCATCCAGCGGGAGAGCGGACGCTGCTCGAGGCCGATTTCGCGGTGGAAGGTGTGCATCGCCTGATGCTCCATCTCCCAGCCGGAATCGGCGCCTTCGACGACGTAGACGACGCGGGCGGCGTCGCCTTGGTCGGAGTTGTTGTCCACGGAGAAGCCGTTGCCGAACTCGTCGAAGGCGATCTCCTTCGGATTACGCAGGCCGAAATGGACGACTTCGAAGTTCGTTCCGTCGGGCTCGAAACGGAAGACGGCCCCGCGGTTATGCGAGTCGTACTTCTTGCCTTCCTTGGTGGTGAAGTTGAAACCACGGTCGCCGATGGTCCCCCAGACGCGTCCGTCCGGGCCGATGGCGAAGCCGTTCATGTCATGGCCGGAGAGCGAGACGCGGACGCCGAAGCCTTCTTCGATGACCTTACGCTGCGCCTCGACGCCGTCATGCTTGGCGTCCTGCAGCATCCAGAGCTTCGGGATGCAGGCGAAGTAGACGTTGTCATCCCAGGTCATCACGCCACCGGCGGTGCCGTCGAGGACGTCGTTGAACTTCTCCGCGAAGACCTTCTGGGTCGTGAAGGTGCCGTCGGGCTGCTCGCCGGCGACATAACGGATGACCTCGGACTTGGCCGTCATCCACTCGAGAGGCTTCTTGGCCTTCCACTTCTCGTGCAAGGCGCGACGATCGGCGGTCGTCTGCGCGGCGAGGTCATCGTGATACCAGAAGAGGTTGTTGCGGTCGTCTTCGACGCCGTAACGGAAGCGATGGGTCTCGGCCACGTAGACGGAGCCGTCGTTGCCGAAGGAGATCGCGGTGGGCGAAGTGACGCCGGTGACCTTATGGTCGGCGGTGACCTTGAAGGTCGCGCCGGGGACGAGGGCCGCGCTGCCTTCGCCGGCGACGCGCACGAGGTTCGAGTCGGCCTTCGGCTTCGGACGACCACCCTTCGGGAAGTTCGGCTTGGCATCGGTGCTGAAGACGAAATGGTCCGCGGCGATGATGCCCCAGGCGCCGACTTCGTTGTCGATGATGCGGATGACACCGGTCTTGCCCTTGAATTCGGAGATATCCCAGACGGTCTCACGGAGGGTCAGGTCATTGGCGCCGGTCGATTCGCGGACGACCTTGCCCGCGACGAGCAGCTGCACGGCGGTCTTGCCGGGGTGATTGCCGCCGGCGACGAGGAAGCCGATGTACGGATGCGTGAGCTTGAGCTCAGGCGAAGTGAGCGTGCCCGTGGCGGCGTCGCCGCGGTGGCCGGAGCACACGAGGGCATTGCCGCCATAATTGCGGAACTCGCCGTTGACGCCGTCGACCTTGCCGGCGATCGGCGCCAGGCCGAAGCCGGTGCCCGTGGTCTGCCAGCTGTCGAAGCCGTCGCCTTCGAAGGCTTGGATGACCTTGGTGTCGGCCTGCAAGGCGGCGGCGCCAAGGCAAAGGGTGAACGAAGCAAACAGGGATGACTTCATGGCAGAAAGAGGGGTACAGCCCAGAAAAGGGGTTGTTCCCTGCAGGTCGAGCGTGGCTTCCAAAAACTTCCGTTTAGCCGCGGAATCCGTGCAGGACCTGAAACTTCGCCCCGAAATGGGCCGGGTGCGTCAGCGCCCGCAGCCGGCCGGTCGCCTCAGGGTCGCCCGACATCGCGATCCGCTCCATCTCCGCCGCCGCATGCCTCACGAAGAACGCCTCCTGGCGGTCGAGTCGCACGCCACGGAAACCGGCCTCCGCCAACACGGGCTCGATACGATCCCAGAGCACATGGCAGGTGAGATCCTGAGACCCAAGGTCCTCGAGGATCGCTCCCGAGAGCTGGTGATGGCGATAGGCCCGCGCGGTGCCCGCCGGAGATGACTCGAGGCACTGGGCGACGGTCTTGCCGTAATCAAGGAGGATGACCGCGCCCACCCAGCCGCCGGCGAAGAGTTTCCGGAGCAGTTCCTCGGCCGCCATGGGCGCATCGATGATCCAACCCTCTTCGGCGACCGGCAGGGATAGCGCGAACTCCGCGGCGACCGGACCGGAGTAGTCGCCCAACGGCTCGACCGTCAGCGCAGGATGATCGACACATACGCCGAGTTCGCGCCAAACGCCGCCTTGGCGGACGAACCGGTGGAACGGCTGGGCATCGAGGAGTTCGTTCGCGACCAGCACGCTGCGGGCGGGAAAATCCGGCGTGGCCCCGAATCGGAAGGTGCGGAGTTCGGCGAACTGCGATGCGACCGCGGCGTAATGCGTCTGCCCTGGTTCGGCGCCGACTTCGACGAGGGCATAGCTCTTCAAGTCGCCGACCAAAGTCTTCGCGGCGCCGGCGATCAACTGACCGAACATGGGCCCGAGGGCCGCCGCCGTGGTGAAATCGGTGCCGGATGCCTTGCCGACGCGCACGCGATCGGAGGCGTAATAGCCGAGGCCAGGCGCATACAACGCCGCCTCGACCAGGCGCGCGAACGGCACGACGCCGTCGCGGGCCTCGCGACGAAGCAAGGCGACGATGGCGTCATGTCGGGCCGCTGCGTCCATACCCGAGCGTGGAAGAGCGTCTTGGCGACCGCCAGACGAAACCCCGCGCTACCGGCCCTTGTTCGTCCGGCGGATATCGACGTCGGAATCGAAAACTCCGTCGGCTGGCTTCGGGATGGGGCCGAAGACGCGCGGCGGCAGGACCTTGCGGTAGGCATCGAGTCGCAGCCCGATCCGCGCGAAGGGAATCGCCGGAAATCCGGGGATCTTCGTGAAGACCGCGGAATCAGGTCGCAGCGAGAAGTCGGCATGAGCCGGATCGGCCAGGCCAGCCTCATCGAGTCCGAAGGCGACGTTGCCCTCGACGACGGAGCCCGCGAGCTCATTGGCCTTGGCGAAATGGAATGGCTGCGGGCAAGCCACCACCGCGTTGCCGGTGATACGATTGCCGAAAGGCATCTCCGGATGGTGTTCGAGCACGCCGGACAAGGACGGATAGCGCTCCGACCATGGCGCCTGCCGATAAGGGACGGCCGCCAGACCGCCGAGCAGCCCGCGATCCTTGTCATACCCGCGCGGCAGTCCGCGCGCATCCAGATGCAGGCCGCGGTCGCAGGCGATGACCAGATTATGACGGATGACATTATCATGTCCGCCTCCGACGAAGGGCCCGTAGGAGAACCCATGGCACACGTTGCCTTCGATGAGGTCGCCGCTGTCGCCGTCGTCCATGTAGAACGCGTTCGCCCGCGGGCTGCTGTGGACGAAATTATGGCGGATCACGTTGCCATAGCTCGTCCAGTCGTTCGCGGTGTAGAACGCGCCCATGTCGGCGGAGGTCAGCACCACCCGGCTGATTTCGTTGAACTCGAAGACGTTGTCGTTGCCGCCGTAGAGGATGCCCGCGTGGGGAAGGTCGTGGATGGAGTTGTGGCTCACGCGGCAACCCACGGCCGAACCGCCGCCATAGGCCCCGACATGGATGCCGGCGGCATAGGTCTTCTTCCTGATGCCGAGATGGTGGAGATGGTTGTTCTCGGCGAAATTACCGCAAGTGGTGAGCTTGGCCCGGTCACCGCCGGACAGAACGATGCCGCCTTCTCCGAGGTCATGGAAATCGGAACTGCGGACCCCGTTGCGGACACCGCCGCGGACGACGACGCCGTTGCCGCCGAGCGAACGGAACACGCACCCCGCGACGAGCACGTCTTCGCCGCCGCGGATGTCGATGCCGTCGCCCAAGCCCTGTTCGAAGATGAGGCCCTCGAAGACGATGCGGCTGGCGCCCTGAGCGACGACCATGGGCGCCTCCATGTCCGAGACCGAGAAGACCGCTTCCGCCGGAGCGGATGGCGGCCAAAGATAGAGTTTCTTCGCCTCGAAATCGACGCACCATTCGCCCGGGACGTCGACCTCCTCCAGGAGGTTGACGGCCCACCAAGGCTCCTTGCCGTCGCCCAGGGCCGCCCCTTTCGCATACTTCGAACCGATGCCTCCGCCGATCGGCACGGCCAAGGTCACCGCCCTCGTAGCCGGATCGATGGCGCTCACCCTCAGCACCGACGGAGCCCAAGGCACGCGCCAATATCCTTCGACCCAGACGCCGTTGGTCACGTTCCAGCGCGCGACCCGGTCCTCACGGGCGACGAAGACGCCGCCGTGACCGGTCTTCAACTTATCGTCGCCGCGCTCGAGCACCTGTGCCATCGTGGCGTCCGTGCCGTTCGGCCAGCGGGAGAGCGGCAGGCGGCGCCCATTCCAATAGAGTTCGCACAGACCTCCGGCGCCGCTGAAGTGGTCGGGAAACCTCCGGACATTCCGGATGCCGGCCGAACGCAGATCGATCTCGTAGACCTTGCCCCTGGCAGCCGCATCCATCCGCGCGAGCACCTGGGGGTCGGTCACGAGGCGCAAGGACGAGGCCGGAACGGAGGTGCCGGCGCGCAGCACGACCTCGCCCTCCGCGCGATAGGTCACCGCGCCGCCGTCCTTGGCCGCGAGTTCGAAAGTCTTGTTCCGCGGATAGACTCCCGGAAGCAGGTGTACCACCGCGGGGCCTTCGGGGGCGGCGCCACGCGCCTTCCGCAGGGCGTCGCGCGCCCGCTCCAAGGTGGCGAAAGGCTGCGTCTTCGTCCCCGGACCGGCATCGCTCCCCGAGGGGGAAAGCCAGAACTCCGCCCCGTCCGCGAAACAGAGGAGAGGCACCAGGAGCAACCATACGGGCGGCCGACGAAAGCGCATCCGGCATCTTCTCAGCCGGACAAACGCTCAGGCAACGCCTAATCGGCCGAGGCTTTCGCCCTATGCCACCTTCCCGCTTGAGCCCGCCGACTCCTCGGGGCATCAAGACTCATCGATGATCCTCGCGATCGAAAGTTCCTGCGACGAATCGGCCCTGGCGCTCTTCGACCCGGCCCGTGGACTCGTGCGCGAACTGATCAGCTCGCAGGCGGCGGAACATGAGAAATACGGCGGTGTGGTCCCGGAACTGGCCAGCCGCATGCACCTCTCCGCCCTGCCCCTCCTGCTCTCGGACTTCTCCTCCGAGCTGAAGCAGGCCACGACGATCGCCGTCACGCGCGGCCCCGGCCTGCTGCCCTGCCTGTCGATGGGCGTGACGCTCGCCCGTTCGCTCTCGGTGGCCCGCGGTCTCCCGATCGTCGGCGTCAACCACCTGCGGGCGCACGTCCATTCGCCGTTCATCGCCGTGCACGCGCAGGAGCCGGCCGGATTCGCCGCCGCCCGCGCCGCCCTGCTCCCGCACCTCGCCATCGTGGTCTCAGGCGGCAACACGCTCCTGGTGAAGCTCGACGAGCAGCTCCGCCTCACGGTCGTCGCCCGCACGGTCGACGATGCCGCCGGCGAGGCTTTTGACAAAGGCGCGAAACTCCTCGGACTCCCCTACCCAGGCGGCGCGCTCATCGAGAAACAAGCCTCGGCAGGCGACCTGAAGAAATACCCGTTCCCGCGCGGCATCCCGGAGAAGGCTGACCTGCGCATGAGCTTCTCAGGCCTGAAGACGGCCCTGCGCTATCAGCTGGAAAAGATGTCCGACGACCAGCTCGCCGCCGAGATGCCCGACCTGTGCGCGGGCTATCAGCATGCGATCATCGAACAGCTGGCGTCAAAGACCGGCGCGGCGCTGGACCTATCCGCCTACAAGTCGGTCGGGCTCTCGGGCGGCGTCGCCAATAACCGCACCCTCCGCGCGCGACTCGCGCAAGTCGCCCAGCAGCGCGGCTTGCCGATGCTGGTGGCTGAGCCGAAACATTGCGGCGACAACGCCGGGATGATCGCCTTCGCCGCATGGGCGGACGTCGGCCTGCCCGTCGACGCCGCGGCCGTGCCGGCGGCGAGCCTGACGGTCGACCAGGTCTAAGCGGCCTGCTTGACGAGGTCGGTATAGGCGCGGAACTGCGGGTGCGTCGCGTCGCCGAGCATGGCGTAGAAGACGGTCTCGGTCGGCAGGATATGCGCGCCGGCCACGCGGAGGGCTTCGAGACAGGTGCAGGCGTCTTCCGGTCGACGAGCCTCCACGGCGTCGGACAGGATCGTGACGCCCATGCCCTCGCGTAGGGCGTCCATGGCGGTCTGGTAGACACAGACCGGGATTTCCAGGCCGCAGATGAGCAACTGGCTCACCTCGGCCTTGCCGAAGGCCTCGACCAAGCCTGGTGCGCCGAAGGCGGAGAAGGCGGTCTTGCCGAAGACGGCCCGCCCCTCGCCGGCGGCGAGCAGCAGGTCGGGGTGGGTCGGCCCCAGCTTGGCGGGCACCTGCTCGGTGAAGAGCACCGGGACCCCCAGCAGCTTGGCGGCGGCGACGGCCAAGCGACAACGACGCAGGCAGCCCTCGCCATCCTGCATGGCCTTCAGGAAGGTCGGCTGGACGTCGATCACGAGCAAGGCGACGCCGGCGTCAGGGGTTTCGGACATGCCGGGCAGACTGGCTCCGACGACCAATAAGTCAGCCGCAAACCGCCGTGAATGGGGTTGCCCGCCCCGCCCCGCCCGACTTCTCTTAGCGGTCATGGACTGGCAGGTTAAACCTATCGCGCGCATCTGCGCCGCTTCCGGCAAGGAACTCCACGTCGGCGACCTCGTGACGTGCGTCGTCTACAAGCCCGTGGGCGGCAATATCGAGCGCTGCGACGTGCTCCGCGACCAGGCGGCATCCTTCAAGCCCGACGGCATCCTGCTCGGACGCTGGACCCGCGAGGTCAAGGAACGCGGCGAAGAAGACCAGGCCCACCGCGCCCAGCTCCTCGCCTCGCGCGAGGAGTTCTTCCTTTCCCTTTACGAAGACGAAGCCGATCCGTCCGGCGACAAGGGCGTGCTCAAGCACATCCTGGCCATGCTCCTGGAGCGTAAGCGTATCATCAAGCAGGTCGGCGTCGCCGACAAAGGGCTGATGACCTACGTGCATGCGGCCACCAAGCAGACCTACCTCGTGCCGGTGCTGGACCTCCAGCCCGCCCACATCCTGCAGGTCGGCGCTTCGCTCGACCTGCTCGTCGGCTGACCTTCCCATGACCTTTTCCCGCCTCGCCCTCGCCCTCTGCGCCGTCCTCCTCGCGGGCTGCAAGAACACCGACATCCCCGAAGACATCGCGTCCGTCTTCGTCGAGGCCTCCCCCGGCGTCGGCAGCGCGATGAAGCAGGAAGTCCGCCTGCCGGTGAGCCAGATCGGCATCACGGTGCTGACCCGCGCGCTCGTCCCGGCCGAGGAGATCCTCGGCACCCAGCCCATCACCAGCGGCGAACCGGACCTGCGCCAGGAATTCCTGCTCGTCCAGCTCGACCGCAAGTCGGCGACCGACGTGATGAACTACACGCGCGAGGCGGTCGGCCGCCATTTCGTCCTGGTGATCAACGATACGGCGGTCGGCATCATGCCGATCGACCAGCAGATCACCGACGGCAACCTGATCTTCCATGTCGAAAAGAAGGGCATGTCGAACACCCAGGCGGTCATGGAGCTCAGCCGCCGCCTGAACATCTCGGCGCTGAAGATCCGCAAGATCAAGGAAGCCGAACGCAAGTGAGCCTGCGGAGCAGCCTCTCCCTTCTCTTCATCGCCTGCCTGACGGCGCTCCCGCTGGGCGCGACGGACGTCGTCTGGCCGACCACGATGGACCGCGCCGCGATCCGCGTCCCGCAGGATTACCTTCAGCCGACGGTCTCGGGCAAGACGGAGTCTGGCTCATTCGGCATGGTCCGCGAAGACGGTAAACGCTTCCACGAAGGCATCGACATCCGCCCGGCCTCGGTCAACGCCGACGGCGAGCCGCTCGACCTCGCGCTGGCCGCGATGGACGGCCAGGTCGCCTACCTCAACCCGAACGTCAACGGCCCCTACGGGAAGTACGTCGTGCTCTTCCATGGCGGCGCCGAGATTCCGGTCTATACGCTCTACGCCCATCTCGCGAAGATCGAACCATCGCTCCGGATCGCCCAGCCGTTACGCCGCGGCACCCCGATCGGCCTGATGGGCCACACCTCCGCCGGCGTGAGCCCCATCACGAAGGACCGCTCGCATCTCCACTTCGAGGTCGGACTGATCCTCTCGACGGGCTACAAGCTCTGGTACGCGGCCCAGGCCGAGAACAAGCAGAGCGCGAATCTGCACGAACTCTATAACGGCCAGAACCTCGTCGGCATGGATCCGATGCTCGTCCTGGGCCAACCCAAGGTCGACGTGCTCGCGGCGCTCCGCAGCCAGCCGACGGCCCTGACGGTGGCCCTGCGCACGAACAAGATCCCCGACTTCGTGCAACGCTACCCGGCGCTCGTCCGCGGCGACGCCACCCGCGCCGCCGGCTGGTACGTGGAATTCGCGTGGCACGGCATGCCGATCCGCTGGACGGCCCTCGACGCCCACAGCCCGCAGCTACCCGCCACCCGCTGGCGCCTCATGGAGGTCGACCAAGAAAAGCGCGCCCAGCTGATCCAGCGCAAGATGCTCGGCGCGGACGGACGTTCGGCGGGAGAACTACTCCAGCAGAACGTCGAGATCCTCCTCTCGACGACGCGTTAGTTCAGTCCCGGATTATCCGGCGAATCCGCCTCGAGCCGCAGGTCCGGCCGATGGCGTTCGAGCAGCTTCTTCCAGAGGTCCACGCCTTCGAGTTCGACGCACAACCTGTCGAACGGACAGACGACCCAGGCGTTCATGCGCAATTCGTTCTCGAGCTGGCCGGCCGACCAGCCGGCATAACCGATATATGCGCTGAGCCGGAACCGTCCGTCCTTGGCCAGCTCCGCGGCCTCTTCCTGACCGAGGCCGAAACGCACCTCGGGCTCGCCCTTGGCCGGGAAACGCCAGCCTCCGAAAGCCAGCCGATCCGTCGCGACGGGACCTCCTTCGAACAGCGGCACGTCGTCCAGCGGCTTGAGCTCGGCCGACGTCTGGATCTGACCCAGCACGCGACCGAGCGGACGGTTCACGATCACGCCCAGCGCGCCTTCGGTCGCGTCGTGCGTGTGCATGAGCACGACGGTCTCGCGGAAATGGTCGTCGCGCAGCTGCGGATGCGAGACCAGCAATCGCCCCGCCAACGTCTGCGGAGCGCGCGCCATCAGCGGTCGAGGCGCGCGATCTTCACGCCTGCCTGGTTGAACATCTCCGTCACGAGCGGGTCGTTCTTGTAGTCGTGGCGGTAGCGCACCTCGGTGATGCCGGCGGCGGCGAGGATCTTGGCGCAGTTCACGCACGGGAAGTGGGTGACGTAGCAGACGGTGCCCTGCAGCGAGACGCCGCGCTTGGCGGCGTCGGCGACGGCGTTCTGCTCCGCATGCACGGTCGCGAGCTCATGGCCGTCGCGGACATGGGAGTCATGCGGCGCGCCCGGGAGAAAACCGTTATAACCGGCGGCGACGAGGCGGTTCGGGTGCTTGCCGGTCGAGACGATGATGCAGCCGACGTGCAGGCGTTCGCAGCTCGAACGGGAGCTCACCAGCACCGCGGTCGCCATGAAGTATTCGTCCCACGACGGACGAGAGCCCCCGTTGACGAGGACTTCGAGCTGTTCGGCGAGTGACTTGGGTTGGCTCATCGCATCCACAGGGTGCCAGCCGGGACCCATCCGAGGCAAGTGGCAGTTACGCACAGGATGGTCGCCAGGAGCATCAGGCCCGCGGCACGCCCCAGAAACGGCAGGAATTCGGCGGGCTGGGCGGCCTTACGGAAGGCGAGGTGCTGCCAGATCGCCAGCGGGAGCAGGACCATGGGCGCCCAGCCGAAGACATGCCCGAGGCAGGCCAGGCCGAAGATCGAATTAAAGCCGTGCAGGTTGCGCGCGAAGCCCCGGCCGAAACGGACGACCGTGGTGCGCTTGCCGACGGCGAGGTCCGTCTCGTAATCGCGCGCGTTGTTCGCGACGAGGATGTTGTCGGCGAGCAGGCCGAGGCCAAGACCGGCGAGGAGCGCGGGGCGCCACGGCATATGCGGCGTGTCGCAGCCACAATCGCCGGGGCTGGGCGTACAGACGGCCAGAGCGGTCAGGACAGTCGCCTGCACGCCGAAGCAGCCGACGACGAAGACGTCGCCGAGACCGCGGTACGCCAACGGGAACGGCCCGAGGGTATACGCCAGCGCGCAGGCGATCGCCATCAGTCCGGCGAGCAGCAGCCACGGCGACAGGATCGCGACCGGCGAGCCGAGGAACAGCGCGAGGACGCAGGCGGCCCAGATACCACGGCGCATCGCAGAAGGAGAAATATCACCGGCCGAGACCGCGCGCCGCGGGCCGACGCGCGCCGCGGTGTCCGCGCCACGCATCGAATCCCCGAGGTCGTTGGCGAAATTGCAAGCGACCTGCACGCAGAGCGCGAAGCCGAGGCAGCTCAGCAGGGTCATCACGAAGACCCGGTCAGCCCAGAGGCCCGGAGCACCCGCGTAGGCGACGACCACCGCACCACCAAGGGCGATAGGCGCGACCGCCGCCACCAAGGTCTTGGGACGGCAGGCGGCGAGCCATACACGGAAGGACGTCATGCTGGGACAGAAGGTGTCAGACGCCGAACGAACGGAAACAAAAAAGCCCCGCACGGCGGGGCTTTTCGGAGAGGTCGGCGAAGGCTTACTTGGATTTCAGCTCGGTCACCGTGCCGGAGGCGATAACGGCGTTGTTCCAGTTCACGGTGCTGGTGCCGGGGGTGACCTTCGAGTTGAACTGGTTCGCCGCATCGACGGTGTCGGCACGCCAGTCGATGTGCGAGTCGCCGAAAGCGATATGGCCGCCGGAAGAACCCCAGACGCCGGTGGTGACGTCCCACTTGCCGGTGGCGAGCAGTCCGCGGGTCCACAGCAGAGGCGTCTGTTCGTTGATGTTCTTCAGGGAAGGAACGTAAGTCGTCCAAGCCTGGTAGCCGGAAGTGGCGCTCGGAGTCTTGAAGTTCGTATCCAGCGTCTCGGAGCCGGCGGCGCCGGTGATCACCTGGGTCGGGAAAGTCGCGGTGTCATTGGCCGGGTCGGCGTCGACGTACCAGATGGCGGCGTTGTTCAGGCCGGCATTGAGGGCGAGGACGGCGGCGTATTCCTGGATGCTCGAGGCGGAGGTCGGCGCCGTGGAAGTATTCCAAGCCGCCTGCTTGATCATCTTGGTGCCGTTGTTGTACGTGACATACGACTGGGCGATGTTGCGCAGCTTGGTGGAAGCCGCGGACTGCTTGGCCTTCTTCATGACGCCTTGGACGCCGGGGAAGAGGACGGCCGCGAGGATGCCGATGATCGCGATGACCGTCAGGAGCTCGATGAGCGTGAAACCACGACGAAGAGAGGTAGGGGTTTTCATGGGGTCAGATTTAGTGAAACTATTCCCTAAGAGCCTATTGGCAAGGTACATGTTCATCCTCTCGTTACGATTTCAGGCACAAAAAAGCCCCGCGGGGCGGGGCTTTTCAAGAGGCCGTTAAGGCTTACTTGGACTTCAGCTCGGTCACCGTGCCGGAGGCGACGACGGCGTTGTTCCAGTTCACGGTGCTGGTACCAGGGCTGACCTTCGAGTTGAACTGATTGGCCGCATCGACGGTGTCGGCGCGCCAGTCGATGTGCGAGTCACCGAAGGCGATGTGGCCGCCTTCAGCACCCCAGACACCGGCGGTGACGTCCCACTTGCCGGCGGCGGTCAGACCGCGGGTCCAGAGGAGGGGGGTCTGCTCGTTGATGTTCTTCAGGGAGGGGACGTAGGTGGTCCAGGACTGGTAGCCCGAGGTGGCGCTGGCGGTCTTGAAGTTCGTGTCGATCGTCTCGGAACCGGCGGCACCGGTGATGACCTGCGTCGGGAAGGTGGCGGAGTCGTTGGCCGGGTCGGCGTCGACGTACCAGATGGCGGCGTTGTTCAGGCCGGCATTGAGGGCGAGGACGGCGGCGTATTCCTGGATGGTCGCGGCGGAGGTCGGGGCGGTCGAGGTGTTCCAAGCGGCCTGCTTGATCATCTTCGTGCCGTTGTTGTAGGTGATGTAGGACTGGGCGATGTTGCGCAGCTTGGTCGAAGCGGCAGACTGCTTGGCCTTCTTCATGACGCCCTGGACGCCGGGGAAGAGGACGGCCGCGAGGATGCCGATGATCGCGATGACCGTCAGGAGTTCGATGAGCGTGAAGCCCTTACGGTTACGGGTGGAGGTATTCATAGATTTGGTGGGGTATAGATTAGGTTAGGAGGTTTTGTTCCCTTGGAAAGGGAAAAAGGGTGGTCTTAAGATTAATAAGGGAGGGGGAAACGGCTGGTCAGGTCGCCGACGATGGCCTGGGCCTCCGCGATCTTGGCCGGATTCTGGGGGTCGGACAGGACGATGGCGATCGCCTTGGCGATTTCCTTCATCTCGGCCTCCTTCATGCCGCGGGAAGTCACGGCCGGGGTGCCGACGCGGATACCGCTGGCCTGGAAAGGACTGCGGGTCTCGTCCGGCACGGTGTTCTTGTTGGTGGTGATGTGGGCGGCGTCCAGGGCGAGCTGGGCGTCCTTGCCGGAGACGTTCGGGTGGCTCTTGCGAAGGTCGAGCAGGCTGAGGTGGTTGTCGGTGCCGCCGCTGATCAGGCCGAAGCCGAGCTTCACGAGCTCGTCGGCGAGGGCGCGGGAATTGGCGACGACCTGCTTGGCATATTCCTTGAACTCGGGCGTGGCGCACTGGGCGAAGCAGACGGCCTTGGCGGCGATGACGTGCTCGAGGGGGCCGCCCTGGGCGCCCGGGAAGACGGAGGAGTCGATGGCCTTGGCGTGCTCAGCCTTGCAGAGGATCAGGCCCCCGCGCGGACCGCGCAGGGTCTTGTGCGTGGTGGTGGTCACGAAGTCGGCGTAGGGGACGGGCGACGGGTGCACGCCCGCGGCGACGAGGCCGGCGATGTGCGCGATGTCGGCGAGGAGGAGCGCGCCGTTTTCCTTGGCGATCTTGCCGAAGCGGGCGAAGTCGATCTCGCGGGCGTAGGCGGACGCGCCGACGGTGATCATCTTGGGCTTCTCACGCTTGGCCATCTCCTCGACTTCATCGTAGTTGATGCGGCCGTCGGCGCCCACGCCGTAGTGGACGACGGTGTAGAGCTTGCCGGAGAAGTTCGCGGCGTTGCCGTGCGTGAGGTGGCCGCCATGCGAGAGGTTCATGGTCAGGATCTTGTCGCCGGGCTTGATGGACGCGAAGTAGACGGCGGCGTTGGCCTGGCTGCCGGAGTGCGGCTGGACGTTGGCGTGGTCGGCGCCGAACAAGGACTTGGCGCGATCGATGGCCAGCTGCTCGATATGGTCGACGTTCTCGCAGCCTCCGTACCAGCGCTTGCCGGGATAACCTTCGGCGTACTTGTTGGTGAGGATGCTGCCCTGGGCCTCCATGACGGCGGGGAGCGTGAAGTTCTCGGAGGCGATCAGCTCGATGTGCGTCTGCTGGCGCTTGAGCTCGGCCTTGATCAGGCGGTCGATCTCAGGGTCGAGCTGGGCGAGAGGGATGCGGCGAATGGCGGTCATGGTGTGAGTGGGGAAAGGGCAATTATTGGAAGGAAGCGTGGCAACGGCAAATCGGCGGGGTTATCCACAGGAAGACTCCATCTTGTCCACGCGGCGGGTATGGCGACCTGCTTCGAATTCGGCAGCCAGGAAGGCCTCGACGCACGCCAGGGCGGTCGGGAGGTCGACGTATTTGGCCCCGAAACAAAGGACGTTGGCGTCGTTATGGCGGCGGCTCAGGCCGGCGGCGTCGGCGCTCTGGACGAGGGCGGCGCGGATGCCCCGCATCTTGTTGGCGGCGATGGAAATGCCGATGCCGGTGGTGCAGACGAGGATGCCGAACCTGGCCTGGCCCCCGACGACGTCGGCGCCCACGGCGTGCGCGTAGTCGGGATAATCGCAGGAGGCTTCGGTCTCGGTGCCGCGGTCGAGGATGGCGTAGCCCTTGGCCTTGAGCGCCTCGATCAGGCCGCGTCGCAAGGCGAGGCCGCCGTGGTCACTGCCGAAGGAGAGCGTAAGCGGGCTGGTCATCAGGAAAGATTCTGGCGCAGAAACTCGACCATCGCAGGGACGGCTTCAACCATGGAATCGCGACACTCCTCGTAATCGCGGTAGCCTCCGCCGAAGGGGTCCGGGATGTCGCGCGGGACGTCGGTCGGCAGGACGTCGCGCAGGAGGAGCACGAAATCAGGCAGGACGTCGAAACGGGAATGCAGGGCGGCCAGATGCGACTCGGTCATGCCGAAGATCACGACGCTGCGATCGACGTCGGCCTGGGTGAGCAGCCGGCTGCGATGGCCGGAAACGTCCAAGCCGATGCGCTGCATGGCCTTCACGGAATTCGCGGAGGCGGGCTGTCCGTCCTGCGCGGCGAGTCCGAACGAGGCGACCTTGAGCTTCTCAAGCCCCTGCCCTCGCTTGGCCAACGTCGCCCGGAGCAACGCCTCCGCCATCGGACTGCGACAGGTATTCCCCGTGCAGACAAACGTGACGGTGTCTCGTTCGACGGCCATGCGCCTGAAGATGAGGGATAAGCCCCTCGGTTCAAGTGTTCAAACCACTCCGTCGCGACGGAGCTGGCGGTAACCGATGTCCCGACGATAGTGGCAGCCTTCGTAACGGATCTGCGGGACGACGGCGTAAGCCCGGCGGGCGGCTTCCTGGAGGGTCGGGCCATGGGCGACGACGCCGAGGACGCGGCCGCCGGTGGTGACGACCCGGCCGTCCGGCAGGCGCTTGGTGCCGCCATGGACGATATCGACGCCCTCGGGCAGGCTGGCGGGCAAGGTGATGGGGTCGCCCTTGCGGATCTCGCCGGGGTAGCCGCCGGCGGCGAGGACGACGATGATCGTGGCGCCCGGACGCAGCTTCACGGCGGAGGGACGGAAACGGCCATGCGCGATGTCCTCCATGATCTGCACGGGGTCGGTCTCGAGCGAAGGCATGAGCACCTGACACTCGGGGTCGCCGAAACGGACGTTGAATTCGACGACCTTGGGGCCGGTCGCGGTGACCATGATGCCGACGTAGAGCGTGCCGCGGTAATCGATGCCGTCGGCCTTGAGGCCGCGCAACGTGGGCGCGATGATCTCCTCGCGGAGGCGGCGCTCGACCTCGGGCGTCACGACGGTCGTGGGTGCGTAGGCGCCCATGCCGCCGGTGTTGAGGCCGGTGTCGCCTTCGCCGACGCGCTTATGGTCCTGGCTCGGCGGAAGCATGAGGTATTCGTCGCGGCACACCATGAGCATGATCGACGCCTCTTCGCCCTGCATGAATTCTTCGATGACGACTTCGTCGCCCGACGCGCCGAAGACCTTGGTCTCCATCATGTCGCGCAGCGCGGCCTCGGCCTCGGCCTGCGTGGTCGCGATGACCACGCCCTTCCCTGCCGCCAGGCCCGAGGCCTTGATGACGATCGGGACGGGCTGCTTGCGTACGTACTCCAGCGCGGGCGCGAGCGAACGGAACGTCTCGGAAGCGGCGGTGGGCACCTTATGGCGCACCATGAAATCCTTGCTGAAGGCCTTGCTGGCCTCGAGGCGCGCGCCGGCGGCGAGCGGACCGTAGGCCGGGATACCCGCGGCTTCGAGGGCGTCGACCACGCCGGCGGCGAGCGGGACTTCCGGGCCGACGATCACGAAAGTGGAGTGCGTGCGACGGACCAGTTCCAGGACGGCGGCGGGATTGGCCGCGTCGACGTCGAGGCATTCGGCCTCGAGCGCCATGCCACCGTTGCCGGGCGCCACGCGAACCTTCGCCACGCGAGGGCTGCGGAGGCAGGCCTTGAGCAAGGCGTGTTCCCGGCCGCCGGAGCCGAGGATGAGGACGTCGAGTTTTCCCTGCGTAGCCATGTCCCTACTACTGCGGGGTGTCGGGTTTGATGTGAACCAAAAACAGGGCCGGCCCGTTTCCGGACCGACCCAGCC
>CANGRI010000021.1 GCA_947456525.1 Opitutia bacterium
GGATCAAACTCTCCAAAAATCCTGCCGAAGCAGGCGTTTGAAGGTTCGGATCCTGGGATCCGAACTATTTTTTATTATCTCAGTTCCTAGTGAATACGCCGGTGATAAATGTATTCGCGTTTTCTAATTTTGGTAGAACCCGCGATCAGTTATCGCCGGGTTCACCAGGTGTAAGGTTTGACTAATACGATAGGCCGTATTGTCGCACAAAAAATGAACTCTCAAAGAACCGAAAGGGGCCTCCTGTTTAGGGGAGGGAGGGCGGACGGTGAAGGCGTTGCGGTATTGGTCAACGTCTTTTTTCAAGTTTCTGCATTTTGATGCGCAGAGCGGGCTTGATCACCGAAACATCCAAGGAACAGCCTTCTGTAAGAGAAGGGAAGTTCCAGATTGGAGAATCCGGCCGCCTGACTCAAGAGGATTTTTGCATTTTTTCACACGAGGCACACATCTACTACTCTATTGATAATCAATGACTTAGGCTTAGTTTATTCATTTTTAACAGTTTTTTAACCATCCGATGCGTCTCCATTCCACCATTTTCTCCCCCCATGGAGCCCTGAAGACCACCCCGACATGCCCCCGGCGGGGGCCTTGGGCGCCCTACCCTTGGGGCATGCCAACCGCGGAGTCCGCGATCTTCATCTACCGAGTCCGCCCTCTGGCCCCATGTATGTTCTCTACGGATACGCTACCGATAGTCTCGTCACTCCGTCCCGCTTGGCTTCAATGTTCTCATGCTTCTCCCCACGCTGCTCTGCGCTTTCATCGCAGGAGCCTCTCCCGTCCCTGGCTACGACGTCGATAGCCCGGTCGACGATCGTCAGTTGTTCCTGAAGCTCGAAGCGGCAACCGCGGCGCTGGCGGATAAGGGCGTAGGCTCGATCGGCCGCGAAGCTCGGCTCGAACAATGCAGGCGCACGCATACGGATGCGGTGCGCCTCAGCGCCAAGCCCTCTCCCTCCGGAACTCCGCTCGAAGGCTCCGAGTTATACCGACGTGGCGCCCAGGCCTCCGTGCTCATCGGCACTGCCTATAAATGCAACAAGTGCACGAAATGGCATAACACGCTTGCGAGCGGCTTTGCGATCACCGCCGACGGCGTCATCGCCACCAACCACCATGTGGCCGCAGGTACGACGGGCGACGCGATGGGAGTGCTCACCGCGGACGGCCGGTTCTTCCCGGTCGTCGAAGTACTCGCGACGGACAAGGCCCACGATGTCGCCCTCCTTCGCGTCAACGCCAAGGATCTGGCCTTCCTGCCTCTGCGCGATGACGCCCCCGCCGGCACGCCTATCCGCTGCTATAGCCACCCGGCTAACACCTTCGGCTGCATCTCCGAAGGCATCATCACGCGTTACTTCAAGGTGTACGAACCGGAGCGCAACGGAGCCGTATTCATGCAGATCACCGCCGATTACGCACGAGGGTCCAGCGGCGGCCCCATCCTCGACCCCCTCGGGAATGCTGTCGGGATGGTTGCCTCGACTTCTCCGGTCTTCACCGCCCCGTCGACGCCCGCCCCGGTAGCCAAAGACGCCAAGCCCGCCGCTCAGGCCACTCCCAGCCAGCAGATGGTGAGGCACAACTGCGCGACGGCCAGGGCGCTCCTGGAATTAGTTCGCCCCCAATAACCAAACCCTCAGGCGTGTCCGGGCGTCCGCGGATACGCGATGACGTCGCGGATATTGCCCTCTCCGGTGACGAACATCAGCAGGCGTTCGAAACCGAGCCCGAAACCGGCATGCGGCACCGAGCCGAAACGCCGCGTGTCGACATACCAGCCGTAGCCGGCTAGGTCCAGGCCATGCGCCTGCATCGCCGCGACGAGCAGGTCGAGGCGCTCCTCGCGCTGGCTGCCTCCCACGATCTCGCCCACGCCGGGCACGAGGACGTCCATCGCCGCAACGGTCTTACCATCGTCATTCTGACGCATGTAGAACGGCTTAGCGCCCTTCGGATAGTCATATACCGTCACTGGGCACTTGAAATGCTCCTCCGTGAGGTAGCGCTCGTGCTCCGACTGCAGGTTCTCGCCCCAGACGACGGGATACTCGAACTTACGTCCCGACTTAAGCAGAAGCTCGACGGCATCGGTATAGGTGACGCGAGCAAATGGCCGCTCGGCGACGAAACGGAGGCGCTCCAACAACCCTTTGTCGACGAAGGCGTTGAAGAATTCGAGCTCATCGGAGCACTGCTCCAGGGCCGTCTTTACGAGGTGTTTCACGAGTTCCTCGGCGCAACGCATGTCCCCTTCGAGGTCGCAGAAGGCCATCTCCGGCTCGATCATCCAGAACTCGCTGGCGTGACGGCTGGTATGGGAGTTCTCGGCACGGAACGTCGGCCCGAACGTATAGACATCCCCCAAGGCACAGGCAAGGGTCTCGCCTTCGAGCTGTCCGGAGACCGTCAAGTAGGACTGTTTGGCGAAGAAATCAGCGGTCCAGTCGACCTTGCCTTCGGGCGTCTTCGGCGGGGCGAGGGGGTCGAGGGTGGTCACGCGGAAGAGCTCGCCGGCCCCTTCGCAGTCGCTGGCGGTCACGATGGGCGTGTGGACGTAGGCGAAGCCACGCTCCTGAAAGAAGGCGTGCACCGCCATCGCCATGCGGCTGCGTACGCGCATCATCGAACCGAGTCGGTTCGTTCGGGCACGCAGGTGCGGGATAGTGCGCAGGAATTCCACGGTGTGCCCTTTCTTCTGGAGCGGGAATGACTCATCCGCCCGGCCGAGCAGACGAAAAGAGGCAGCCTTAAGTTCCCATTTCTGGCCCTTGGCCGGCGAAGGCACCAGTTCGCCGTCCACGCTGACCGACGAACCTGTGAGCGCTTCCTTGAGGTGTTCGGCACCCGGGACGGCGGCGTCTACGACGACCTGGAGGTTCTTGAAGCAGGAGCCATCGTTGATCTCGACGAACGAGAAGTCCTTGGCGTCGCGACGGGTCCGGACCCAGCCGGAGACCGTGACACCCTTCAGCGGCTCCTCGGCGGCGAGCGCCTGCTTGACCTTGATTCGCATGGGGTAATTTGCACCACCCTGCCGTCCGAAACAAGCGAGAGATGCCCCGACGGCATGGTTGCGTCCGTTTTTTCGGGTCGGGCTGGACAAGCCCGCCCCCTTTAACACGCTCGCAACCCTTCACTCATGAACGCACTCGAACAGCTTCGCCAACACACCAAGGTCGTCGCCGACACCGGCGACTTCGCCGCCATGAAGGCCTTCAAGCCTCTGGACGCCACGACCAACCCGAGCCTCATCCTTAAGGCCGTCCAGATGCCTGAGTACCAGGCGCTCCTCCAGAAGGCCGCCCAGGACAACAAGAGCAAGGGCGTCCAGGCCGCCGTCGACGCTCTCCTCATCTCCTTCGGCACCGAGATCCTCAAAATCGTCCCCGGCCGCGTCTCCACCGAAGTCGACGCCCGCCTGTCCTTCGACAAGGCCGCCACCGTCGCCAAGGCCCGTGAACTCATCGCTCTCTATAAGGCCGCCGGCATCCCCAAGGAGCGTATCCTCGTGAAGATGGCTTCCACCTGGGAAGGCATCCAAGCCGCCGCCGAACTCGAAAAGGAAGGCATCCGCTGCAATCTCACCCTGCTCTTCTCGTTCGCCCAGGCCGTCGCCTGCGCCGACGCCAAGGTCCAGCTGATCTCGCCGTTCGTCGGCCGCATCTACGACTGGCATAAGAAGGCCCAAGGCGCCAACTGGAACGAAGCCGCCTCCTCCGGAGCCAACGATCCGGGCGTGCAGTCCGTCCGCCGCATCTTCGCCTACTACAAGCGTAACGGCATCAAGACCGAAGTCATGGGCGCCTCCTTCCGTAATTGCGGCCAGATCAAGGCCCTCTGCGGTTGCGACCTCCTGACCATCGCCCCGAATCTCCTCGACGAGCTCTCCAAAGACTCCGCCGCGGTGCCCAAGGTGCTCGACGAAGCCGCCGCCAAGGCCGAAGGCGAAGCCGCCAAGGCCTGGGGCGAGAAGGAATTCCGCTGGCACCACAACGAAGACGCCATGGCCACGGAGAAGACCGCCGAAGGTATCCGAGCCTTCGCCGTCGACGGCAAGAAGCTCGACGACCTGGTCGCCAAGGCCATCGGCTAAGCGAACCGTCAGTCCTTCAAGCAAGGCCGGGCCCCAAGCCCGGCCTTCTTATTTGCGGCGGACCCAGGCCAGCACGAGCAGCACCAAGCCGACGAAATCGAACAACCAGCCAAGCGGGATGAAGCCGAATTGCTCATGCAGGACGCCATCCTGATCCAGGCGGGAGCCGTTCCGCGCGTAGGCGGCCCAACAGGCCCAGGAGACGCAGAAACAAAGGATTGCCGCGATGAAGTACCGACGGTTCATCTCGCCTTACGTCGCTGACGGACTGCCTCGAAGAGGCAGATCGCCGCGGCATTGGAAACATTCAGGGAATCCGACAGGCCAGCCTGCGGGATCGAGATCTTCTCATCGGCGCCCTTAAGCCAGAAATCCGTGAGTCCGTCCTTTTCCGAACCGAGCAGCAAAGCCACGGGAGCTCGGCAATCGACATCCCAATAGTCCTTAGTGGCCGCCGGCGAGGTCGCCAGCGAACGGACACCTTTGGCCTTCATCCAGGCGGCCGCCTCCTGCGACGTGCAGACGGCCACGGGCATGGAGAAAAGCGCACCCTGCGAGGAACGGACGACGTTCGGGTTGAAGACATCGGTGATCGGGTCGCAGACGATGAGCGCATCGCAACCGGCGGAGTCCGCCGTGCGAAGCAACGCACCGAGGTTGCCCGGCTTCTCGACCGATTCAGCGACCAGCAGGAGCGGGTTGGCCGAAGGCTTGAGCTGGGCGAGGGAACAGTTCCAGGTCTTGGCGACGCCGAGCAAACCATCCGGACCTTCGCGGCCGCTGACCTTTTCGAAGGCGGACTCGCCCAGTTCGCAGCAATCGACGCCGGCGGCCCGGGCATTGGTCACGAGTTCGGCGGCCTCGGAGCCACGGAACATCGAAGGGCAGAAATAAACCTCGAGGACCTCGACCTTGCGCTCGATGGCCCGGGAAAGCTCACGGAGGCCTTCGGCGATGAAAAGACCGCGGGCTTCGCGTTCGGCACGATCCCGCAGGCGGGCCAACGCCTGCACGCGGGGGTTCTGTCGGCTCTGGATGACCTCGTCGGGCACGGGCGAAGTGAGTACCAAGGTACGCCGAAGGGCAAGGATAGGCCTTCGGCGGGGATAAGTCTCGACCTCTCCGCCCAGAGACGGACTTTATCGCCATGTCCGAATTCGAGCCGCCTCAGTCCCGCAAACCCGACTCCTCCAAGTTCCGGCCTGGCAAGTTCACCTACCATCAGGAGATCGAGGTCGAGATCGCGAGCCTGACGAATCTCGGAGAAGGCGTGGCCCGCGTCGACGGCTGGGTGGTCTTCATCGCCGGCGCCCTCGCCGGCGAAAAGGTCGTGGCCCGCATCTGGCACAATGCCGCCAACTTCTCGCGCGGCGACCTCGTCCGCGTCGTCGTCCCCTCTCCCCATCGCGTCCAGCCTCGCTGCGACCTCTTCGGAGAATGCGGCGGCTGCCAATACCAGAACCTGGCCTACCCGCAGCAGCTCGAGTGGAAACAGAAGCAGGTAGCGGAGGCCTTCGAGCGCCTCGGCGGCATCAAGACCAAGGTCGACCCCTGCCATCCTTCGCCCAAGCAGTACGGCTACCGCTCCAAGATCACCCCGCACTTCATGACGCCCCGCCGCGCGGACTTCCCGATCGGCTTCCTCGCCGCCGGCACCTCGCGCCGCGTCGTCGACGTACCGAAGTGCCCGATCGCGACCGACGCGATCAACGCATCGTACGCCCGCTCCCGCAAGGACATCAAAGCCAACCCCGGGCGCTTCGAACGCGGCGCCACCCTGCTCTTCCGCGACTGCGAAGAAGGCGTCATCACCGATTCCCGCCAGGTCGTCACCGAGAAGGTGGGGGCGGTACAGCTGAAATTCCTCGCCGGAGAATTCTTCCAGAACAATCCGTCCGTGCTCGAGCAGTTCGTCGGCCATGCCATCAAGCTCGCCCATGAGTCAGGCGCCCGCCACCTCGTCGACACCTACTGCGGCTCCGGCCTCTTCGCGCTCTCGGGCGCCCGCCTTTTCGACTCCGTCAACGGCATCGAGGTCAGCGCCGAGGCCGCCCGCAAGGCCGCCGAAAACGCCACGCTCAACCATCTGCTCAACTGCCGCTTCATCGCCGGCTCCGCGGAATCGATCTTCAAGAAACTCCCGGTCGAAGGCCACGAGTCCGCCGTGATCGTCGACCCGCCCCGCAAGGGCTGCGACGAGGCCTTCCTCGAGCAGCTGCATGCGTTCGGCCCGCGCCGCATCGTCTATGTGAGCTGCGCCCCCGACACGCAGGCCCGTGACGTGAAGTACCTCTGCGCCAAGGGCTGGAAGGTCGTCTCCGTCCGTCCGTTCGACCTCTTCCCGCAGACGCGCCACGTCGAGTGCATCGCGGCGCTGGAACGCGCCTAAGCGACCCGGCAGGGCACAAAAAAGGGGCGCCACGAGGCGCCCCTTCTGCTTGGCCGGTCAGCCGGATCAGGCCTGCGGCTTGGCGGCGTTCTCTTCCTCTTCCTCGGAACGTTCGACCTTGGAGATGCCGAGCAGCGACTCGCCGTCCTTGAGGCGCATGACGCGGACGCCCTTGGTATTGCGTCCCGCGGTGCAGCGGATGTCGGACACTTTGGTGCGGATGGACTGGCCGCCCTTGGTGAGGAGCATGACTTCGTCCTCTTCCTGGACGCTGAGCGCGCCGGCGACGCCGACTTCGGTGGAGATGGCGATGACGCCCTTTCCGCCGCGCGTCTGCTTGCGGTAGACGGGCTCCTTGGTCTCGGGATCGTCGAAGGGCGTACGCTTGCCGATACCATCGATACCGACGACGAGGAGCGTGCAGGCCGGATCGACGACTTCCATCGCCTTCACCTGGTCGCCGCTGTCGAGCTTCATGCCGGCGACACCGGTGGTATCGCGGCCCATGGAGCGAACGTCGGACTCGTGGAAGCGGATGGACATGCCGGACTGCGAGATCATCACGACTTCGTTGTCGCCGTTGGTCAGCTTGGTGGAGATCAGGCGGTCGCCGTGCTCGATGTTGATGCCGATGATGCCGCCCTTGCGGTAGTTGGCATACTTCGAGATCTCGGTCTTCTTGATCGTGCCGTTGGCGGTGCACATCATGAGGAACTTGCCTTCCTCGAAGTTCGAGACGCAGACCATCGCGGCCAGCTTCTCGTCGTCCTTCAGGTCGAGCAGGCGGGCGATCGACTTGCCCCGCGAGGCGCGGTTGGCTTCCTCGATCTCATAGACCTTCTCCACGTAGACGCGGCCGTTGTTCATGAAGAACAGGATATGGTCGTGGGTGTTGGCCGTGAAGAGATGCTCGATGAAGTCGCTGTCCTCGTCGGACGCGGCCTTCGAGAGCTCGGCGCCCTTGGTGCCCTTGCCGCCGCGCTTCTGGAGGCGATACTGGGCGACCGGAGTGCGCTTGATGAAGCCGGCGTGCGAGACGGTGACGACGCAGCCTTCGTTGGCGACGATGTCCTCCATCGAGAGGTCGCCTTCCTGGGCCGTGACCTTCGTCTTGCGGGGACCGATGTGCTTCTTCGCGGCGTCGCGCAGCTCCTTCTTGATGAGAGAGAGCAGCTTCGACTCGCTGGAGAGGATGCCGCGGAGCTCTTCGACGAGCGCCATCAGTTCGCGGTACTCGGCCTCGATCTTGTCGCGCTCCAGGCCGGTGAGCTGGTAGAGGCGGAGGTCAAGGATGGCCACGGCCTGGCGTTCGCTGAGGCCGTACTTGGCCATGAGCTTCACGCGGGCCTCGTCGCGGTTGGACGCGGCGCGGATGATCTTCACGAAGTCGTCCAGGTTGCGCAGCGCGATCTTGAAGCCTTCGAGGATGTGGGCGCGGTCCTCGGCCTTGCGGAGGCGGAAGCGGGTGCGGCGGGTGACGACGTCGCGGCGGTGCTCGACGAAGCACTCGAGGAGCTCGCGGATGTTCATCTGCTTCGGACGACGCTTGTCGAGGGCCAGCAGGATGACGCCGAACGAGTTCTCGAAGTTCGTGTGCTTGTAGAGCTTGTTGATGACGACCTTAGGGTTCTCGTTGCGTTTGAGTTCGATGACGACGCGCGTGTTCTCGTCGGACTCGTCGCGGAGGTCGGAGACCTCGTCGAGGACCTTCTCGGAACAGAGGTCGGCAATGTGCTTCACCAAGGAGGAACGGTTGACGTTATAAGGCAGCTCCGTGAGTACGATCTGTTCCTTGCCGTTCTTCATCTCCTCGGTGTGGGCGACGCCGCGGACGCGGATGATGCCGCGGCCGGTGCGAAGGTACTGCTTGATGCCTTCCTTGCCGTTGATGACGCCGCCGGTCGGGAAGTCGGGACCGATGATGATCTTCTCGAGGTCCTCGACGGTCGCGCTAGGCTTGTCGATGATGAGGCAGGTGGCCTCGACGAGCTCGTTGAGGTTATGGGGCGGGATGTTGGTCGTCATGCCGACCGCGATGCCGGTCGAACCGTTCATCAGCAGGTGGGGCAAGGCACACGGCAGGACGGTCGGCTCGGTGGTCGACTCCTTGTAGTTCGGCGTGAAGTCGACCGTATCCTCGTCGATGTCGGCGAGGAGCTCGGAAGAGATCTCCGAGAGGCGGCACTCGGTGTAACGGTAGGCCGCGGGCGGATCTCCGTCGACCGAGCCGAAGTTGCCCTGCGGTTCGATGAGCTGATAGCGCATGACCCAGTTCTGGGCCAGGCGGACGAGCGTGTCGTACACGGAGCTGTCGCCGTGCGGGTGGTAGTTCTTCAGCACTTCGCCGACGACGCCGGCGCACTTGTCGAACGGGCGGTTGTGGACGAGGCCTTCGCGGAGCATCGCGTAGAGGATGCGGCGCTGCACGGGCTTCAGGCCGTCGCGCGCGTCCGGGAGGGCGCGGGAGACGATGACGGACATCGAGTAATCGATGTAGGCCGTCTGCATGATGTCCGTGATGTTGGCGGACGTGAGCTTTTCCTTGTCAGAGTACATGTTCGAAGAGGTCTTGAGGTGGGTGTATCAGGACGATCAGACGTCGAGGTTCGAGGTGTTGAGCGCGTTGTCCTCGATGAAGGCGCGGCGGTTCGGGACGTCTTCGCCCATGAGCATGGCGAACACGCGGTTGGCTTCGGCGGCGTCGGCGATGTCAACCTTGAGGAAGCGGCGCTTGGCCGGATCCATCGTGGTCTCGAAGAGCTGCTTGGGGTTCATTTCGCCAAGGCCCTTGTATCGCTGGATCGTGAGACCCTTGCGGCCGAACTGGCGGATCTGTCCGATGAGCTCGAGGATCGAGCCGAGCGGGATGGGCTCGGCCTTCTTCACGATCTTCTTGGCAGGCTTCTCCTCGCCCTTCGCTTCTTCCTCGCCCTCGGCGGCGGCAGGGGCTTCCTCGGCGGTCGAGCCGTCGATCAGGTGGTAGCGCGGCTCTTCGGCGGCGGTGAACTTCTTCACGTCCATGCCTTGGGTTTCGAGCTCCTTGAGGACCTTGGTGATGGCTTCATTCTCGAAGACTTCGATCACGTTGACGCGTTCCTGGACGACGGTGCCGTCCTTGAGCTTCTTCTCTCGGTCGATCTTGTCGGCGAGGAAGTCTTCGACGCCGGCCTTGCGCAGGTAGGCCTGCTTGGCGTCGGTGTCGGCGAGGAACTCATAGGTCTCCTCGTTGCCGGTACGCGTACGGACGATGAAGCGCGGGAGCGCGTGGGTCTTGAGGTCCTGTTGGTCGAGGTATTCGCCGAGCTGGCAGCCCGTCCGGCCGATGCTCGCGCCGAGGGATTCCAGGCGGGCGAGGGATTCGACGATCTTGTCGAGCTTCTGGCCCGGGAAGACGTGCTTGTCGCGCAGGCGGAGCAGGTTCACGTCCTCGGAGCCGAGCTCGAGGAGGATGCGGTTCAGCTCCGGGTCGTTGTCGACGTACTGCTCGCGCTTCTTGCGCTTGATGCGGTACAGGGGCGGCTGGGCGATGTAGACGTAGCCGGCCTCGATGAGGCCGGGCATCTGGCGGAAGAGGAAGGTCAGGAGCAGCGTGCGGATGTGCGAACCGTCGACGTCGGCGTCCGTCATGATGACGAGCTTGTGGTAGCGGCACTTCGTGACGTCGAAGGCGCCGTCTCCCTCATGCTTGCCGATGCCGGTGCCACAGGCGGTGATGATCGTGCGGATTTCCTCGTTGGAGAGGATCTTGTCGATACGGGCCTTCTCGACGTTGAGGATCTTGCCCTTGATCGGGAGGATCGCCTGGTAGCGACGGTCGCGCCCCTGCTTGGCGGAGCCGCCGGCCGAGTCGCCTTCGACGATGTAGAGTTCGCAGACGGACGGATCGCTCTCGGAGCAGTCGGCCAGCTTGCCGGGGAGGCCGCCCGAGGACATGGCGGACTTACGGACGGTCTCGCGGGCCTTGCGGGCGGCCTCGCGGGCGCGGGCGGCGTTGAGGCACTTGTCGACGATGCGACGGCCGGTCTTCGGGTCGCGCTCGAGGTAATACTTGAGCTGCTCGCCCACGACGGAGGTCACGATGCCTTCGACTTCGGGGTTGGTCAGGCGCGTCTTGTTCTGGGACTGGAACTTCGGGTCGGGGTGCTTGACGGAGATGACGGCCACGAGGCCTTCGCGCATGTCGTCCCCGTTGAGCTTGGCGTCCTTGTCCTTGATGAGGTTGTTGGACTTCGCGTAGTGGTTGATCACGCGGGTGAGCGCGGAACGGAAGCCGGAGAGGTGCGTGCCTCCCTCGGGCTGGTTGATGAGGTTGGCGTAGCTGAAGACCATCTCGTCGTAGCGGTCGTTATACTGCAGGGCCACGTCGAGCGTCATGCGGCGCATGCCCGGCTTGGGCTTCTCTCCGTCGGCCATCACGCGCGGGTTGGCGAGGTCGGTGAAATCGACTTCGGCGGAGATCAGGATCGGCTTCTCGAAGAGGCGTTCCTCGTTCGCGTTGAGGAAGGAGACGTATTCGGCGATGCCCTCCTTGAACTCGAACTTGTCGGCGCGGTTGGAGCGATGGTCCTTCATCTCGACCGTGATGCCGGGGACGAGGAAGGCCAGTTCGCGCATGCGGCGGACGAGCGTGTCGTACTTGAACTCCTGCGTGGCGATGAAGATCTCCGGGTCAGGATGGAAGGTGATCTTCGTGCCCGTGCGCTTCGTCTTGCCGATGACCTTGATCGACTGGGTGACTTCGCCACGACAGAACTTCATCTGGTGGACTTCGCCTTCGCGGCTGACCTCGGCGATGAAACTGTCGGAGAGAGCGTTGACGCACTTGGCGCCGACGCCGTTCAGGCCGCCGGAGACCTGGTAGGCACCCTTGTCGAACTTGCCGCCGGCGTGGAGATTGGTGAGCACGAGCTCAAGCGTCGGCACTTTCTCTTCGGGGTGCATCGCGACGGGAATGCCACGGCCGTCGTCCTCGACCGAAAGCGAGCCGTCGGCATGGATCTCGACCTTGATGCTCTTGCAATAACCGGCGAGCGCTTCGTCGATCGAGTTGTCGACGATCTCATACACGCAGTGGTGGAGACCCGTCTCGTTCGTATCACCGATGTACATACCAGGTCGCTCGCGCACGGCCTTGAGGCCCTTGAGGCGCTTGATGTCGGAAGCGCCGTAACTTTCGTTACCGGCGTGCTTGCCGCGATTCGGGGTTTTCTCGGAATTTTCGCTCATGATTTAGTATGTAAATATGTGAAGTTTCCCCGCCCTTCGGAGGGGTGTTTTCATGCTGTTTTTCACAGGGGTATCTGCAACTGGAAACACCCTCGCCGTGAATGTTTTTGGCTGACCAGAAATGACTACCAATCAACCCCTTACGAAAACTTATAGGGGGTGTAAGCTATCGTTGTTCACACGTTGTCCACAGGCCTATTCCGCCCCTGTCGAGAGGAGCCGAACCTGTCGCTCAGGCGGGCCCGAAAAAGGCGGCGATCGGACCAAGCCCCGCCTCTCCCGCATCCTCGAGGACATAGTGCCCGGCGTCCGTGAAGAGCTGCTGCTCCGCGGCCGGGAAACGGCGGATGAAGCCCTCCAGGAACGACCGGTCGAAGCAGAAGTCGCGCATGCCCCAGCAAAGGAGCATCGGCTTACCCTTTAACCCCTCCAAAGAGGCCTCCACGGCCGCTAGGACTGATCGGGTGGGGTGTTCGGCCTCCATCGGGATGTCGGCCACGAAATCGGCCACCGCCCGCCGGACCGATGCCGACCCATAGGGTGCCAGGAAACCGGCCTTGGCGGCAGGA
This sequence comes from Opitutia bacterium, assembly GCA_947456525.1. GTDB lineage: Bacteria > Verrucomicrobiota > Verrucomicrobiia > Opitutales > UBA953 > UBA953. The sequence goes on from CANGRI010000021.1 coordinate 12,287, forward strand.
CTAAGGGGCTTCTCGACGGACATCCAGGTCGCCGGCCAGGCAAAGCCATTCAGACCTTGGACGATGAAACGGCCGACCAAGGGCGCGCGGCAAAGGGCAATCCGGGCAGGGATGCGGTCAGACAGGAACGCTCCGGTATTGGTGACGAGGATCTTGCCCACCCTTTCCGGCCGGCGTCCCGCGACGCCGAAACCAATGGCGCCACCCCAATCGTGGACGCCCAGGTCGAACTCCTTGATCCCAAGGTGAGCGATGAGCGCTTCGACGTCGGCGATACGGTCGGCGAGGCGCAGGAAACGGTCGGGGCGAGCGGAAAGCCCCATGCCGACATGATCGGGCGCGATGACGCGACGTCCTTGGGAAGCCAGCTTCAGGATGAGGTCCCGCCAGAGGAAAGACCAGGAAGGGTTGCCGTGCAGCAGCAGCACCGGACGGCCATCGCGCGGCCCGTGGTCCACATAGCTCATCCGGCCGGAAAGCGCGGCGAAATCCTTCGGGACGAACGGATAGAGCGCCTGCACGGCGGGAGAAAGGCCGGAAGAGGTCATTGGCATTCGACGGCGAGCATCATGCTGGCGAGGCCGCTGCCGATGCCCAGCAACGCGACGCGTTCGCCGGGCTTGATCCGGCCTTCGGCGAGACCCAACGCTAAGGTGGCTGGCACGGAGACCGAGCCGACATTACCAAGGCGATCGAAGCTCTGGTAATCCTTCGCCGGGTCGAGACCGAGCTTTTCGAAGAGCAGCGAGGAGTGGCGACGGCCGACCTGGTGCGTCACCACGCGATGCGGCGTGGACTCATCCCAGCCCGTGACGCCCTTGAAGCGGCCCCAGCAACGCTGGGCGAGCGCGACGCCTGCGGCCAGCAACGCCTCCGAGTCGGTGCGCATGTCGAGTTCGGCGAAGGAAGTATCGCCTTCGCAGAGCCCGTTAGCGGAAGAATCGGTCTCGGCGGCTCCGCCCAGGAGACGAATCGAACCAGGACCGGCAAGGTCGTCACGACAGACGACGGCGGCGGCCCCGCCGGCGCCGATGGTGAGGTTCGCGAAGTACGGCTTGATGGTCTCGCGGGTGAGGGCGAGGTCTTCGTTCAGCATCCGGATCGTGCGCTCGACGAGCGGACGACCATCCTCGCCGGAGCAGACGAGCGCGCGCTTGATCTGACCGGACTCCACCATGCCCGCGGCGAGCGCGACGGCATTGAGGAAACCCAGGCAGGCGTTGGAAACGTCGAGGATCTGCGCCTGCGGGCCGAGGCCGAGCAGACCGTGCACGTAGGCGGCGGTCGAAGGCTCGAGACGATCACGGCAGACGGACGAATGGATCAGCAGGTCGATGTCGGCGGGGCCGACCCCTGCGGCCTGCATCGCGCGGCGACCCGCCAACGCGGAAGCAGCGGACGGACGGATCGCCTGCGGCCAGAAACGCCGCTCGCGGATACCCGTCATCAGTTCGAGCCGCCCCTCCGGCAGTTTCAGGCGGCCATAAAGCGGCGCCAGGCGGCGCTCGACCTCGTCGGAGGTCCAGACCTCTGGGGGCAGTTCGGCGACGAGGCCGGACAGGACTGTGCGCTTGAAGATCACGCTCCGGGGAGGCGGGAAGAAGCGGCCACGAGCTCTTCGTCGAAGAAATTCCAGCCCATGCCGGCGTCGACCACGATGCCTTGGCCATTGATGCCGCTCGAACGCGGCGAGAGCAGCCAGACCGCCGTGTCGGCGACTTCCTGCGTCTTCAGGGCTTCCTTGCGGAAGGTCATCTTCTCGGCGTGCAGGTAGTTGTGGAGATAGCCCGGGATGCCCGCGCTGGCGCTCGTCTTGAGCGGGCCCGCGTTGACGGAATTGAAACGCACGCGCGAATCAGCCGAGAAAGATTTCGCGAGGAAGCGGCTGGCGGATTCGAGAGCGGCCTTGATCGGCGACATGTAACCGTAGTTCGAGGCCGTCACCTGCGAGGAGATGCCGATGGAGACGACCGAGGCATCGGGCTTCAGGTGAGGCTTCAGCGCGCGGGAAAGCTCGACCAACGAGAACGCGGAAATCGCGGTGGCCTGCAGGAAGTCGGCGCGGACGGTCTCGTGGAACGGCTGCATGCCCTTGGAGAAGTTGGCGAAAGCCACGCTGTGGAGCACTCCGTCGAGCGGTCCATGTTCGCGGCCGACGTCGGCGGCGAGCTTCTGCGTCTGTGCTTCGTGCTCGAGATCGCAAAGGTACACCGGCTTGCCGTCGAGCAGGCCTTTCAGCGAGTCGAGACGGGCCTGCGAGCGGACGGAGTAGACCACCTTGGCGCCTTCGGCCTCGAGGGTCCTGGCGACGTGCCAGGCGACGGACTTCTTGTTCGCGACGCCGAGGACGAGATAAGTCTTACCGGAAAGGCCGAGGAAGGACATAGGTCAGGCGGGTTGGTCGACGAGGGCGAGGGCGAAGCGGATGGTCAGGACGGCCTTCCCGTCGCGGCGCACCGTGCCGGTCATGAAATGGAACTGCTGGAGCGTCTCGACGTGCTTCACATCGATCGAGACCGTATCGCCGGGCTTCACCATCCCCTTGAACTTGGCCTCCTCGATACGGCAGAGCACCGGAGTCTTGCCGGCCGGGGCGCCGCCGTCGGCCTGCAGTTTCTTCGTGAGGAAGATCGCGCCAGCCTGGAAGACCGATTCGCAGAGCAGTACGCCCGGCGTGATCGGATTACCCGGGTAATGGCCCGAATAGAAAGGCTCGTCCGCGCGGAACGTACGGGTGCACGTCGCCCCATCGGCCCGGACCTCGTCGATCCGGTCCAGGAAGAGGAACGGCGGGCGATGAGGGATGGTGTCGAGGACGGCCTGCAACATGGCCTTATTTTTGCCCCCGGAGAGACGGACAAGCGACACGAAAACACCATCGGTCGCATTTGCCTTTTGCCGGCGGGCTCCCAACCTACGGCGCATGAAGACTCTCTTCGCCACCCTCCTTATGTCCCTCCTCCCCTTCTTCGGTGACGCGGCTGAAAAGCTCGCCGTCGGCGCCTCCATCCCGGACGTCACCTGTAACGACCAGGACGGCAAGCCCGTCTCCCTCGCCAAGGAAGGCGCCAAGGGCTACCTGCTCGTCTACTTCTACCCGAAGGCGAAGACCGGCGGCTGCACCAAGCAGGGCTGCTCGCTGCGCGACGGCTGGGCCGACCTCCAGAAGGCCGGCGTCAACGTGCTCGGCGTGAGCACCGACGACGAGAAGCTGCAGAAGGAATTCAAGGACGAGCAGAAGTTCCCCTTCCGCCTCCTCGCCGACAAGGAGAAGAAGGCAGTCACCGAAGCCTTCGGCGTCAAGAATCTCGTCGGCATGGCCAGCCGCAGCGCCTTCCTCTTCAAGGACGGCAAGTGCGTCTACGCCGACCATAAGGGCCACACCAGCGACCAGGCCCAGCTGATCCTCGACTTCCTTAAGTCCGAGAAGAAGTAAGCGCAGGAAATCCTCCCAACAGAAAGGCCGCATCATCCGATGCGGCCTTTTTTACGTCCTGACAGCAGGCTCAGTGGCCTTTGATCGGGAAGAGGTCGGTCACGCTGTTGTTGCCGTGGATGCGACGGATCGCGTCGGAAAGCAGGGGCGCGATCGAGAGCACCGTGATCGGCAGGTCCTTCGGCCAGTCGGCCGGAACAGAGTTGGTCGTGATGACCTCGTCGATGATGCCGCGACGAAGTCGTTCGAAAGCGATCTCCTGGATCATGCAGTGAGAGACGACGGCGCGGACCGAGCGGGCGCCGTTCTTCTTGAGCAGTTCGGCGGCGGCCACGAGCGTGCCCGCGGTCTCCGTCATGTCGTCGACCAGGATGATGTCGCGGCCTTCGACTTCGCCGACGAGGCTCGTGGCCTGGACGGTGGTCGCGCTCGTGCGGCGCTTGGCCACGAAGCCGTAAGGCAGATTGAGCATGTCCGCCACGGCCGAGGCGTACTTCAGGCCGCCCACGTCAGGCGAGAACACCGTGGCGTCCTTGAGCCAGGGCTTGTTCTTGATGTGGGCGTAGAAGACCGGCGAGGCGTAGAGATGGTCGACGGGGATGTCGAAGAAACCCTGGATCTGCTGGGCGTGCAGGTCGACCGTCAGGACGCGGTTGGCGCCGGCGGCGGTCAGCAGGTTGGCCACGAGCTTGGCCGTGATCGGCACGCGGGGCTTGTCCTTGCGATCCTGGCGGGCGTAGCCGAAGAACGGGATGACGGCCGTGATGCGCGCGGCGGAAGCGCGGCGGAGCGCGTCGATCATGATCAGCAGCTCCATGATGCGGTCGTTGGCCGGCGCGCAGGTGGGCTGGACCACATAGACGTCACAGCCGCGGATGTTCTCGTTGATCTGGACGAACGTCTCGCCGTCCGGGAAGCGGTTGACGGTGGCGGTGCCGAGCGGGACGCCGAGATGCTCGCAGATTTCCTTGGCCAGCGCCGGGTTGGCGTTGCCGGTGAAAATCTTCATCTCAGGTAGGCTCATGTCGTTTAGCGTCCAGCAGAGTCCAAGGAGGCGGCCAGCGAATCAACCTTTTTGAACAGCTCAGGCAGACGGCGCGAGAGGACCACCAGTCGCCGCTCAAGGCCGAACGGTACGGCGGGCGTCCCGTTCATGAAGCCATCGGCAGGCACGTCCTCGAAAAGGCCCGTCTGGGCGCCCAGCTTGACGCGGTCGCCGAGGGTCAGATGGCCGGCTACGCCAGACTGACCGCCCAGGACGCAATGGTCGCCGAGGGTCGTGCTGCCGGCGATGCCGACCTGAGCGGTGATGAGGCACTGGCGCCCGATGCGCACGTTGTGGGCGATCTGGACGAGGTTATCGATCTTGGTGCCCCGCCCTACCACCGTCTTACTGAAGCGGGCGCGGTCGAGGGTCGAGTTCGCGCCGACTTCGACGTCGTCTTCCAGCACCACGTTGCCGATCTGCGGGATACGCTGGATCTCGCCGTTGACCGGCTCGTAACCGAAGCCGTCGGAGCCGATGACGGCGCCGGACTGGAGACGGCAGCGGGCGCCAAGGACGCAATAATCGCCGACCGTCACGCCGGGCTTGAGCCAGCAATCGGCGCCGATGGTCGCATGCGCGCCGACATGGCAGCGGGCCTCGAGGGTCGCTCCGGCGGCGATCACCGCGCCATCGCCGATGACGCAAAGCGGACCGACATGGGCGGCCGGATCGACCTTGGCGGAAGCGGCGACCACGGCAGAAGCATGGATGCCGGCAGAGGGACGCGGCCAGAGGCGGGACTCGAGCACCGCGCAGAGGAGCGCCAAGGCATAAGAAGGATTATCGACGCGCAGGAATGCCTGGCCCGAGGCAGGCTTGCCGGCGAAGGCGACGGGAACGAGTAGCGCGCCGGCCTTCGAGGTGGCGACCGCCTCGGCATACTTGGCGTTGCCGAGGAAGGAGAGGTCGGCGGGCGTCGCCTCGGCCAGGGCGGCGATACCCGTGATCGAACCAGCGCAGGCGCCGTCGACGGATTTGGCTCCGGTCAGGGAGGCAAGTTCGGCGATGGTGAAGGCGAGCGACATGATCCTAAATGAAGCGCCCCTGACTGGCAGGGGCGCGGCAGAGTCTTACTTGGCGGCCGGCTTGTCGCCGGCGGCGGGCGCAGGGGCCGCCGGGGCGGCGGGCGCGGGAGCGATGGTCGGAGCGGAGACCGGAGCGGAAGCCTTGTATGCGGCGTTGAGCTCCTTGATCACGTCTTCGGTGACATCGAGGGAGGAGTCGGAGAAGAGCACCGGAGCCTTGCCGATGATGAGGTTGAGTCCCTTGGCCTTGGCGACCTTCTCGGCCTGGACGCGGGCGTCGGCGACGATCTGCTTGTTCATCTCCATGACGCGCTGCTGGATCGCGTTGCGGGCTTCGTTGACGAAGTTCTGGAGCTCGCCGCGACGCTGCTGGAAGGTGGCGTTCTTCTGCTGGAACTCGGCGGCGACGGCCTTCTTGCCGTTCTCGCTGAGCATCGGGTCCTGGCCGCGCTTGTCGATGCCCTGGAGCTCGGTCTGGAGCTGCTCGACGGCCTTGACGCGCTCGTTGATGGAAGCCTGGGCGGATTCCTCGGATTTACGGATCTCGGCCTGCAGGTCAGCGGCCTTGGCGTATTTCTTGAAGATCTCCTGGTCGTCGACGATGCCGACGCTGGGGGCGGCGGCGTAGACGGAAGCGGAGGCGAGCAGGAGGGCGAAGAAGGACTTCATGGGGTTATTCTTTGTTAAGAAGCGTCAAGGAGGGAGAATGGCAATCAAAACACCGTGCCGAAGCTGAAGTTGAACTTCATGCCGCCGGCATTGAGCGCGGCACCAGTAGCCGCATCCTTGGTGGTCTGCAACGGGAAGCCGAAATCGAGGCGCATGACCGCGCCCCCGAGGAGGATGCGCATGCCTAGGCCGACGTCGGAATTGGCCTCGGATACGTTGAAGTCCGTCTCGGACTTGTTGACCAAACCGTAATCGTAGAACGCGGCGAAACGCAGGTTCTCGGCTGCCTTGATGGTATACTCGGCGCTGAGGTAGCCGTAGGTCATGCCACCCATCGGCTGGTAGCCGTGGGAGGTGTCGTAGGTGCTGTATGCCCCGACGTCATTGTAGCCGAAGCCACGCATGTCGTAGGCGCCGCCGAGGTAGAAGCGTTCGTAGAACGGGAGGTAGCCGCCCGTGCCGGTGAAGAAACCGGCGCGACCGATGACGCCGATCGTCTGCTCGGCCGTCGGAGAGACGAGGAACCAGCGTCCCGTGCGGAGTTCGGACTTCAGGTACTTGACCTCGCCGCCCAGGCCGTTGCCCGCGAGCTCCTCAGTGAGGGAGATGCGGGAACCCTTAGTCGGGAAGTTGTATTCGTCGCGAGTGTCGTAAGTCAGCGAAGCAGACACGGAGGAGATCACGCGGGCCCCGGCGTTGCCTTCGGTCACGACGTCGGCGGGAGCCTCGGCGGTGACGTTGCCGACGGACATGCGACGGAGGTTATAGGCGAGGCGCCCTTCGATGTTGCTGAAGATACGGCGGCGAGCGTAGAGGCTGATGCCTTCGGACAGCACCGAATAATTGGCGGAAGCGTAGCCGGCGTAGCGACGTTCGATGGAGTAACCCACGGCAAGGTCGCGCTCCCAGAGCGCCGGCTCTTCGAAGGAATGCTCGAAAGAGCTGGTCAGGCTGCCGATCGACATGCGGACGCGGAACTTCTGTCCGTCGCCGCGGTACCAGCCTTCGTAGTTGGAGAAGTCGAAATTGGATTCGGCGTATTCGACGAATCCGACGAGGCCTTCGACGGTGCTATAGCCGGCGCCGAAACTGACCTGGCCCGTGGGGCCTTCCTTGACCGTGACGCGCAGGTCGCTCTGGCCAGGGACCGGGGTCGGGACGGGAGCCACGCGCACTTCCTCGAAGAACTGCGTGTTGCGGAGGCGGGCCTCGGAGACGCGGGTGCGGGCAAGGTCGAAGACCTCGCCGGGCCCGAGCGCGAGCTCGCGGGCGATGACGGTGGAACGCGTCTTGGTGTTGCCCTGGATCTCCACGGCGCGGACGGTGTGGCGTTCGCCTTCCTCGATCTTGAACGTCACGTCGATCGAACCCGTGGCGAGATCAGGCTTACGGACGACCTGGACGAAGGCGTTGATGTAGCCCATCTGGCCGTAATATTCCTTGAGCTTCTCGGAGGCGGCCTCAACCGAAGGGACGGCGAAGGGTTCGCCGCTCGCGATCTTGTCGAACTCGGCGGGGTGGGCGCCGCGGCGCAGCGAAGGCTCGGAGACGACCTTGCGCAGCGCGTCGGTCGAGTAGGTCGCGTCGGTGGCGCCGAGGCGGTTGCCTTCGAACGCGATGGCCCCGATCTTGTAGAGGCGACCTTCCTTGATCTTGAAGACGACGTCGACCCAGCCGGAGGCATTCTTCACGTCCTTGACTTCGCAGACCTTGGCCGGGTCGGCGTCCTCGACTTCGACGTCAAGGTAGCCCTTCGAACGATAGAACTCGCGGAGCTTCTTGCAGTCGGCGCGATACTGTTCGGGGTCGAGACGACCGCCGCCGACCAGCCAGGACCACTTGTACCAGCGGTATTCGCTGGTCTTGAGATCGGCCGCGGACCAGAGGTCGTAGCGCTCGAAAGCGGTGGCGCCTTCGAAGCGGAAATTATCCACCTTGAGCTCGACGCCTTCGTCCACGACGACCGCGACGATCTTGCCGCCCGGAGCGGGACGGAGCTGGGAGGTGACGCGGGCGAACGGACGCTTCTTACGGAGTTCGTTCTGCAGCTTGATCTCGGAACGACGGAGCTGGGCCATGTCGATCGGCTCGCCGACCTTGACGTCCTCGATCTCGGCGCCGCCGAACCAGCCGGCCTTGCCGACGAGTCCGTCGCCGCCGATGTACTCGATGCCTTTCAGGATCGGGCGGGGCTCGACGGTGACGACGATGTCGACCTCACCGGTCTTCGGGTCGAGGATCGGCTCGACGACGGCCTGGTCGAAACGACCGGTAGCGTAGAGGGCGCGGACCGTGCTGGCGACGGCATCCTTGCTGAAAGGCTGTCCTTGGCGCAGGGCGACGAAGCCGAGCACGAACTGCTCGGAGACGGCGGCGCCGTCCGCCTTGATCCGGATGGCGCGGACGATGGGCTCCTTCGTCGCAGGTGCGGTCTGGGCTGCGCCGACGAGCGGCGACAGGGCGAGGGCGAAGCAGGCGGCGCGAAGCCAGCTGCGGCGGAAGGAGGGGTTATTCATTATTACGGTATTCTTTGGCCGGAGACTCGAAGCGTGTCAGCCCCGGATTAAAGAGCAAGTTGATGTCGGAGGTGGGTCCGTTACGGTTCTTGGCCACGATCAGCTGGCGGGCATAGCAGCCGTCCTGCCCGGCCTGCTCGGCCTCGGCTTCGGCGGCCTTCCCCTGGCTGACCGGGGGCTTGGAGATGAGCATGACGATGTCGGCGTCCTGCTCGATGGAGCCGGACTCGCGGAGGTCGGACATGCGGGGCTGGCGGGCTTCGTCCTCGGACTTACGGTTGAGCTGGGCCAGGGCGATGATCGGGATCTTGAACTCCTTGGCCATGGCCTTGATGCTGCGGGACACTTCGGCGATCTGCTGTTCGCGGGGGAGTCCCGAGTCGAGGCCGTTGATGAGCTGGATGTAGTCGATGACCACCATGTCCAAGGGGGTACGGGCATGGACTCGGCGGCACTTCGCGCGGATCTCGAGGATGTTCTGGCCGCCGTTGTCGTCGACCACCAGGGGGAGGCCCTTGTATTCGTTGGCGGCCTGGACGAGGTCGACCTGCATGCGCTCGTCCGGGTGGGCGGTGCGGAGTTTCTGCATATTCACTCGGGCGCGGGAACAGAGCAGACGCAGGGCCAGTTCGCGGGCCGGCATTTCGAGGGAGAACAGCAGCACGTTCGACGGCTTGCGGGCCTCGCTGGGCTTGGGGAAAAGAGCCGCCTCGATGAAGTTCAGCGCGATGGACGTCTTGCCCATGCCGGGTCGGGCGGCGACGACGATCATCTGGCCGGGCTGGAAACCGAAGGTCATCGCGTCGAGATCAGGGAAGCCGGTCGGTACGCCTTGGACCGAATTACGGTCGCGGATGATGCGCTGGACGAGTTCCATCGCCTCCGCGATCGGACCGTCAATCGTCTGGGCCGACTCCGAGATGCGATCCTCGCTGATGCGGAAGAAAGACTGTTCGACCTCCTCGAGGAGACGCTCGATGCCCTCCGCATGCGTGTGGGCCTTTTCGACCGTCGTGACGGCGGTGGAGATCAGCTGCCGCAGGAAGTGCTTCTCGCGGATGATCGCGAGCCAGTGCGGCGCGTGGGCGCTCGACGAGATCAGGCCCGTCAACTCGTTGATGTAGGTCGCGCCGCCGGCGGACTCCAGCTTGCCTTCGCGACGGAGCTGCTCGGTGAGCGTGATCTCGTCGATGCCCGTGCTCGCCTGGTTCAGCTGAACGGCGACGGCGTAGATGTCCTGATGCTTCGGGTCAAAGAAGTAGTCGGCCGTGACGCGCTGCTCGAGGCAACGTTGGAGCGTGTCGCCGCCGTCGATGACGATGCTGGCGATGAGGCCGCGTTCGGCATCGAGATTATGAGGCGGCACGCGGTCGCCGTAATTGGGGGCAGCTTCGCGGCGCTGACGCTGGGATCGTTCGGCCATGGGAAAGAGGCAGTGTGCGGAGGGCGGGAACGGAGGACAGCGTCAAACCGCGGACGCCGTTCACGCCTTGTTCGCAGCCTATTCACAGGGACGGAGATCCCCTGAAAAGAAAAAGGCGCGAAGTTCGCACTTCGCGCCTTTCCGGGGAGCCAGGTCCGATTACTCGGACTTGGCGGACTTTTCCTTGCGAGGCTTGCGGGCCTTCTTGGACTTGTCGTCGCGGTACTCGCGTTCTTCGGCCTCGGGGGCTTCTTCGGCGGCGACTTCGATCGGATTCTCGGAGACCACTTCGAATTCCTGCTCGACCATGACGGAGCCATGGAGGCGAATGCTCGTGGTGTGCTTGCCGAGGAGCTTGACGGGGCCCTGGCCGAGGTGGATGCGCTTGCGCTCGATGTCGAGGCCGTGCTCGGTGAGCTTGGCGGAGATTTCGGCGGTGCTGATCGCGCCGAACATCTTGCCTCCCTCGCCGGTCTTGACGGCGAAGACGAGCTTGATGGCGGCCAGCTTGGCGGCGGTCTCGTTGGCGACCTCGAGGTCGCGGGCTTCACGGACTTCGCGGGCCTTCTTGAGGGCCTCGACGTACTTCGTGTTGGAGCGGTTGACGGGGAGCGCGATGCCCTGCGGGAGCAGGTAGTTGCGCGCAAAGCCCGCGCGGACGCGGACCTGCTCGCCTTCGGCGCCTAGGCCGTCGACGGGCTTGATGAGGAGAACTTCGGTGAATGCCATGGTCTTTCTTGGGTTATAAGGTTGGTGAGGAAATGATTAGAACGGGACGTCGTCGCCGCCGTGGTCGCCGGAGGGAGCCGGGGTGTCGTTGCCGCCGCGGGAGCGGGGAGCGGAACCGCCCTCTTCGCCGCCCTGGGACTTGCCGCCGATGAAGGTGAAATTCTCGAGGACGACGCCGAGGCGCGAACGCTTCTCGCCGGTCTTCTTGTCTTCCCACTGGTCGAGCTTGAGGCGCCCTTCGACGAGGATGCCGGAGCCCTTGCCGCAGTACTTGGCGATGATCTCAGCCTGCTTGCCGTAGCTCTCGATGTCGACGTAGGTGACTTCCTCGCGCTTCTCGCCTTCCTTGGTGGTGTAGGCGCGGTTGACGGCGAGGGAGAACTTCGTGAGGGCCTGGCCGGACGGGAGGGCGCGGGCCTCGGGATCGCGGGTCATGTTGCCCGCGAGAATCACGCGATTGAAGGAAGAGGCCACGGCGAGGCGGGGTCGGAGATTACTTGGTCACCTGCACGAGCAGGCGATTGATGGTGCGGTCGAGGCGCAGCTTCTCGCGGAAGGCGGTAGGAGCGGTGACCGGACCTTCGAAGTGGAACTGGACGTAGAGGCCGGAGGGGAACTTGCGGTCGACGACGCGCGAGAACTCCTTCTGGCCGAGGTTCTCGACCTCGCTGACCTTGCAGTCGATGGACTTCAGGACATCCTTGAGCTTGTCGATGACGGTCTCAGGGGCATCCGTCGAGCCGCGGAGGTCGAGGATGAGGCTGGCGCGGTAGTCGCGGCGGATCGTGGCGGTGGTCATGGTGATGGTGATTTTCTGTTGGTGAGGTTTTGGGCGGCCGGGAGGCCTTGGGAAAGGAGGATTTCGAGGTTCTTGATGAAGTCGGGGATGCGCTGGGTCAGGATCGCGAGGTCGGCGTCGGGAAAACGTCCGAGGACGTGGTCGGCTAGGTCTTGGCCGGGGTGCTTCTTCGGTCCGATGCCCAGGCGGGCGCGGACGAATTGGTCACCGAGGTGGCGGATGCAGCTGGCGACGCCGTTGTGGCCGGCGGCGGAACCTCCCAGGGAGAGGCGGAGCTGACCGGGCTCGAACGCGATGTCGTCATGCAGAACGACGAGCTCGGAGAGCTCGATCCGGTGGAACCGGAGGAAGGCCGCCAGGGGCGACCCGCTTTCGTTCATGAAGGTGAGCGGCTTGATCAGGTGGACGGAGGAACCTCCGAACGTGATTTTCGCGACCGAGGCCGAAAAACGGCTCTCTTCCTTCCAGGCCGCGCCGGCCTGCGAGGCGAGCGCGTCGATGACGATCCACCCAGCGTTGTGGCGCGTGGCGGAATATTCTCGGCCCGGATTGCCGAGGGCGGCGATGACCGAGAATGGCATTTGACTTCAAAGAACAGGTGCCGGGGACGCCCGGCGCGGAAATTACTTCTTGGCAGCAGGCGCGGCGGCGGCCGCAGGAGCGGCACCGGCGGCGGGAGCAGCGCCGGCCGCAGGAGCGGCGGCACCTTCGGCGCCAGGGGCGGCGGCGGCACCGGCGGCAGGAGCGGCTTCGGGAGCGGCTTCTTCTTCGGCCATCTCGGAGCAGACCACGACGACGCGCTTGGGGTCGCCCGGGAAGGTGATGCCCTTGGGGGCCTTGACTTCGCCGACGTGGATGGACTCGTTGACCTTCAGTTCGGTGACGTCGATCTCGATGAACTCAGGGAGATCCTTCGGGAGACAGCGGACGTTGATGGTCTGGGAGACGATGGCGAGCGTGCCGCCGTCGGTCTTGACGCCATAAGCTTCGCCGATCGCGCGCACCGGGATGGCGGCGGTCATCGGGGAATTCGGGTCGATCTCCATGATGTCGATATGGAGGAACTTCTGGGTGATCGGGTGACGCTGGAACTCCTTGATCAGGGAAAGCATCTTCTTGCCGTCGACATCGAGGTCGATGAGCGAGGCGGCGTTGCCCTTGGCGCGCATCAGGTCGCGGAAGGCTTCCTGGGCGACGGCGACGCTCTGGTTGCCGGACTTACCGTAGATGATGGCGGGGATGGAGCCATCGATGCGGAGGCGGCGGGCGGGACCGCGGCCATGGAGCGCGCGGCTGGTGACTTTAAGGGTGAGCTGCTTCATGTTGGTATAAGGTCTTTTGGTGCCTAGTAAGTCGCGGACCCGCGTTGTGCGGCCGTGCCTTGCCTAGGGAAAGGAGGGTCGAACCTGATAAACCCGGCCCCAGAAGCAAGCGGTAAATTAA
>CANGRI010000022.1 GCA_947456525.1 Opitutia bacterium
CGAACAGCGCGTTGAGAACGTCAAGGACGTCGTCAAGGTCGGCCAGGACGTCACCGCTCGCGTCATCAAGATCGACAAGGAAGACCGTCGCATCGGTCTCTCGATCAAGGCCGCGAACTACGACGCCGAACGCCTCCAGGCCGAGATCAGCAGCTACGACCGCATCAAGGGCCCGTCCACCGGCGGCGCCCCGGCCCCCTCGGCCGGCGGTTCGTCCTCCTCGTCGTCGGGAAGCGGAGACTTCAACAGTCTCGGCGACCTCCTCGACAAGGCCGGCAACTAAGCCGTCCTTCGCAGGAACCAGAACAGACCCCGGGCAACCGGGGTCTTTTTTTGTGCCCATCGGCCGCCATCCGTCGTAGTATCAGCGCATGGTTCCGTTCCAGGGATACGGCCGGCTTACGCGCAGCACGACGCTGGCGCTGCTGGCCGCCTTGGTCATCCTCGTGGCGGAGTTGGCCAGCCTGCTGCCGGCCAACGCCATGCTGGCGATCCGCACCGGTTGCCAGATCTACGTGCTCCTGCGCGTCATGCGCGCCCGCATCTCGCCAGCCTACCTGCTGCTCTGGGGGCCGCTGGCCTGGCTCTTCCCGCTCGCCACAGCCCTGGTCGTCTACCTCTTCGGCGGCCGGAAGCATTCCTCGCTGGCGGACGCGAAGAAGGAAGTGAACCGCGTCGCCTGGCGGCTCAGCGACGAGCCGGACTTCGGCGGCAACCGCTTCCGCCTCCTCGGCGACCGGCAAGGCCGCGATACCTTCGACGAATTGCGCCGCCAGATCCTGGGCGCCAAGCGCCGGATCAGCCTCTCGACGTATATCCTCAGCAACGACGACGTCGGCCGCGAGATCGTCAGCCTGCTGACGGCCCGGGCCAAAGAAGGCCTCGAGGTCCGCCTGCTCGTCGACGCCATCGGCAGCTTCGGCATCCCGCTGCGCCTCTGCCGGCCGCTCCGTCGGGCCGGCGGACAGGTCGCGCGCTTCAATCCGGCCCTGCCCATGCAGGGCAAAGGCTCTGCCAACTGGCGTAATCACCGCAAGATCGCGGTCTTCGACGGCGCGGTAGCGATCATCGGCGGCCAGAACCTCGGTTCACGTTACATGGGCGAGCGGCCTTCCAATCGCCGCTTCCGTGACTGCTCGTTCCTGATCGAAGGGCCGACGGCGGCCGCTATCGAGCGGGTGTTCATCGCCGACTGGTGCCAGGCCACGGACGAAGCCCCGATGCAGTTCGCCGCCCTGCTCCGCGAACGTTCGCCTCACGTCGGACCGGCGCGGATCGAAGTTGTCTCCTCCGGGCCCGACTGCGAAGGGGATCCGCTCTGGGAGACGTACGAGCGGCTTTTCTCCAACTGCAAGAAGTCGATCACCGTCGTCACGCCATACTTCGTCCCAGACCGCACCCTCTTCACCCTTCTCGTCACCGCCGCCCACGCCGGGCGCCATGTGAAGATCATGGTGCCGCGCCGTTCCGACCACCGCCTGCTCGACCTCGCGCGACGGTGGCACCTGCGCACGCTCCGCGAGGCCGGCGCGGAAATCCTCTTCTTCAAGCCCGACATGCTGCACGCCAAGCTCGTGATCGTCGACGACGAGCATCTCGTGATCGGCTCGGCGAACCTCGACATGCGCTCGTTGTTCTGGAATTACGAGATCGGCGCGGTCGTCCGCGACGACGTCGCCATCGCGGAAGTCAAGGCACTGATCTTCGGCTGGGAAACCGAATCCACGCGTTACACCGAAGACCTTTACCGACGGACCCGCACCCTGAGCGGTCGCGCGATCGAGGCGGTGTCGAAGGTGATCGCCCCGCTGCTCTGATCAGCCCAGGAAGGCGTGCAGGCGGACCGCCAGCCCGGTGTCGGGCAGCAGGAAGCCGTCATGGCCGGCATCCGTCACGACCTCGTGATAGGCGGCGTTGACGCCGACGGCGGTGGCGGCGGCGAGGAGCATGCGCAGCTCGCTCGTCGGGTAGAGCCAGTCGCTGGAGAAACCGATCGCGAGCACGTCCGGACCGTCCTGCGTGAACAAGGTCCCGGAAGAGGCGCGGGCGGTCATGTCGAAACGATCGACCGCGCGGGTGATGCGCAGCCAGCTGTTGGCGTCGAAACGCTGGACGAACGCCTTACCCTGGTGCTCGAGGTAGCTTTCGACCTGCCAATGGACCGGGTCGCCGGCGCCGGCGCCGGGCACCTTGGCGCGGCCGAACTTCTGCTCGAACGAAGCCGAGGAAAGGTAGCTGATGTGCGCGAGCATGCGACCCACGGCCAGGCCCGAGTCCGGGCCTTCGCCGGGGGCGTAATGACCGCCACGGAAATTCGGGTCGCGCTCCACGCAGGCGCGGGAGACCGCGTTGAGTGCGATCGCCATCGGGGACTGGCTGAGGCCGGCGGCGAGCACGGCGATACGGCCGACTTCGGACGGGTAATCGGCGCACCAGATCAGCGCCTGCATGCCGCCCATCGAGCCGCCGACGACGGCATGGAGCTTCGAGATGCCGAGATGACGGACGACCAGACGCTGGGCGCGGACGATGTCGCCGAGGGTGATCTCCGGGAAATAGCCGCCGTAGGGCTTGCCGGTCCCGGGATCGGTCGAGAGCGGGCCGGTCGAACCGCGGCAGCCGCCGATGCAATTCACGCCGATGACGAAGAATCGGTCGGTATCGATAGGCTTGCCCGGGCCGACGAAGCAATCCCACCAGCCTGCCTTGCGGTCTTCGGCCGAATAGCGGCCGGCGACGTGGTGGTCGCCGCTCAACGCATGCGGCACCAGGATCGCGTTGGACTTGTCGGGCAGCAACGTGCCGTAGGTCTCATAACGTAACGTCAGAGACGCAAGCTCTCCGCCCAGCTCCAGCTTGAAGGGCTCGGCCGACACGAAATCCCGGAACGAGACCGGACAGAGTTCGCGGACGGAGGTCGAGTTAGCCGGACAGTCGGACATGGACGTATCCAGCCAAACCAGACCCGGGCGGGAGGCAAGTGGCCATTCGTTGTTGCCTCGTCATAAACGACCCCAAACCTACGGGTCATGTCCCAAGGCCACCGCCATGAGGAAGGTTGTTGCGGGGAAGGCTCCGGCGATCGCATCGAAGCGGCCGTCCTCCGCATGAAGGAGAAGGCCATGCGGGTCACCTCCCCTCGCCTCGCCATGCTGCAGGTGCTCGCGGCGGCCAAGCACCCCCTCAGCGCGGAGCAGATCCATGAGGCGGCCGGTGACGACAAGCTGGACCTCGTCACCGTCTACCGAAGCCTCGGCGCCATGGATGACGCCGGCATCGTCCAGCGCCACCCGCTCGAGCGCGGCCGCAGCCTCTACGCCCTCGTCTCGCCCGGGCACCACCATCATCACGTCATCTGCCGCCGCTGCGGCCGGATCGACCGCCTGCCCGGCTGCGACACCTCGCGCCTCGAAGCCGCCGCCCGCACCAAGGGCTATGCCGACCTGACCCATGTCATGGAGATCTACGGCATCTGCCCGGCCTGCGCCCCCTCTTCCCATGTCTGATTTCCCTCGTACCGCCTTCATCCTCGGAGCCGGTCTCGGCACGCGCCTGCGTCCGTTGACCGAACACTGCCCCAAGCCCCTCCTGCCGATCGCGGGGCGCCCGATGGTCATCCAGGCGATGGAGAAGCTCCGCGCCGCCGGCACCCGTCGCTTCCTCATCAACACGCATCATTGCCCGGAAGCCTGGACGGTCGCCTTCCCCGATGGTCGCTTCGGCGACGCCGAAGTGAAGCTCGTGCATGAGCCCGTGCTCCTCGAGACCGGCGGCGGTCTCGCGAACATCGCCGGCCTGCTCGGCGAGGACGACAAGGACCTCGTCGTCTGGAACGGCGACATCCTTTCCGGCTGCGACATCGCCGCAGCCTTCGCGCATCACCGCGCCAACGGCGGCGCCGCGACGCTCGTCGTCCGCGAACAAGGCCCGAACCGCAACGTGCGCATCACCGATGACGGCTTCGTCACCGACATGCGCGACCGCCTCGGCAAGACCGACCCTTCCTACCAGTACGCCGGCATCTGCGTCGTCACCAAGGCCTTCGCCCAGGGCGTACCGGCGACGATCGAGTCGCTCGTCGAACATTTCCTCCGCCGCATCCAGGCGGAACCCGGCAGCATCCAAGGCTTCCTCGACGGTTCGGCCATGTGGCACGACCTCGGCACCGTCGAAGAATACCAGGCCGTGAAGGCCGAGCATGAGAAGCCCGTCCGCGGAGCGATCGCGCCCGCCGACGCCGCCAAGGCCCACGGCTACGAGCTCACCTCCGGAGGCGAAGTCCTCAAAGGCGGCTCCGGCCGCAAATTCCATCGCATCCGCAAGCCCTCCGGCGAATCCGCGGTGCTCTGCGTCTACGACGACTCCCGCCCCGAGAACCAGCTCTACGGAGCCATCGCGGGCGTGCTGCGCGACAAGATCGGCGTCCAGGTCCCTCAGGTGCTCGCCGAAGACAACGCCGCCGGCGTGCTGATCCTCGAAGACCTCGGCGACACCGACCTCTGGTCACTCGCGCAGGGCAAGGAATTCCCGTGGGCGCCCGTGGCCTCCGCGCTCGAGCAGGTCGCCGGCATCCATCGCCTCGGCGTCGACGCCTTCGCGAGCTCGGGCATCGCGCTCATGGAAGCGTTCGGCCCGAACCTCTACCAGTGGGAGCGACAGTACTTCCAGGACAACGCGCTCGGCGGCCGAAAGCCCGACCGCGCCGTCGCCGACGAGATGGCCTCGCTCGCCAAGGAACTCATGGGCCAGCCCGTCGTCACCATCCACCGCGACTTCCAATCGCAGAACATCATGGTGCGCGACGATTCCGCCTGGCTCGTGGACCTGCAAGGCCTCCGCCATGGCTGCATGTTCTACGACTACGCCTCGCTAGCCTTCGACCCGTACCTCACGCGTCCCGACATGGACCTGTGGCGCATCGAGATCGAGGACCACGCGCGCGAAGTCTCCGGCTGGAAGGGTTCCAGCGACGAGTTCTCCCACCTCTTCCACGTCGCCGCCACGCAGCGCCTCCTGCAGGCCTGCGGCGCCTACGGTTTCCTCGGCCACAAGAAAGGACGGACGGAATACCTCGCGCACCTGCCGCAAGGCCTGCGCAACCTGACGATCGCCGCCTCCCTTTGCGGGAAGCGACGTATCGCCAAGCTGGCGGAAGAGCTCGCGGGCGCCCCGGCGAAGGTCAGCCGTTGACCTTGTCGTCGAGGAAGCGGACGACCTCGTCTTCCGTCATGCGCACCTGCTCCAGCGTGTCGCGGTCGCGGACCGTGACGCCGGCGCCCTTCTCGATGGTGTCGAAGTCGATCGTGATGCCGTAAGGCGTGCCGATCTCGTCCTGACGGCGGTAGCGGCGGCCGATGGCGCCGGCGGCGTCGTAGAATACGTTGTGACGCTTCTTCAGGCGGCGGTACAGGGCCTCGGCGCGTTCGACGAGCTCGGGCTTGTTCTTCACCAGCGGGAAGATGGCGGCCTTGAAAGGAGCGACGCGGGCCGGCAGGCGGAGGACGACGCGCTTCTCGCCTTCGACCTCATCCTCATGATAGGCCGTGGTGAGGAGGGCGAGGAACACGCGGTCGACGCCGACGGACGGCTCGATCACGTGCGGGATATAGCGGGCCTTGGCGACCTCGTCGAACCAGTCGAGTTTCTGGCCGGAGACGTTGCTGTGCTGCGTCAGGTCGAAGTCGCCGCGGGCGGCGACGCCCTGGAGTTCCTGCACGCCGAAGGGGAACTCGAACATGATGTCCGTGGTGCCCTTCGAATAGTGGGCGAGCTTCTCGGTCGGGTGCGGGTAGAGGGAGAGCTTGGCGCGCGGGATGCCGATGGACTCGAACCAGGCCAGGCAGCCCTCGATCCAATCCTTATGGGCGGTGGCCCAGTCGGAGGACGGCGAGATGAAGTATTCGATCTCCATCTGCTCGAACTCGCGGGAGCGGAAGATGAAGTTACGCGGGTTGATCTCGTTGCGGAACGCCTTGCCGATCTGGGCGATGCCGAAAGGCAGCTTCACGCGGCCCGTATCGACGACGTTCTTGAAGTTGATGAAGATGCCCTGCGCGGTCTCCGGACGGAGGTAGGCCGTGGCGGAGGCGTCCTGCATGGCTCCGACGTAGGTCTGGAACATCATGTTGAACGAGCGGGGCGGCGTGAGCGAACCCGGCTTGCCGGTGGCGGGCGAAGGGATGAGCGCGTGCTCCTCGGGCTTCGCTTCGGTGTAATCCTTGAGCACGACGGACTCGAGCGCGCCCTGCTTGGCGAGCTTGCGCTTCATGTCGTTGGCCATCTCTTCGGCCTTGGCCTGCATGCCGTCGTCCTCGAGGACGGAGACGTAGCCGATGGTCTCGCCGGCGACGCGCACGGGGGCGAAGAAGAGCTGGTCGGCGCGGTAACGCATCTTCGACTCCTTGCAGTCGACGAGCGGGTCGGTGAAATTATCGATGTGACCCGAGGCCTTCCAGGTCGTCGGGTGGTGGATGATCGAGGAATCCAGGCCGACGATGTCGTCACGGCGGTGGACGAAATCCTGCCACCAGGCCTGCTTGATGTTGTTCTTCAGCTCGACGCCCAGGGGGCCGTAGTCGAAGAAGCCGTTGAAACCGCCGTAGATGTCGGAGGAAGGGAAGACGAACCCGCGGCGTTTGCACAGGTTGATGATGGATTCCATCTTGTCGGTCGGGTCGGCCATGGCTGGTAAAGTCCCACACCTATCCCCGCTCCGGGGGTCCGCCGCAAGCCTGTTCCCTCAGCGGGGGCGAGGCTCCGTGGTCAGGCCGGCCGCCTTCTTGGACCACGTCTTGGCCGCGGACGACACCGCCCGGAACAACTCGGAAAACTCCGCCGAGGCCGCGCTCATCCGGGACTGGGAGCCTTCAAGGGAAGCGGAAAAGGACGCCAAGGCAGCCCCGGCGTCGGCGAGGCGCACCTGCAGGAGCGCGAGCGTCTCGTCATCCATCTGGCGGTCGGCCTTATCGACCGCCTCGCGGAGTCGGCGACAGGCGGCGATCAGGCGGGCGCTCTGCTCGTCGAGCTTGCCGTCGCCGGTGGCCTCGAGCACCGCGCCGGTCCGGCGGACCAGCATGGCCGAGAAACGCGTGGCACGTTCGGGGTCGGTCGAATCATAGAAGCGATCGAGATCGCGTTCGAGTTCGGCCGCGATCCCGACGAGGTCTTTTTCGGAAAGCGTCTCAAGCTGCTGGACGAATCCTTCGATCTTGTTCTCCAAGTTGCCGCCGATGGGGGGAATCTCGTCCGCCGCGAGCGCCTCGGACGCGGCCGGAGCCGACGCATCCCAGATGAGTTCCACCTGCAGCATCCCGGAAGCGGGACTCACCGCCACCAGCCGGGCGCGCAGGCCCTTGGCGACCTCTTCGCGCAGACGGTCGCTCCGCAGGCGGTCGGCGAAGCCGCGATCTTCCAACGTCTCGGGATCGAGGCTCAGCCGGATGACCGGTCGGAGACGCCCTTCGGGATCGGCGTCGAGGCCGATGGAGATCACCTGCCCGACCTTGACGCCTTGGACGCGCACAGGCGTGCCCGAGGAGATGCCTTGGACCGAGAAAGCAGGACGGACCGTCACCTGCACGAGCGGAGCGGACCAGGCCCGCCACCAGGCGAAGGCGGACCAAAGCACGGCCACGCCGAAGACGGCCAGCAACACGCCTCCGAGGGCGCGACGGCTCATCCGGCGGACTGCGGGTAGCTGCCCAACCACTTCACCACTTCGCAGCGACCCTTGAGTTCGGTGACGGCGGCCTGCACGGCCGCGGTGTCCCAGTGTCCCGGGAAATCGATGAAGAAGAGGTACTCCCAGGCGCGGCGATGGCTCGGACGCGACTCGATGCGGATCAGGTTGATGCCGCGGTCGGAGAAAGCGGCCAGCGCGCCTTGGAGCGCGCCCGGCTCATGCTTCAGCGTCAGGACCACGCTCGTGACCTCGTCCTTGGCGCCGACGGCGTTGGCGGCCTTGGCGATGACGAAGAAGCGCGTGGCGTTGTCGCGGCGATCCTGGATGCCGCGGGCGAGGATGGGGACGCCGCGCGATTCGGCGGCGGTGGCGGAGGCGACGGCGGCCTGGCCCTGCGGATCGCGCGAGACGATCTCCACGGCGGCGGCGGTGCTGTCGGTCTCCACGAGCGCGGCGCCTGGGACATGGCGGGAGAGCCAGCCGCGGCACTGCGCGAGGGCGATGTCCTTCGACAGGATCTTCTTCACCTGATCGAGGGGACCTTGGCCGACGAGGCACTGTTCGACGGAGAGCGTGACCTGGGCCACGACCTTCAGTTCGGATTCGGCGAGCAGGTCGAGCGAGTGGCTGACCACGCCTTCGGTGGAATTCTCGACCGGCACGACGCCATAGGAAGCCTCGCCGGATTCGACCGCGGCGAAGATGTCGCCGATGGCGCGCAGCGGGAGCGACGGCACGCTCGTGCCGAAGGCGCGGATCTGGGCCTGCTGGGTGAAGGAACCTTCGGGCCCGAGGTAGGCGACCGGCTTGGCCATCTGGGCGCCGATGGAAAGGGAGATGATCTCGCGGTAGACCGCGCGGAGGCCGGAAGCGGGAATGGCCGGAGCCGCTTCGGTGATGGAGCGGAGGAGCTGTTCTTCGCGCTGCGGGGCGTAGACCGGCGCGCCGGTCTTCAGCTTCGCTTCGCCGATGGCACGGGCCACCTGCAAGCGCTCGCCGAGCAGCTTGAGGATCTCGCGGTCGATGCGGTCGACCTCGCGGCGGTGCTCTTCGAGGCTCATTCGGCGGGCTTCTCGTCTTCGGGCGGGGTCTCGGTCGCGATCGCGGCGGAGGACTGGTCTTCGAGCGGCAGGCCGACCTCGGAATCGCCGACTTCGACCGGGGTGGTCGCACGGGTGATCCACTCGGAGATCTGGGCCGGAGAAAGCACGTCGGAAGCCGGCAGTTCGCCGAGCGAACGCAGGCCGGTGAAATCGAGGAACTTGTCCGTCGTGCCGTACTGGATCGGACGGCCGGGGAGGTCGGCGCGGCCCGTGACGGCGACGAGCTCGAGTTCGAGCAGACGCGTCAGGGCGCTATCGACCGAGACGCCGCGGATGGCTTCCATCTCGGAGCGCGTGACCGGCTGGCGGTAGGCGACGATCGAGAGCGTCTCTAGGGAGGCAGGGCTGAGGCGCTGCGGGCGAGGCTCGCCGCGGAGCAGACGGACCCAGTCGGCGTAGGCCGGGGAGATCACCAAACGGAAACCTTCCGGGCCTTGCAGGATGCGGCAGGCGTCGTTGGCGTCGCGCATCTCGGCCTCAAGGGCGTCGACCGCTTCGCGGATCTGGGTGGCGGTCAGAAGGGTCGGGACCTGATCGATGATATCCTGGATGACTTCCTGGACCGGAGGCGTGGCCGGAGCGAGCGTGGGCTCGCCGGCCCCCTCGAGCAGGTCGGGCTGGCGCTCGGCGGCGGCCTGGGCGTGGTAGCGCTGCACGACCTTCTGGATGTCCTTGATGGACACCGCCTCGGAGGTCGAGAACAGGAGGGCCTTGATGATTTTCTTGAGGTTGAATTCCACGGGACAGGGAGGCTTAAATCGGATTGTCGGGAGCGACGGGGCGGTTCAGTGTCCGCTCCCTGCCCTCTTATTAGGGGGCGCACACCGACTGACAACCGCAGACTTTTCACACCCATCATGACCGACGCCAACCACTGCCGCCAACACTCCGCCATCGTCGTAGACGGCCCCGATCGCGCCCCCAGCCGAGCCATGCTCCGGGCCGTGGGCTTCACCGACGCCGACTTCGGCAAGCCCGTCGTGGGCATCGCCTCGACCTGGTCGATGGTCACCCCCTGCAACATGCACATCAACCGCTTGGCCGACGAAGCGGTCAAGGGAGCCGACGCGGCCGGCGGGAAGTCCGTCATTTTCTGCACCATCACCGTCTCGGACGGCATCTCGATGGGCACCCCCGGCATGCGCTACTCGCTCGTCTCGCGTGAGATCATCGCGGACTCGATCGAAGCCGTGACCGGCGCCGAAGGCTTCGACGGCCTCGTCACCATCGGCGGCTGCGACAAGAACATGCCCGGTTGCGCCATCGCCATGGCGCGCCTCAACCGCCCTTCCGTCTTCGTTTACGGCGGCACCATCGTCCCCGGCCTCCACCGCGGCCAGTCGGCCGATATCGTCACCGTCTTCGAAGCCGTCGGCAAGCATGCCGGCAAGCAGATCGGCGAAAGCGAACTCAAGGAGATCGAAGCCTGTTCGATCCCGGGCGAAGGCTCGTGCGGCGGCATGTACACCGCGAACACCATGGCCTCCGCCATCGAAGCGCTCGGCCTCAGCCTGCCGGACAGTTCCGCGCAGCTCGCCAACTCCAAGGCCAAGCTCGAGGACTGCGAACGCGCCGGCAAGGCGGTGCTCGAACTGATCAAGAAGAACATCCGTCCTTCGGACATCCTTTCCAAGGACGCCTTCGAGAACGCCATCACCGTCGTCATCGCCCTCGGCGGTTCGACGAACGCCGTGCTCCACCTCATCGCGATGGCCCATTCCGCGGGCATCAAGCTCACCCTCGAGGATTTCGAACGCGTCGGCCGCCGCGTGCCCGTGCTCGCCGACCTCAAGCCGAGCGGCAAGTACAACATGGCGCACTTCGTCCGCATCGGCGGCCTCCAGCCGCTGCTCAAGATGCTCCTCGATAAGGGCCTCCTGCACGGCCACTGCATGACCGTCACCGGCAAGACCGTCGCCGAGAACCTCGCGAACGTCGGCAGCTACGCCGCCGACCAGGACGTCGTCCGCCCCTTCTCCAATCCGGTCAAGGCCGACAGCCACCTGCGCATCCTGCGCGGCAACCTCGCCCCGGAAGGCTCCGTCGCCAAGATCTCCGGCAAGGAAGGCAGCGCCTTCACCGGCAAGGCCATCGTCTACGAATCCGAAGAAGCCTCGCTCCGCGGCATCCTCGACGGCGAAGTGAAGGACGGCCACGTCATCGTCATCCGCAACGAAGGCCCCAAGGGCGGCCCCGGCATGCGTGAGATGCTCGGACCCACGAGCGCCGTCATGGGCAAGGGCCTCGGCAAGACCGTGGCGCTCATCACGGACGGACGTTTCTCCGGCGGCTCCCACGGCTTCGTGGTCGGCCACATCACCCCCGAGGCCGCCGTCGGCGGCGTGCTCGCGGTCGTGAAGAACGGCGACACCATCACCATCGACGCCCAGAAGAACGAGATCAACCTGGTCGTCCCGGCCGAGGAGATCGCCACCCGCCTCAAGTCCTGGAAGGCCTCTCCCTGCAAGGAGAAGCGCGGCACCTTGGCCAAATACGCCAAGCTCGTATCCTCGGCCTCCGATGGCGCCATCACCGACGGCGACTGAGGTCTTTAACTGACGTAAAATGAAAGGGCGGACGCCTCGGCGGGCCGCCCTTTTTGTTGCCAAGACGGGTCGCGGCGGGAAAAACTGTCCTACCGTGGCCAACTCCTTCGACCTCTTCCGGAAGCAGCTCCAGAACTTCCCCGAACTCGGCATCTCGCTCGACTTCAGCCGGGCGCCCGCGCCGGCCGGCTTCGAGGAGAAGATGGCTCCGGCCATCGCGAAGGCCTTCGCCGACATGGCCGCGCTCGAGAAGGGCGCCGTCGCCAATCCGGACGAGAAGCGCATGGTCGGCCACTACTGGCTGCGCGCGCCGGAGCTCGCCCCCGACGCGAAGATCACCGCCGAAGTGAAGGCGGCCGTCGACGCCATTGCCGCGTTCGCCGCGCAGGTCCACGCCGGCCAGGTCAAAGGCTCCGCCGGCAAGTTCACCGACCTGCTCTGCATCGGCATCGGCGGCTCGGCCCTCGGACCGCAGTTCGTCGCCGACGCGCTCGGCGGCAAGGCCGACAAGCTCCGCGTCCACTTCATCGACAACACCGACCCTGACGGCATCGACCGCGTCTTCGACACGCTGGGCAACCGCCTCGGCAGCACGCTCGCGATCGTGACCTCGAAGTCCGGCAGCACGCCGGAACCGCGCAACGGACAGCTCGAAGCCGCGCTGCGCTGGAAACAGGCCGGCCTATCCTTCGCCGCCCACGCCGTCGCCGTCACCGGCGAAGGCAGCCAGCTCGACAAGGTCGCCGTCGCCGAAAAGTGGCTCGCCCGTTTCCCGATGTGGGATTGGGTCGGCGGTCGCACCAGCGAGATCGGCCCGGTCGGCCTCCTGCCCGCCGCGCTGCAAGGCATCGACATCCGCAAACTGCTCGTAGGCGCCCGCGCCATGGACGCCCTGACGCGCGTACCCGACGCCCAGAAGAATCCTGCCGCCGCCCTCGCGCTCGCCTGGCATCACCTCACCGAAGGCCGCGGCACCAAGGCGATGGTCGTGCTTCCGTACAAGGACCGCCTCCTGCTCTTCTCCCGCTACCTCCAGCAGCTTGTCATGGAGTCGCTCGGCAAGGAACTCGACCTGCAGGGTCGCAAGGTCCTCCAAGGCCTGACCGTCTACGGCAACAAAGGTTCGACCGACCAGCACGCCTACGTCCAGCAGCTCCGTGACGGTGTGAATAACTTCTTCGCCGTCTTCATCGAGGTGCTCAAGGACCGCGAAGGCAGCTCCCTCGAAGTCGAGCCCGGCGTCACCTCGGGTGACTACCTCCAAGCCTTCCTGCTAGGCACGCGTGAAGCCCTTTCCGGCAGCGGCCGCGCCAATATCACCATCACCATCAATCAGGTGGACGCCCATTCCGTGGGCATGCTGATCGCGCTCTTCGAACGCGCCGTCGGCCTGTACGCCAACCTCCTTGGCATCAACGCGTACCACCAACCCGGGGTCGAAGCCGGCAAGAAGGCCGCTTCGGAGACCCTTAAGGTCCGGGCTGCGGCCATCGCGGCCCTGGCCAAGTCCAAGGGTAAATGGTTCACCGTCTCGCAGGTTTGCGGGGAAATTGCACTTGAGGGGAAGGAAGAATTGGTGTTTAAAGTACTCCTGCACGTTTCGTCCAACCCCGGTGCGATTTCCCGTCAGGATTCTCCTGATCCCGGGAAGACCCTCTTCAGCCATTTTTAATCCCCCAATTCCCCTACCCCATGAACAAGAAGCTCAACGCCTTCCTCCGTATCCTGACCGCCGTGGCCGCCGTGGCCGCCATCGCGTTCGCCTTCATCCTGAAAGGCAAGATGGACGCCGCCCTCACCAAGACCGCCTGGGCCGTCAACGACACCGAGATCAAAGCCGGCAAGGACTATGACGCCCGCATGACCTCCCTCGCCGGAGTGCAGGGCATCCTCGCCGCCAAGCGTAAGGCCATCGAAGAACTCGAGCTCTCCAAGAAGGACCTCCAGGCCGACGTCGCCGACAAGAAGACCAAGATCGAAGGTCTCACCGCCTCCAACACCGCCCTCGAAGGCGAACGCGCCGAACTCACCCGCAAGCGCGACGAACTCGCCGCCCAGCTGACCGACGCCAACAGCAAGAAGGACGGCGCCGAAGCCGCCCTTGCCTCCGCCAAGGAAGAGCTCGTCAAGGCCACCGAAAAGTCCGCCGGCATGTTCACCAAGGAACAGCTCGCCGAAATCGAAGCCAAGGCCACCAAGGCCGAAGAGAAGGCAGAACTCATCCGCGGCAAGTACGCCGCCCTCCATGGCTTCGCTTCCCGTCTCGCTGAGAACGCGGGCGGCTTCCCCCGCGACCCCCTCGCCGAACCCGCCAAGCCTGGTGATGCTTCCCAGCCCGCCGTCGCCGTCGTCGAGCCCGCGACCGAGGCCATCCTGACCAACGTCCTCGCCCTCGACTCCAAGAGCGGCATCGTCGCCTTCTCGGTCGGCGAAGCGAATGGCATCAAGGACAAGGCCGTGTTCGACGTGAAGGTGGACGGCAAGAAAGTCGGCAAGGTGCAGATCTCTTCCGTCAAGGGCGCTCTCTCCTTCGGCCAGCTCCAGCCTGAAAAGGACCTGGACATCGGCGCCATCGCCAAGGCCGGCTCGGTCTCGCTCGTGCCCTCCATCCTCAAGCTCGCCAGCAACTGATGTCCAACCGCACGCTCATCGCCCTCGCCCTCCTCGCCTGCCTCCTGGGCCTGGCAGGCTGCGAGACCGTCGAAAAGCCGGCTGACTCCATGTTGCCGCAGTCTCAGCCCGCCAGCTGGCAGGGCGGCCTCCCGGGCGTCTCGACGCCGGGCTCAGGCTACCGCAACTGATGCATCTTCCTGACGCAGGTGCCGCCGGCCGTCCGCAAGGATCGGCCGGACGGCTCTGGGTCGTGGCTACGCCGCTGGGCAACCTCGGCGATATCACCACACGCGCCCGCGAAGCCATCGCGGAATGCGACCTCGTGGCCTGCGAGGACACGCGTGTGACCGGAGGCCTGCTTCGCCATCTGGCCATCTCGAAGCCGATGCTCGCCTACCACGAGCACAACGAGAAAGACGCCGCGGTGCTGATCGCCGACAAGGTCGCCGGCGGCGCAAAGATCGCCCTCATCACCGACGCCGGCACGCCGGGCATCAGCGACCCCGGCTTCCGCGTGACCCGCGAATGTCGCCGCCGCGGACTGACCGTGACCCCTCTGCCCGGCCCCTGCGCGATCGTGGCCCTGCTCTCCGCCTCCGGCCTGCCGACCAACGCCTTCCGTTTCGTCGGATTCCTGGCGCCTAAGTCGGCCGCCCGCCGCCGCTTCCTGGAAGGCCTCAAAGAGGCCGACGAGACCGTCGTGCTGCATGAATCCTGCCACCGTATCAGCGACTTCCTGGATGAGATGCTGGAAATCCTAGGCCCGGAACGCGTCGTCTGCGTCGGACGCGAACTCACCAAGCTGCACGAGACGATCCGCACGGCGCCGCTGGCCGAACTCGTGCCCGCGCTGAAGAGCGGATCCCTCAAAGGCGAGTTCACCGTGGCGATCGCCCCGGCCGGCTTCGCGCTCTGAGGCTTATCGCGGTTGACCACACCGCCCTTTCGGCCGCATCCTAGCGGCCAATGGCGGGTTTCGACGACAGTCTGGTCCGCGAGTATTTCGAGATGAACGGCTTCTTCGTGCGCCAGTCGCGCAAATACGCCGTCCAATCCCGAAGGAAACGCGCCGACGAAGAAGGCGACCTCCTCGTGATCAACCCGTCGCCGCAGCGCGGCGCCGAAGCCCCTTTCCAGCTCTTCAGTTCGGACCTGCCGAAGATCGCCGCCGCGGTCGTCGCCGTGAAGGCCTGGCACACGACCAAGGCCATCACCCCGACGATGATCAAGAAGGGCGACCTGCTGGAGTTCGTGCGCAAGGAAGCCGTCGAAGCGGCCAAGGAGGCCTTCGCCGACCTCACCCCGACCGAAGGCCAGCCACTGGCGAAGATCCTCGTCCTGCCGGGCATCCCGGCCTCGGAGCCGCAACGCTCGGAGAGCATCACCCTGCTCCGCGAAAGCGGCGTGGACCACGTGCTCACCTTCCGGACGATCCTCGAGAACCTCGTCCAAGCGGTCGAGTCGAACCAAAGCTACGCCAAATCCGATACGTTGCAGTTGCTCCGCCTGCTCCGAGTCTACGATATGGTGAAAGCCGCGCAGCTCGAACTGTTCGGCGCCGCCACCCCTCCGAAGTGATCCACCCTTCCGCCCAGATCCACCCTTCCGCCCGACTCGCCGCCGACGTCGAGGTCGGCCCGTTCGCGATCATCGAAGCCGGCGCGACGCTCGGAGCCGGCTGCCGCATCGCGGCTCACGCCATCGTGAAGGCCCGCGCCGCGCTCGGCGCCGCGGTGCATGTCGACCACTTCGCCGTCGTAGGCGGCGATCCGCAGGACCTTTCCTTCGACGCATCCACGGACTCCGGCACGCTCATCGGCGACCGCACGGTGATCCGCGAGCACGTCACAATCCACCGCGCCACCAAGGCCGGCGAACGCACCGTCATCGGGGCGGATTGCCTCCTGATGGCCGGCAGCCACGTCGCCCACGACTGCGTCCTCGGCGCGCACGTCATCCTTGCCAACGGCTGCATGCTCGGCGGCCACGTCCACGTCGGCGACAAGGCCTTCGTCAGCGGCGGCGTCGCGGTGCACCAGTTCTGTCGCATCGGCGGCGGCGCGCTCGTCTCCGGCAACGCCGTCATCACCGAAGACGTGCCCCCGAACGGACTGGCCCACGGACGCAACTTGATCTCGGGACTTAACCTCATCGGACTACGTCGACGCGCCGTGCCGACGCCGGCCGTCATGGAGATCAAGAAAGCCTACCACGCAGTCTATGCCACTCAGGGCGCCTGCGCGACGTTGGCCCAGAAAGCCCTGGATTCAGGCGAATACCAGACGCTTGAAGGACGCGACTTCCTCACCTTCTTCCTCGGCGGCAAGCGCGGCCGCTTCGTCTCACCGGAATGAGCTCCCTGCCCATCGCCGTCACCTGCGGAGATCCGGCCGGAGTCGGACCCGAGCTTCTCGCCGATTGGCTGAAAGCCCATCCGGCCCAGGCCTCCTCCGTCTTGCCGATCGGCCCGGCCGATTGGATCGCCCAGCTCGGCCAAGGCCTCGCCGTCGGTCCGGCGGACTTCATCACCCGCCCTGGCAGACCCGACGAAGCCGGACAACTCATCGCCATCGAAGCCATGGAGATGGCCGCACGGGGAGCCACCGGGAATCGGTTCGCCGCCGTCGTCACCGGACCGGTGAACAAGAAAGGCCTGGCCGGCGTCGGGTACGTCTTCCCCGGCCAGACGGAGTTCTTCGCCTCGCGCTGGAGCGGCGAGCCCGTGATGGCATTCGCCGGAGGCAAGATGACTGTCGGCCTGGTCACCTGGCATATCCCTCTTTCCGAAGTGCCTCGCGCCGTCACCGGCGCCGACATCCGTCGCACCGTGCTCGCCCTGATCGCCCTTCGCACGAAGCTCGGCGACCGCCGTCCGCGCATCGCCGTCTGCGGACTTAATCCCCACGCCGGCGAAGGCGGCCTGCTCGGCAAGGAAGACGACGCCGTCATCCGTCCCGCCGTCGAAGCCCTGCGCGCCGAAGGCCATGACGTCGCGGGCCCTCTGCCGGGCGACACCGTCTTCCATCGCCACCTGCAGGGCGAGTTCGACGCCGTCGCCGCGATCTACCACGACCAAGGCCTCGCTCCGCTGAAGGCGGTGGATTTCTCGACATCGGCCAACCTCAGCCTCGGCCTCAAGCACGTGCGTACCAGCCCCGACCACGGCACCGCCTACGAGATCGCCGGCCTCAGCAAAGCCGACCGCGGCAGCTTTGATTCGGCGATGCGCCTCGCCCGCCTGCTCTCGGCATGATGCGCCCGCTGCTCCTCTGGGTAGCGAGCTGCCTGACGCTGAGCGCCGGCGAACACCGCATCGCCTGCTATAGCCCAGGCGCCACGCAGACCTTGCTCGATCTCGGTTGCTCAGCCGAGATCGTCATGGCGACACGGTGGTGTCCGTTGCCGAAGGCTCACACCGCCGCGCGCGACGCCGACATCTTCCTGCCGGACCTGGAGAGGCTGCTCAACGCGAAGCCAGACCTGGTGATCATCCCGCGCATGGCCAATCCGCTGTGGGCGGATAAATGCGCGAAGGCAGGATTGCGCGTCGTCCTGCTGCACCCCGAATCCCGCGACTCCGTCAGCCGGGATATCCTCCTGCTCGGCCAGGCGACCGGTCGCGCCGAAACGGCGAAGAAGATCGTCGATGGCTTTGCTCCGCGGCCGACGGCTCCGGCACGCACGATCATCATGGTCTGGGACGGTGTGATGGCCGGGCCGGACAGTTATCTGGCCGAACCCCTTGCGCACGCCGGATTGAAATCGGCGCTTAACATGGGGTCGTGGGTCAGGTTCGACTGGGAGTTGCTGGCCGCCTCGAATCCCGATGCCGTGCTCTGGATCAAGAATTCCGACGCCAACGGACCCGGAAGGGTCAGCCAGGAAAAGATCAGGGAAATGAGCCGGATTCCCGCGATCAAAGACCTGCCCTGCCTAAGGCAGCATCGCATCTACGAGGCGACGAGCGGCAGCAACTGGTTGCCTGGCAGTGGCTTGAGTAAGATTTCGGACACCCTCATCAGTATCCGGGAAGAAACCGAAAAGTAGGGGGATTCACTGGTCGGAATGGCCGCCAGCCGATTGACTTGGGCCGAATATCAGCGACCATAACGGTCCACCATGAACTCCAAGATCCTCAAGCTCCTCACTCTCACCGTAGGCATCCTCGCCCTCTCCGCCGCTTTCGTGAGCGCCGAAGAAAAGAAGGAAGACGGCAAGTGCCCGAACTGCCCTTGCGAAAAGGAAAAGCCGAAGGCCATCGTCGCCGAAGAACCCAAGAAGGACGACGGCAAGTGCCCTTGCGAAAAGGAGAAGCCCAAGGCTCTCGTCGCCGCCGACGAGCCCTCGAAGGACGGCAAGTGCCCGAACTGCCCCTGCGAGAAAGAAAAGCCGAAGGCCTAATTTCGCCCTTTCAGGCGATCAAAGGACGAACCACCCGGTTCGTCCTTTTTGTTGGTTCAGAAATCCAGCTTCAGCTCGGCGCGCACGAACGCGGGGAAATCATCGTGCACAGCAAAGCCGCGACGGGCGGCCTCCAGAAGCTCTTCGGGCTTGGCGGCACCGCTGCGCATCGCGCACGAACGGATGCCGGCATTGAGCCCGGCCTCCCAGTCGGAAACACGATCGCCGGTCATCCAGCAGCGGTCCGGATCGAGTCCATGTTCGGCGATCTTCTCCAGGATGAAACGCGGACTCGGCTTACGATAGAGCGAAGGTTCGTCAGGACGCTCCGGCGCCGCCTTGATCTCCAAGATACCCGGGGCGGGCAGGTTCAGCAGTTCGAGCATGCGTCGGTTGCAGGCTTCGTACTGCGCCCAGGTGAAGATTCCCCGGTTGATGCCGCTCTGGTTCGTCAGCACGAAAAGCCGATAGCCCGCCCGCAAGCAGGCCTCCAAGGCCGGCTTGACCCCCGTAATCAGCTCAATCTGGTCCTCCCGGCAGGTATGATGGTGGTCGCGGATGAGGTTTCCGTCGCGATCGAGGAAAAGGGCAGGATGGCCGGGCATGGGGCCAGCCAAACAAACCCGCCCACAATCGCAAGGGAATGGAAAGGGGGCTTGACCGAGGGGGCGAGAGGGGTAGAACCGACCCTCATCCAAGCGTAGAACCATGGCCAATCCGAAACGTAAACAGTCCAAACGCCGCAGCCGACTCCGTCGTGGCGCCAACCAGTTCCGCGCCCCGAAACTCGTCAAAGACGCCGAATCCGGCGCTCTTCGTCGCTCTCACCGCGTCGACCCGACCACGGGCAAGTATCGCGGTCGCCAAGTCCTGGACACCGGAGCCTAAGCTCCACCCCGGGCTCAGCCCGATCTCATGACCGAAGCCGCTCCGAAGAAAGGCCACCGTATCGCCCTGGATTGCATGGGCGGTGACATGGGGCCTTCGGAAGCCGTCGCCGCCGCCGCCCTCGCCTTCAAGGAAGGCATCATCGGCCCGGAAGACAGCCTCGTGCTCGTCGGCCATGAAGACAACCTCCGCATGCTCGCCAGCGAGCATCGCGCCCTCAAGAACGGACGCGTCATCTACCGCCACGCCGCGAGCATCGTGGCTTCGGACGACGCGCCGATGGCAGTCCTGAAATCCAAGCGCGACTCCTCGATGGTGATCGCCCTCGAGATGCTCAAGGCCGGCGAAGTCGACGCCGTCGTCTCGACCGGCAACACGAAGGCCCTCGTCGCCGCGGGCACGATCAAGGTCCGCCCGATGGAAGGCGCCGAACGCCCCGCCCTCGCGGCGATCATGCCGCGTCGTGAAGGCCATTTCATCATGCTGGACGTCGGCGCCAACCCTGAGGCCACGCCCGCCCAGCTGGTGCATAACGCCGTCCTCGGCTCCATCTACGCCCAGAGCGCCCTCGGCATCGCCAGCCCGCGTGTCGGCCTCCTGACGGTCGGCACCGAGGAAGGCAAAGGCGGCCCCCGCATCAACCGCACGCACGCCCTGCTCAAGGCCATGGGCGATCGCATCAACTACGTCGGACCCGTCGAAGGCTTCGACGTGTTCGGCGACGCCTGCGACGTCGTCGTCACCGACGGCTTCACCGGCAACGTCATCCTCAAGACCCTCGAAGGCCTCGTCTACATGGTCCGCGACATGGTCGGCAGCAAGGTGAAGAGCAATCCGGTCTACCTGGCCGGCGGCATCGCCATGTTCCCGCTCCTGCGCGACCTCAAAGGCAAGCTGAAGCCCGAACGATACGGCGGAGCGCCGCTGCTCGGCCTCACCGGACTCGTCATGAAGGCCCACGGTTCGAGCAACCGACAGGGCATCGCCAGCGCCATCCGCCTCGGCCTCGAAGCCCTCGGCCACGGCGCCGGACACCGCATGCTGACCTCTCTGGCCGAGGCGAATGCGGTGATTTCCTCCACCCCGGAGGAAGCCTGAGGTTTTAGTGTTCCCTTCCCCGCCCAAGGGGTCTTTTCTCACGCATCGATGAGCAGCGCTGAGCTATCAGTCTTCATTCGGGCCATCGGGGTCCACACCCCGGAACGCAAGCTCACCAATGCCGAACTGTCCAAGATGGTGGACACCTCCGACGAGTGGATCAAGACCCGCTCCGGCATCAGCGAACGTCGCATCGCCGGCCCGGGCGAGAACCCTTCGGACATGGGCGCCAAGGCCGCCGCCAAGGCCATCGAACGCGCCGGACTGACCCCCGCCGACGTCGACCTGCTCATCGTGGCCACGATGACGCCGGACGTCCCCTTCCCCTCCACCGCCTGCCTCCTCCAGGCCAAGCTCGGCCTACGCCGCGACATCCCCTGCTTCGACGTCTCCGCCGCCTGCTCGGGTTTCGTCTACGCCCTCCAGGTCGCCAAGGATATGATGCGCTCGGGCGCCTACCGCCGCGCCCTCGTCGTCGGCGCCGAGAAACTTTCGAGCGTGGTGGATTGGTCCGACCGCACGACCTGCGTCCTCTTCGGCGACGGCGCCGGCGCCGCCCTGCTCGAGACCACCACGGAGAAGAACGTCGGCCTGCTCGGCAACCTGCTCGGCGCCGACGGCAACAACGCCGAGCTCCTCCACTGCGCCGGCGGCGGCTCCGCCGCACCGGCGACCGCCGACTCGCTCCGCGACGGCAAGCACTTCCTCCGCATGAACGGCAAGGAAGTCTTCCGCCACGCCGTGCGCGTGATGGCCGAATCCTGCGAACGCGTGCTCGCGAAGTGCGACGTGAAGTCCGAACAGGTGGCGTGGTTCATCCCGCACCAGGCCAACATCCGCATCCTCGAGGCCGTCGCCAGCCAGCTCAACGTGGGCATGGACCGCTTCCCCTCGAACCTCGAACGTTACGGCAACACCTCCGCAGCCTCGATCCCGCTCGCCCTCGAAGAGGCCTGGCAGGGCGGCAAGGTCAAGCACGGCGACCTCATCCTGATCGTCGCCTTCGGCGCCGGCCTCACCTGGGGCGCAACCCTTCTCCGCTGGCATGAACCACCTCGCTAAATCCTTCCTCGCCGTCGCGCTCCTGCTCGGCCCCATCGCCCGCGCGGAATACGTCCGCTTCGAAGGCTCCTGGCGCGTCAAGCCCGGCTCCGCGAACGACGTGACGCCGCCCGAACGCCTGACCGTCGTGCTGCTCGCGATGACCCATGCCTCAAAGGAAGCCGACGACGGCGACATCGGCGGCGCCATCAAGGAGTGGTCCGTGATCGGCGAAGCCAACGCCGGCGCCGAAGCCGAAGCCGTCTCGATCCTCGAACGCGCCCGCCTGCACGCCTCCCGCCACGAATTCGAGAAGGCCACCGAACTCATCGACGACCTCTACGCCCGCCATTCGAGCTTCGCCGGATTCGCCGGCGCCGTGCAGCTGCAGTTCGAGATCGCGAACCGCCTCGCCGACGGCGAGCGACGCAAGCTCGGCGGCTGGTTCCCCTGGTTCCGCGATCCGGAAGGCGCCATCGCCCTCTGGCAGAAGACCGTACGCCTCGCCCCGAACGGACCGTTGGCCGACGAATGCCTCATCCGCACCGCCCGCCTCAGCAAGGAACGCGGCCTCGACGCCAAGATGAACGAGGCGCTCGAACGCATCGTCAGCGACTACCCGACCTCGAAGTTCGCGCCGGAAGCCCTCGAGATGCTCGCCACGCTCCGCGGCAAGGAATCGCTCGGGCCGGCTTGGGACCAGGCCACCACGATCGAGGCCGCCGACCATTGGCGAACCCTGGCCGACCAGTACCCCAACGACCCTCGCGCCAAGCAGGCCATCGAGCAGATCTCGCTCCTGCGCGACCGCGCCGCCCGCGCCCGGCTGGGGCTCGCGAAGTTCTACTTCTTCGACCGCAATAATCCGGAAGGCGCGAAGCTGATGGCCAACGCGTGCCGCAACATCGCCCCCGAATCCGCCGCCGCGAAGGAAGCCGAAGAACTGCTCGCCCGCATCCAGAAGGACCCGAATCCGCCGAAGACCATCGCGGACCGCCTCCTCGGCACCTATCCCCGTCCGCGCACGGGCACCGAAGCAAAGCCGCAGGTCGTGGGCGACGAACTCGACTCGCTCGGCTTCAAGAAGGAAGCCCCGAAGTCCGCCACCGACACGGAACGCCGATGAAGCGCCTGCTCGCCCTCGTCGCCGCCGCCGTGCTGAGCGGCTGCTCCGCCTACCATCTCGGCGGCCCCAAGCTCGCCTTCCGTTCGATCGAAGTGGCGCCCGTCCGCAACTCGACGTCTCGCACCGGCACCCACGCCGTGCTGCATGAGAAGCTGCTCGAAGCCCTCTCGGCCGACCCGCGCGTGAAGATCGGCTCCGGCGACGCCCTCCTCGAAGCCGAAGTCACCCGCTACCAGCGTGACGGCTTCACGACCAAGACCGGCGACGCCTACGCCTTCACGAGCTACCGAGTGTCCTTCGAAGTGCGCTGCACGCTCACGGCCGAAGGCGGCAAGCGCGTGCTCTTCAAGGACCGCGTGTTCCGCTCCACCGCCACGCTCCAGATCTCCGGCGACCCCGCCGCCGAGGAACTCAGCCTCGGACCGACGCTCTTCGCCGACATCGCCTCCCAGGTCCGCGAAGCGGCGACCACCGCCTGGTAAGCATGAACCCCGCCGTCGTCGCCCCCTCCCTGCTGGCCGCCAACCACGGCGCCTTCGCCCAGGGCGTGCGCACGGTGGAGGAAGCCGGCCTGACCTGGCTGCACGTCGACATCATGGACGGGCACTTCGTGCCCAACATCAGCTTCGGCCCGCAGGTCGTCGCCGACCTGCGTCCGCTGACCAAGCTGCACTTCGACGTGCACCTGATGCTCAGCCATCCGGACCGCTACGTCGAAGCCTTCGCCAAGGCGGGCGCCGAACGTCTCACGGTCCACGTCGAGGCCGACCATGACTTGGCCAAGACCATCGCGGCGATCAAGGCCGCCGGCCTGACCGCCGGCATCGCGATGAATCCCGACGCCGACCCGCGTCGCGTGCTGCCTTACCTCGACGACGTCGACCTCGTGCTCTGCATGACGGTCTTCCCCGGCTTCGGCGGGCAGTCCTTCATCCCTTCCGTCCTCGACAGCATCCGCTTCATCGCCGACGAGCGCGCGAAGCGCGGCGCGACCTTCCGCCTCGAGGTCGACGGCGGCATCAACGTCGAGACCGGCCTGCGTTGCCGCCAAGCGGGCGCGGATACGCTCGTGACCGGCACGGCCTTCTTCAAGGCGCCGGACCGCAAGGCCTTCGCGGCCGCGCTGACGGCCTAAGCCGCCGCGGGCGGCGGTTCGAGGCGTTCCTGCTTCTCCTTCTGGAGGCGGAGCTGGCCACAGGCCGCGTCGATGTCATGGCCCTTCTCGCGACGCAACGTGGCCGTCACGCCGAGCGCGCGGAGCTCCTTCACGAAGCGATCCTGACGCGTCAGTGACGGGCGGACCCACGGCAGGCCTTCGACCTTGTTGTAAGGGATCAGGTTGACGTGCGCGTGGAGTTCGCGGGCGATGACGGCGAGTTTCTTGGCCTGCTCGAGCGAGTCGTTGATATCCTCGATGAGGATGAACTCGAGCGTCAGCATGCGGCCGTGCTTGCGGGCGAAGGCCTTGGCGGCCGGGATGAGTTCCTCGAGGGGGAACTTCTTGTTCACCGGCATGATCTGGTTGCGGACCTCGTTGGTCGCGCCGTGCAGGCTGATGGCGAGGCGGAAGCCCAGGGGCTCTTCGGCGAGCTTGAGGATCTTCGGCACGACGCCCGAGGTCGAGATCGTCACGCGACGGGCCCCGAAGCCGAAGCCCCAGGGCGCGTTGACGATACGCAGGGCGGCCAGCAGGTTATCGTAGTTGGCCAGCGGTTCGCCCATGCCCATCACCACGATGTTATCGAAGGATGCCAGCCCTTCGGCGGCGCGGGCCGGGTCGGCCTTGTCCTCGATACGGCAGACCTGGACGAGCTGGGACACGATCTCCCCGATCGAGAGGTCGCGCTTCCAGCCTTCGAGGCCGGAGGCGCAGAACTTGCAGCCGTAGGCGCAGCCGACCTGGGTCGAGATACAGATCGTGCGGCGGGATTTCTCCTGACCGACGCCTTCCATCGGAGCCCGGATGATGACCGTCTCGATGAGGGAGCCGTCGCGGAGGCGCTGGAGGATCTTCTGGGTGACGTCGGAAGAAGCCTTCCTTTGGACCAGGCTGGTGGCCTCGAAGTCATAATTGGCCGACAGCCAGGCCCGGAGATTGGCCGGCAGATTGGTCATCGCCTCGGGCGTCTCGGCCCGACGGGGGTAGAGCCACTCGAAAATCTGGCCGGCCCGGTAGCGGGGGTGACCGTCCGCGACCAACCGCTCGCCGAGGGTCTCGGGGGTTTCGCCGTGGATTGAGGGTTTTTCGGGCTTAAAGGCCATGTGGGACGCAGGTCGGGAGGGCCATCGAGGCATAGACCCCAAAGCCCCCAGCCTTCCTGCTTGCAAGTGAGAATTGTTATGCCCAAAACCCACTTTTGCAATGAGCAACAAGGCCCCCAACCCACAAGGTGGTAAAATCAACTCCCTGCAGGCCGCCATCGACTTGGTCGCCACGGGTCAGCCGGCCTTCTGCCTCCAC
>CANGRI010000023.1 GCA_947456525.1 Opitutia bacterium
GACCGGACCTGATGAAAGACCAAGAACACCAGCCATGAGCAACCATCCCCTCATCCAATTTGCCACCCAGCCCCA
Source organism: Opitutia bacterium (assembly GCA_947456525.1). Taxonomy (GTDB): domain Bacteria; phylum Verrucomicrobiota; class Verrucomicrobiia; order Opitutales; family UBA953; genus UBA953. The sequence goes on from CANGRI010000023.1 coordinate 76, forward strand.
GCTGAAGACCGCCCGCGGCGACCATGAATTCAAGGTCGGCGACGGCGTCAAGGTCGCCACCAAGGTTCGCGAAGGCGACAAGGAGCGCACCCAGACCTTCTCCGGCATCGTCATCCAGCGCAAGGGCGGCGGCATCCACGAAACCTTCACCGTCCGCCGCGTCTCCTTCGGCGAAGGCGTCGAGCGCACCTTCCCGGTCCACTCCCCCAACATCGAGAAGATCGAAGTCGAGCGCACCTCTCAGGTCATGCGCGCCCGCCTCTTCTACCTCCGCGATCGCCAGGGCAAGTCGGCCACCAAGGTCAAAGAAAAGCGCTTCGACCCGACCGAGCACGCCGCCGCTGCGGCTGCCGCGGCCGCCGCCAAGTAAGCCTTCCAAGGCTGCTCCGAAACCCCGCCACCCGGCGGGGTTTTTTGTGCCCGAACTTCGCCCCGTTCCAGGGTCTTTGGCGAAATGCGGGTTTTACCCCCTATTCGCCGAATACAACCTAACCCACTTATTAACAGTGGCTTGTTTTGCGTGTTTTGAAACAGGCCCTAGCCGACAGGGGTAAATTTTTCCGAAAACCTGCCGGGGAATGCTTGACTCCCCCCTCGCCGCCTGCGTCTTTGCACATCCGTCTTTTGATAACCCTCCAAGGACGACCACCACACCACCTTCTCCAAATCCAATGCTACGCATCCGCCTCCAACGCTTCGGTACGAAAAACGAGCCGACCTACCGCCTCGTCGTCGCCGAACAAGCCATCCGCCGTGACGGCCGTTTCGTCGAAGTCCTCGGCAACTACAATCCCCGCGCCCGTGGCAAGACCCCGGGTCTGGTGATCAACGTCGAGCGCGTCGACCATTGGGTCAAGCTCGGCGCCCAGCCGTCCGACACCGCGAAGTCGCTCGTGAAGCGCGCGCGCGAAGAAGCGGCCAAGGCCTAAGTAATTTACACGGCGGAAACGCCCACCCTGACGATGCTTCACCCCGCCACCCGGCGGGGTGATTCATTTGGCGGGGTCGCCGGCCGGGAGGACGTTCAGTTGATCTTGTTCCATCCGCCCTGGCCGTCCTTCTCGAGCCTCTGGAAGCCGGCCTGGGCGAGTCGCTTGTCGCTCAGCCCCTGCTTCATGGCCCCTTCGCCGTACTTGGTCGTGAGCGTAGGCGATTCGATGACCCGGCGGCACGGCTCCTTGGTCACGGGATGCTGGGTGAAGTCCGGTGCCTCGGGCGGCAGGTCGACCTCGAACTCCTGGCCCTCGGCGCCGTCGGGCTTGATCACGATGTAACGTCGAATCGGCATGGATCACTTGCGGGAAGACCGCGGGTCGAAGGCGTCACGCAGGCCGTCGCCGAGGAAGTTCAGGGAAAGCAGCGTGAGCGCGAAGACGACCGAAGGCGAGATGAGCAGCCAAGGACACTCCTCCATGATGTCGGCGCCCTCCTTGATCATCAGGCCCCAGGAGGTCATCGGGGCCTTCACGCCGAGGCCCAGGAAGCTGACGAAGGCCTCCAGGAGCATGACGCCCGGGACGGTGAGGGTCGCGCACACGGCGATGGTGCCGGCGAGGTTCGGCAGGTAATGCCGGCGGAAGATACCCCAGCGCGACTGGCCGAGCGATTCGGCCGCCTGCACGAACTGCGACCCCTTCATCTCGCGGGTCTGGTTGCGGATGATGCGCGCCATCGTCAGCCAGGAGACGCCGCCGACGGCCAGGAAGATCATCGGCATGTTCTGGCCGAAGACCACGGTGCACAAGATCACGATCAGCGTCAGCGGCAAGGTGCTCACGATGTCGACGAAGCGCATCATGGCGTCTTCCGCGCGGCCGCCGACTTCCGCCGCGAGCACGCCGTAGCAGATGCCCACCGCAAGCGCGACGGAGGTCGCGATCAGGCCGACGAAGAGCGAGATCATGCCGCCTTGCAGGAGACGCGACAGGACGTCGCGTCCGAGCAGGTCGGTGCCGAGCCAATGGGCGGCCGAGGGCGCCATCGCGCTATGCGCGAGGTCCTGCGCCATGAACGGATAGGGCGCGATCCACGGCGACAGGAAGCAGACGGCCGCGATGGCCACGAGGAACCAGCCCGACCAGACGGCCGCGCGGTCCCGGACGAAGCGATGCCAGCCGCTCTCGGAAGCCAAGGGCTCGGCGACGGGCGCGCTCATCGTCCGCGGGCCACCTTGGGATTCAGCGCGGCGTTGGCCAGGTCGGCCGCGAGGTTGAGGAAGAGCAGCGCCGCCGCGTACACGATCGTCGTGCCGAGGATCAGCATGACATCGCGGTTGATGATGGCGGTGACGAAGAGACGCCCCATGCCCGGGACGTCGAAGAGCGACTCGATGACGAAGGACCCCGAGACCAGGCCGGCGGCGGCGGGCCCGAGATAGGTGACCACCGGGAGCAGCGCATTACGCAGCGCGTGCACGAACCAGACGCGCAGCGGCGGCACGCCCTTCGCGCGGGCGGTCCGCACATAGTCCAGCGAACGCACCTCCATCAGCGAGCCGCGCGTGAGGCGGGCCAGCGGCGCCGCGGTGATGAGGCCGAGCGTGCAGGCCGGCAGCACGTAATGGATCGGAGAACCCCAGCCGCACGGCGGCAGCCAGCCGAGGCCGAGCGAAAACACCAGCGCGAGGACCGGACCGAGCACGAAGGAAGGCACGCAGATGCCGACCAAGGTGAACCCCATCGGCACACGGTCGAGCCAGCTGTTCGGCCGCGAGGCCGCGAGCACGCCGACCGGCACGCCGACGAGCACCGCGATGAGCAACGCCACGAAGCCGAGCGAGAAGGAGACGCCGATGCGCGAGCCGATGACCTCACGCACGGACCAGCCGGGATACTTGATCGAAGGGCCGAGGTCGCCCTGCGCGAGCCTGACGACGTAGTTGCCCAGCTGGACGGGCAAGGGCCGGTCGAGGCCGTAATACTGCTCGAGCCGCGCCTTCACCTCGGCCGGCAACGGACGCTCCTTGTCGAAAGGCCCGCCGGGGACCGCGTGCGCGAGGAAGAAAGTGGCGGCCACCACGACGAGCAGCACCGGGACCATCTCCAGCAGGCGGCGCAGGACGTAAGCCATCAGCGATTCGTCTCGGCGGCCTTGACGCGCTTCTCGAGCTCTTCGGTCGTGGGCGGCGGCGGCAGGCCCGCGGCGCTCTTGGAAGTCCATCCCATCTTGATCGCCATCGCTTCGTATTCCTGGGGATTGAGGGTGCCGCGGGCTTTCAGGCGCGCCTTGCGCTCGTCGGTGTCGTCCATGAGCCTCTCTTCCTGGACGGCGGCCTCGCGCTTCGGGTCGGGCAGCGAACAGCCGGCGCCGAGCAACGCGCAGGCGAGCAGGAGGACGCGAGGCAGGGACTTCATGACCAAGGTTCTATTCCGCGAGGGCCGACAGGCTCAAGCGCGTACAAGCATCCGGACCGGCGAACCGATGACGACGGCGGGCGACGAAGTCGTAGAAGAAATCACGCAGCGCGACCGGACACGCCGCCGCCAGCCGGGCGAAGATCCGCCAGCCGCCGCCCAGCGCGCGCAGCAGGACCAGGACCGCCTCCGAACGAACGAGCCGCCGCGAGCCGTCCCAGACCACGATGGTGTCAGGGTCGCCGCCGGGCGGCTCGCCGGCGATGCGGGCGACTTCGCCTTGGTTGGTCGCGAAGATCATCCGTCCCGAACGGTCGCGGCGGGCCAGCCAAGCCGTGGTGCCGTTGCACATGGCACAGGTACCGTCGATGAGCACGATGAGCGGCACTTCCTGCATGCGGACAGCCTAAGAGCCGCCCGACAGGTGTGAAGGGGCAAAAAGAGCCTTCGGGCCGGATAAAGGGCCATTAAGTCCAGCGAAAGCGCTTGTCATGAGCCGAAGGCACTGCCAAGTTGCCCTTCCTGTTGGCCGGAAGGGTATCCAAGTGGCTAAAGGTCGCGGACTGTAAATCCGTTCAGCTTCGCTGTTCGTGGGTTCGAATCCCACCCCTTCCACCAGCAGGACTCATGAGGCCCCTCAAAAAGGGGCCTCTCCCTGCCTGAAAGCCTCAAATCCGCGTTGACTCCGAGGGCCGGCCACGGCTTCCCTACTGACTCACATGGCCAACATCAAAGCTAACAAGAAGAGCATCCGCCAGACCTCCCGTCGCGCTGAGCACAACAAGATCGTCCGCACCCGCCTCAAGTCCCTCGTGAAGAGCCTGACCGGTGAGAACGTCGCTGCTTCCGCCTCCCAGGTCGCTTCCGCCGCCGACAAGGCCGCGAAGACCGGCGTGATCCATCGCAACAAGGCGAACCGCATCAAGGCTCGCCTCGCGAAGAAGCTCGCTGCCGCCAAGAAGTAATGCGGGCTGGCCCCCTCACCGACCCCGTCGCCTAGGCGCCGGGGTTTTTTTGTCCCCGGAAATGTCCGACCAGCCCCCAGCCTCCATCGGTTTCGCCGCCGGCCTGCTCGGCGAGGAAGCCTACCGCATGGCCGTCCTGGCCCACGGGCCGGGCTGGGTCGCGCTGGACAAGCCGAGCGGCGTGGCGCTGGAAGAACACCCTTGGCAGAAAGGCGCGCCCACCCTGCTCGGCCAGTTGCGCGCGCAGCTCGAGGCCGGCAAGCCGGAGATGGTCCGCCTCGGGCTCGCCGAACCCGCCGCGGTCTTCGGTCCCGAACCGGAATCCTCCGGCATCGCGATCATCGCCGACCGCGCCACGGCGATGGCCGACTGGCGCGAAGCCCTCGGCTCGGGCGCCTTCCGCTTCGACTACGAATTCATCGCGCGCACGGAAGACGCGCCGGAAGACGCCGGCATCTGCGACCTGCCCGTCGGCATGGACGACTCCCAGGAACGCGCCTTCGTCTCGCACCGCAACGGCAAGCATGCCCAGACGCGCTTCGAACCGGGGCGCGCCTGCGGCCGCTGGCGCATCTGGACCGCCCACACGCCCTTCCCGCGTCGTGACCAGGTCCGTATCCACGCCACCGAATGCGGCATCCGCATCGCGGGCGAACTTAAGTACGGACGCTCGGGCCGCGTGACGCTGACCGACACGACGCCGAAGGGCCGCCTCAACAAGGGCGAAGACAAACCGCTGCACCGCGGCCTCCTGCTGCGCGTCTCGCGGGTCGCCGGCAAGGTCGCCGGCAAGGAATTCGAGATCATCGGCCCTCGTCCGGATGATTTCGCGACGGTGGTGAAGCGACTCTCGAAGGGAATCTGATCAGCCGCCCGACGGGAACCGCAGCGTGAAGCGGTCCGTGGTACGCGCGTAACCATCCGGGCTGTTGAGGCGTCCAATCGGCGCGTAATGGGCGTAGTCGACCTTCCAGGTCTCCGGATCGGCGACGCCCTCGCGCGCATGGGCGAGCAGGATCTCGACGACGACGAGGCGGTTATCGCCGTACTTCCGGACGTCGAGGACGCGGCACTCGAGGGCCACGGGACATTCCGCGAGGCGGGGTGGCCGTACGCGCTCGGAAGGCGCGAGCGTGAAGCCGGCGCGGGGGACCTCGCTCACGCCGGGAGGCAACGGACGGGCGCACTCGACCATCTTCGCCGCGACGGCCTCGTCGCAGAGATGGATCACGCATTCCCCGAGGGCCAGCAGGTTGGCGGCGGTGTCCTTGGGCGTGCCGTCATCGCGGTCGGCGGGGGCGAACACGGCGATCGGCGGCTCGGCGCCCATGAGGTTGAAGAACGAGAACGGCGCGGCGTTGACCACGCCGGCGGCGTCGACCGTCGTCACCAACGCGATGGGCCGGGGGACGACCAGTCCGGCGAGCAGCTTGTACGCCAAGGCGCCCGGATGGGCGGCGACGTCGAAGCGGACGCTCATGCGCCGCCGGGCGGATCCTCGCCGCCGTGCGAGACGATGGCTTCGCGGCGCTGGCGGTCATGCCGGTAGGACATGACCACGTAGATCGCCACGCCGACGCAGATGCAGGAGTCGGCCACGTTGAAGGCCGGGAAACGATAATACGGCAGGTGCACGTCGACGAAGTCGATGACATGGTCGCCGAACAGACGGTCGCGGACATTGCCCAGGGTGCCGCCGACGAAGAGGCCGAAGGCGAGCTGGCCGCCCTGCAGCTCGCGCAGCAGGGGCTTGCGCCAGCGCCAGACGAGCGCGAGCACCGCGAGCGCGAGGAAGACGAGGAACGGACGGACGTCGTGCTCGGCGCCCAGGCCCCAGGCGGCGCCCTTGTTGCCGACGTGCACGATCCAGAGCCGGTCGAACAGCATGATCGGCGGACGCTCCGTGTCGTTGCCGAAATAGGCGCCGAACGGGATATGGCGCACCACGAGCAGCTTGGTCACGACGTCAGCGACGATCGCGACCAGGCAGACCGCCCAGAAGGACAGATAGGGGCGGAGCCGGGACAGCATGAGGCGACGCGCGCTCAGGAATCGCCGGGCTCGTCTTCGCCGCCACCGCCGCCGGTGCCGAAGCCGACTTCGTCGCCGATCTCGCCGAGCGGGTTGCCGCCGCGACGACGATGGGCGCGACGATTGCGCTCGAGCTCCTTCTGGCCTTCGAGGGAATAGCGGGTGAAAGGAACGGCGATCAGGCGCGCGGCCGGGATCGGCTTATTGGTGATCTCGCAGGTGCCGTAGGTGCCCTTCTTCATGCGCTCGATCGCGTCGGCGATCTCCTTGAGGGCTTCCTGCTCGTTCGAGATGAGCGAAAGGGCGAAGTCGCGGTCGGCGGTGTCGGTACCGGCGTCAGCCAGGTGCTGCGAGTAGCCGGAAAGGTCGCCGGCATCGTCCTTGCCCGACTTCTTGAGGGCTTCCTCGGAGTGGAAAGCCAGGCCCTTGTGGAGCGCGTCGCGCATGTCGACGAGGAGGCGATAGTAGCGGCGGAACTTCTCCGGCACCTGCTTCGACTCGTCGACGAAGCCTTCTCCCTTGCGGAAGGGATTGGAGCCGCCGAGCAGGTCGGCGATGGAAGCGGTCGCGATGTTGTTCGAACGGGTCCCCTGCGAACGGGCGGCGGCGGCGGCCTTCTCGCGCGCCTTGCGCTCTTCGTCCGGCACCCAGACGTTGAGCTTGGTCTTCGACTTGTTGCGCTTCTCGAGGTAGGACTTCAGGTCGGCGAGCGTGTAGAACTGGAGCTTCGGGCGCGCGGTGACGACGAGGGCGTCGACCTGATGATGATCGTCGCGATGCTTGTTGAGCAGGCCCTTCTGGACGGCATGGTCGACCTTGGGAGCCTTGGCGGCCTTCGCGCCTTTGGCGACCGGCGCGGACTTGGCGTTCTTCGCCGGAGCAGCCGTAGCGGCGCCCTTCTTTCCCTTCGGCGCAACCACCGGCGCCGCCTTGGCGGCCTTGACCGGAGCGGCCGGCTTGCCCTTGGCCGGCGCCGCCTTGGCGACGGGCTTGGCAGCCGGCTTGGCTTTGGCCTTGGGGGCGGGAGCGGGCTTCTTGGCGGACTTCTTGGGATCGTTTTTCTTGGACATCGGAAAAGTGGGTTAGAGTTGCTGGTACTTGGCCAGGAGAGCTTCGCGGCAGCGTGGAGATACCATACCAAATCTGCCGGCTTCCACAAGAGCGGGTACCCATCGCCACGAACGGGGGCAACGGACGCCTTCGGTCTTGTCGACGGCGAAGGCCAAGGCGGCGCCGGCCGCAGGCTTGAGCTGGACCGAGGACACGATCCAAAGCTCGGTCAGAAGGCCCTGATGGGCGGAAAGCAGGGCGAAATCGGCATCGGCTGGGTCGCCGGAGACGACGACGGCGGCTTCGAGCGACTGGCCGATCTTCTTGTCCTGACGGAGACGCTCCATGGGGACGTTGACCTGGGCGGCCAAGGCCTGGATGCGGCTGACGGCGGCGTGAGCGGCCTGGCCGGCGGCATCCTCCCAGCGCGCGTCGATCGCAGGCCAATCCTGCAGGTGCACGTTGGCGGCGTCCGTGTACTCGGCCTTGGCGGAGAGATGGGACCAGGCCTCGTCGGCGGTGAACGGCACGAAGGGCGCGATGAGCTTGAGGTAGGTGCGCAGGACGATGTCGATGGCGGTCTGCGTCGAACGGCGGACAGGGTCGTCGGGCGCCGTGGTGTAGAGACGGTCCTTCACCACGTTGTGGTAGGTGGCCGACAGCGTGCCGGTCGTGAAGCCGGCGAGGGCGGAGGCGGCGCGGTGGAACTCGTTGCGCTCGCAGGCGTCGGTGACTTCGCGGACGAGCTTGGCGGTCTCGACGAGCACCCAGCGGTCGATGGCGGTCATCTTCTCCACCGGCACGGCGTGCTTGGCGGCGTCGAAGTCGTAGAGGTTGCCGAGCTGGTAGCGCAGCGAATTGCGCATGCTGCGGTACTGGTTGGAGATCGTCTCGAAGATCGCGTCGGAGAGCGGGATGTCGCTCTGGTAGTTCTCGGAGGCGACCCAGAGGCGCACGATGTCGGCGCCGTATTTCTTCACGTAGTCGTCGGCGGTCTGCGGCTTGCCGTCGGACTTCGAGATCTTCTGCCGCTTCTCGTTCACGACGAAGCCGTGGGTGAGGACCGCGCGATAAGGAGCGGAACCCTTGACGGCGATCGCCGTCCAGAGCGAGGACTGGAACCAGCCGCGATGCTGGTCGGAGCCTTCGAGATACAGGTCGGCCGGCCAATGCAGGTCCTTGTGCTTGGCGCAGACGGCGAGATGGCTGGAGCCGGAATCGATCCACACGTCGAGCGTGTCGGTTCCCTTGCGGAGGTCCTTCGGCCAGGAGGCGGGGACGGGCGCGCCGGCGAGGATCTCCTCGGCGGAAGCGGCCCACCACCAGTCGCCGCCGCGCGTGGCGATCTGCTTGGCGACATGGCGGACGACGGCGCCGTCGAGATAGGATTCACCCTTGGACGGGGAATAGAACGCCGGGATCGGCACGCCCCAGGCGCGCTGACGGGAGATGCACCAATCCGGACGGCCTTCGAGCGCGGCGCGGATGCGGTTCTCGCCGGAGGCGGGGATCCACTTCACGTCGCCGACGGCGGCGAGGGCCTGCTTGCGCAGGTCGCCGCGGTCGAGGCCGACGAACCACTGATCGAGCGCGCGGAAGACGACGGGCGTCTTGGAGCGCCAGCAATGCGGATAGGAATGCTCGAAGCTCTGGGCCTTGAGCAGCGCGCCCTTGGCCTTGAGCAGCTCGAGCACCGCGATGTTCGCAGGATTCTTGCCGTCCGTCTCGAGCACCGTGATGCCCACGAGCGAAGCGGGGACCTTGCCGTCGTCGGCGTACGTGCCGTCGTCGCGCACGGGGCAATAAGGCTCCATGCCGTACTTGTTGCCGGTCTGATAGTCTTCGAGGCCGTGGCCGGGCGCGGTATGCACGCAGCCGGTGCCGGCGTCGGTCGTGACGTAGTCGGCGAGGACGACGGGCGACGGGCGGTCGATGAAGGGGTGCTGGGGCTGCAGGCCTTCGAGCGCGCGGCCCTTGACCTTGAAGCCGTCGGTGGCGCCTTCGAGCGCGCAGGCCGAGACGAACGCGTCACGCAGAGCCGAGGCGACGAGGAACGAGCGGTCGCCGTGGCGGACCTCGACGTATTCGAGGTCGGGATGGACGGCGATCGCGAGGTTCGCGGGCAAAGTCCACGGCGTGGTCGTCCAGATGACGACGGAGAGAGGATGCGCCGGGGCGAGCTGTTTGGCGGCGGGATCGGCGACCGGGAAGGCGACCCAGACGGAGTAGGAGCGCTTGTCCTTATATTCGATCTCGGCCTCGGCGAGGGCGGTCTGGCAAGGGATGGACCAATACACCGGCTTCTTCGAACGATAGACCAGGCCCTTCTCGACGAAGCTCGCGAAGCCCGCGAGGATCTCCGCCTCGTAGGCCGGATCCATCGTGCGGTATTCGGACGCCCAGTCGGCGAGGATGCCGAGGCGCTTGAACTGTCCGCGCTGCTTCTCGATGTATGCGGCGGAGAATTCGGCGCAGGCCTTGCGGACGCCGAGGGCGTCGAGCGACTGCTTCTTCGACTGCAGTTCCTTCATCACCTTGTGCTCGATCGGCAGGCCATGGCAGTCCCAGCCCGGGACGTAAGGCGTCCGGAAGCCGCGCATGGACTTATAACGGAGGATGGAATCCTTGAGCAGCTTGTTGAGTGCAGTGCCGATATGGACGTCGCCGTTGGTGAAAGGCGGGCCGTCGTGCAGGACGAAGGCGGGCTTGCCGGCGGCGCGTGCCTGAATCTGGCCATACAGGCCGTTGCGCTCCCAGTGGGCGATGCGGGCGGGCTCGCGTTCGGCCAGGCCGGCCCGCATGGGAAAGTCGGTCACCGGCAGGTTGAGGGTATCCTTGAGCTCTTCGGCCATGTTTGACGTGATAAAGTGGGTCGGTGAGGGGTGGACGCACCCCTCGGGGCGGGCAGGGTGAACGGCCAGGCCAGCGAGGCAAGGGCGGAGATGGGGTCCGGCGCCCTTCCGGGCGGGCGGGATTGACAGGGCGGACGGGAAACGCACCAATGCAGGCCCATGGAAAACATGAAGCCCAAGCTCATCACCAAGCAGGCGGTCGTCATCGACCTCGTCCTGACGGTGGTCTTCTTCGTCTGGATCACCTCGATCCTCAAGAAGCATGTGCCCTGGGCCGAAGCCGGCCAGACCGCCGTCCTCCTCGGCGCCGCCTATTGCGGCCTCTGCCTGTCCGGCGTGTTCTGGATGGCCCTCAACCTCTTCCGCGTGACCTTGGCCGACCAGATGCTGCAGAAGACGGTCGACGGCAAGCAGTCCAACTAAGCCGCCCTGCCCGCCTACTTGGCGGCCGGAACGGCATCTTTCAGCGCTGACTCCACCTCGCGGCGGAGTTCGTCCGCCTGTCGGCGCTCCTGCTGATACTCCGCCCAGAGCACGGCGAGCTCCTCGGGCTTGGCTTCCGGGAAACGCTCGAGCCACGCGCCGAAGGTCCGCCAGGAATTATGGTAGACCGGGTTCTGCCTCAGGATCTCTCGGCGCAGGCCGGCGAGCCGCGCCTGCATGCTGGCCTTCACCGCGGCAAGTTCACGATGCTTGGGGAGCTCGCCGCCGGAGATAAGCTGGTCGCCGCCGCCGAGGTCGAAGACGAAACGGGAGATGTCATCGAGCGATTCGGCCGACTCGCGGAGACCGAGGCTGACCGGAGCGCGCGAAAGCAGCAGCTCCGCGCGATGGACGAGCCACCACTCGTCGGGCGCCTTCGCGACGGAGGTCAGCAAGGCGACCACGGAGTCGCCGTGGGCCGACGCGATCAGCGCCTTGGCCTGCTCCGCCGGAGAACCCAACGTCTGCCGCAGCGCGCGCCAGAAAAGAAAGGCTTCGCGGTCGGGGGCTTTCCCGGCGACGATCTCCGCCAGGGTCGAGGGAGCCGCCTGACGGCCTTCGCGATACCAGAAATCGTTCATCGCCGGCCGTAGCTGGGCGACGATCTCGCAAGCCAGCGCCTGACGCGCCCAGGGCTCGCTCGCCGTGACCGGCTTGCCGCCGGCAAGCGCCACGCGGGCAAGCCAGGCGCGCGCGGAAGCCTCGGCGGCCCGCCCCGGAGCCTCCAAGCCGTCGCCGAGCCTCACCACGACGAGCACCGTGCCGGCGCCGACGCGCGTCTCGACAGGGGCGAAGCCCTTCACGTCCGCCACCTCGAGGCGCGCGAGCGGCGGCGGCACGGGCGGCAGGTTCAGCGCGAACTCGAGGTGTCGCTGCAAGGCGACGCAATGCGCCGCGACGAAGCTGACTTCCGCCAGCTTCTCGCCGGCGACGAGCGCGATCGGCGTGTCATTGGAATACACATGCGCCGGGATGGGCGGCACGGGGTCGGCCGCAGCCAGCCAAGCGCAAGCGGCCAGGAGGCTCAGCATGTCAGACGCCGCCGAAGTGGCCTTCGTCGACTTCCAGCGGTTCGCCGCCGGAGATGTGCAAGGGTTCGCCCATCGGCGACTGGTCGTTCTTCCACACTTCGACGGTGGCCGGGGCCTCGGGGTCGGGCGAGATCCACTGCCAGCGGCCGATGCCGAGGAAGCTCATCGGCACGCCCTTGTCCTGGCTCAGGCCGGGACCGGTGCCGCGGACGAAGGGCTTGTTGCCGATGCCGATCATGAGGTTGACGATGAGCGCGGTGCCCGAACCGGTGGCGCCGGACGGAGCCTCGGGCGCGGCCACGACAGGCGCAACTTCGACCTCCTCTTCTTCGATCTCCTCGATGACTTCCTCCTCCTCCTCGGAGGCTTCGTCTTCTTCGGCGGGCGCGGACACGGCCTCCGTCTCCGGCGCCGTCACGGACGGGCTGCTAGGAGCGGAGGCCACCGGAGGGTTTGCGCGGAGCTCACGCACCTCTTCGCGGACGGACTCCAGGGATTCCTCGACCTTGTCGACGGACTTCTCGGCCTGCTTGGCGGCCTTCTTGATCTCGTCGCGGACGGACTTAAGTTCGGCTTCGAGCGCCTGGGCGGTTTCGGCCTTCGCCTTGCCGGCGGCTTCGGCCGCCTCGTCGGCGTCGGCGACCACGGCGCGCACGGTCGTGGCCAGCGCATCGACCTTTTCGGCGAGTTCGTCGACCGCCTCGGTCGACTGGACCGCGGCGACGGCCTCCTGGAGCTTCTTTTCCAGGGAGGCGACCGACGCCTTGAGCGCGTTGATCTCGGAGGACGCGCGCTGCGCGACCGCGGCCACCGCGGTCTCGGCGGCCTTCTGGGAGGTTAGCTCGACCTCAGCGATGCGGCGGTTGAGGGCTTCGTTGCCGGCGCGCACGTTGTCGCGCTGAAGGTCGATCTCCTCGGCGAGCTTGGCGCGGAGGCGGGCCTGCTCGGCCTGGCGCTCGGCCTTGCTGCCTCCGTCCTGCATGACCGGGATCACCACGATCAGCGAGGCGACGAGGATCGAGCAGATGACGAGGAACGTGTCCAGGCCGTCACGCTTGTCCGGCATCACGATCAGGATCGCGATCACCGCGATCAGGTCGGCGGCGACCAGGAACCATTTTTCTTTGAGCAGCTTCTCGAGTTCGCGGTTCATGTGGGGTGCGGGGTAAGGGGGTGATCAGCGCGGACGCTCGACGAAGCCGACCTTGCGGTTGACCTTGGAAAGGGTGCGGAAGGCGGTCGCCTGGGCCTGCTCGGCGCCAGACTTGAAGATGCGGTCGAGTTCGGCGCGGTCCTTGATGAGTTCGTCGTAGCGCACGCGGACGGGATCGAGCGTCGCGACGACGGCATCGGCGACGGCCTTCTTGAAGTCGCCGTAACCCTTGCCGGCGAATTCGGATTCGAGCGTCGCGACGGAACGGCCCGTGCAGGCCGACATGATCGAAAGCAGGTTGGTGACGCCGGGCTTGTCGGGCCCGGAACGGACCTCGGCGGAAGAGTCGGTCACGGCGGACATGATCTTCTTGCGAACGTCCTCGGGACGGTCGGTGATGAAGACCGTCGCGGCGTGGTTCGGGTCGGACTTCGACATCTTGGACGTCGGGTCCTGCAGGGACATGATGCGCGAACCGACCTTGGAAATGAAGGGCTCGGGCACCTTGAAGGTGTCGGAGTAGCGGTGGTTGAACTTCTCGGCCAGGTCGCGGGCGAGCTCGAGGTGCTGCTTCTGGTCATCGCCGACCGGGACGAGCGACGCGTTGTACAGCAGGATGTCGGCCGCCATCAGGACCGGGTAGAAGAGCAGGCCGGCGTCGACGGACTCCTGCTTGCGGGACTTGTCCTTGAACTGGGTCATGCGCTCCAGCTGGCCGAGGGGGCAGAGGCAGCCGAGGATCCAGGCGAGCTCGGTGTGGCCGATGACGTGGGATTGGACGAAAAGGCGGCTTCGCGCCGGATCCAGCCCGCAGGCGACGTACTGGGCCAGGCAGGAATAGGTGTTATCCCGGAGCTGGGCCGGGACATAAGGCACCGTGATGGCGTGCTGGTCGACGATGCCGAAATAGCACTCGTAATCATCCTGCATCCGACCCCAGTTGAGGACGGCGCCGAGGTAATTGCCAAGGTGAAGGCGACCGGTCGGCTGGGCACAGGTCAGCACCACGGGCTTGGCGGGCTTTTTTTCGCTAGTTTCGCTCATTCCGGTCCATCAGCGTGGCGAGGGGGCCGTCCCGCATCAAGCGGATTGGAGGCTCGGTGACGCTTGAAATACGGAGGCCGTCCGCCTACATAGACCCTCGCCCACATCACCCCCGTCATGTCGCTCGCCCAAGTCGCCCCCCTCATCACCCCCGCCCCCGCCGCCGCACCGGCGGCCGCACCGGCCGACCATTTCATCATCGGAGACATCCATAAGGTCGTGGCCAAGGCACCCGACGACTGGAGCAGCATCATCATCCACGCCATCGGCTTCATCGCCGTCGCCTACCTCGCCGGCTGGGCCGCCAAGAAGATCATGCGTTGGATCTCGACGAAGTTCGGTGACAGCCCGATCGCCGAAGCGACCGTCGCCGGCATCGGCAAGGCCCTGCCCTTCATCCTGCCGGCCTACACCCTGCTCTTCCTCATCAAGGACACGAAGCCTTACCTCGCCCACATCGGCTGGCTGAACTTCACCGTCACCGCCGGCATCTTCCTCTGCTCCGTCGCGCACACGGCCGCCGTCTTCTACCTGATGGCCATCCCCATCGCCTGGGCCCAGAAGATCGCCGACCAGACCGAGAACAAGCTCGATGACATCCTCGTCCCGATGTTCTCCACGGTCGTCCGCATCGCCGTGGTCCTGATCGGCGCCTTCAAGGCCATCTCGATCGTCGACCCGAAATCCTCCGATGCGATCCTCGGCCTGCTGGCTGGCGCGGTCGTCGGCCTGGCCTTCGCCTCGCAGGACACAATCAAGAACGTCTTCGGCGCGGTGATGCTGATCGTCGACCAGCCCTTCACGCTCGGCGACCTCATCAACATCGGGACCCACGAAGGCAAGGTGGAGGCCCTCGGCCTGCGCTCGACCACGATCGTGATGCTGGACGGCCAGCGCCTCGCCATCCCGAACGGAGACCTCGCCACGCGCTCGATCGTCAACATCACCCGCCGCGACTTCATACGTGCCCAGGACCTCGTGCACCTCGAGGTCAACACGCCGGCCGAGAAGGTCCGCGAGGCCGTCGCGATCGTCCGCGAACTGCTCGCGAACCACGAAGGCATCCAGCCCAGCCACCCGCCCCTCGTGCACGTGACCGAATTCTCCGACTGGTCCGTCAACATCCGCCTGATGTACTGGTACTACCCGGCCTCTCCCGCCAAGCAGCTGGAATTCAACCAGAGGCTCATCATCCAGATCTCCGAACGGCTCCAGAAGGCGGACATCCGCCTCGCCGTCATGGGCACCCCGCAGAACCGCTGAACTTTTTCGCCATGTCCCTCATCGAAGCCAAGAACCTCTCCAAGTCCTACGGCGCCATCCGCGCCGTACGCGACGTCTCCTTCGCCGTCGACCGCGGCGAGGTCGTCGCCTTCCTCGGGCCCAACGGCGCCGGGAAGTCCACCACGATGAAGATGCTCACCGGCCACCTCCGCGCCGACGAAGGCGCCGCGGCGATCGCGGGCTTCGACGTCGCCGACCAGGCCGTCCAGGCCAAGCAGCATCTGGGCTACTCGCCCGAAGGCGCGCCGGCCTACGGCGAGATGACCGTCCGCGAGTTCCTCCGCTTCGCCGCCGACCTCCGCGGCTTGGCCGATCCGGCCGAAAGCGTGCGCAAGACGCTCGACCTCTGCCGCCTGAACGAAGTAGCCGCGCAGAACATCGACACGCTCTCCAAGGGCTACCGCATGCGCGTGGGCTTCGCCCAGGCGGTCATCCATGACCCTGAGGCGCTCATCCTCGACGAACCCACCGACGGCCTCGACCCGAACCAGAAGTTCGAGGTCCGCCGCATCCTGAAGGAGATGGCCGCGCGCAAGGCCGTCATCGTCTCGACCCACATCCTCGAGGAAGTCGGCGAACTCTGCACCCGCGTCATCGTGATCGCGAAGGGCGAGGTCCGCTGCGACGAGTCGCGCGAGAAGTTCCTCGCCCGCGGCCCCGACCTCAACGCCGTCTTCCGCCAGCTCACCGCCTAACCTTATCGTCATGTCCTCTTCCGAAACCCCCTCCTCCCCCGGACTCAAGCCCTTCGCGGCGATGGTCCGCCGCGAGTTCGCCGGCTACTTCCGCACGCCGCTCGCGTACGTCTTCCTCGCCGTGTTCAACGCCTTCGCGGTGTCCCTGGCGTTCTTCGTCGGCGGCCTGTACGAGTCCGGCATCGCCAGCCTCGACCGCTTCTTCCTCTACCACCCCTGGCTCTGGGCGTTCCTCGCTCCCGCCGCGGGCGCCCGCCTCTGGGCGGAAGAACGCCGCCAAGGCACGATCGAACTGCTGCTCACCTGGCCGATCACGGTCTGGCAGGCCGCGCTGGGCAAGTTCCTCGCCGCCTGGCTCTTCCTCGCCTGCGCGCTGCTCATGACCGTCCCCGTCGCCCTCACGGTCGGCTGGCTCGGCGACCCCGACTGGGGCGTGATCGTCGCCGGCTACGCCGGCTCGCTGCTCTGCGCCGGCGCCTGCCTCGGCATCGCCGCCATCGCTTCCGCGCTCACCCGCAGCCAGGTCATCGCCTTCGTGACCGGCTTCCTCGCCTGCTTCATCCTCGTCCTCGTCGGCTACGGCGTGTTCGACGAACTGCTCGCCGGCGCCCTCGGGTCCGGCGGCGTCGACGAGATCCGTCGCCTCGGCCTGTGGCGCAACCTCGAACCCTTCACGCTCGGGCTCATCGACGTCCGGCCGATCGCCTACTTCCTCTCGGTGGCCTTCGCCGGCCTCGGACTGAGCACCATCATCGTCGAACGCCGCTAACCGGAAACCCCCGCCATGAACCGCTCCCAAGCCCTGCTCGCCGCCTTCGCCGTCCTCGCGGCCGCGTTCTTCGTCAACCTGATCTCCGGCGCCGTCCCCGCCCGCGCCGACCTCACCGCCGACCGCACCTTCACGCTCTCGGCCGGCTCGAAGCGCATCGTCACCAAGCTCGATGAGCCGGTGACGCTCGAATACTTCGTCAGCCGTTCCGACGTGAAGCTGCGCCCCTACCTCGAAAGCTACTCGCGCCGCATCGAGACCCTCCTCCGCGAATACGTCGCGGCCTCCGGCGGCAAGGTCAGGCTGGTCGTCACCGACCCGCGCCCGGACACGAAGGAAGAACAGCGCGCCCAGCGCCACGGCATCTCCGCGATGCGCGCCAGCCAAGGCAGCGCCTACCTCGGACTTACCGCCCAGCAGGCGGACACGGTGAAGGTCCTGCCGATGCTCGACCCTTCGCGCGAACGGTTCCTGGAGTTCGACATCTCGAAGCTCATCGCCTCGGCCTCGCGTCTCGACCGCCCGAAGCTGGCCTTCATCAGTTCGCTGCCGATCAGCAACCAGATGCCGCAAGGCGGCGAACAGCAGCCCGGTCCCGCCGACTTCCTGTTGGCCGAGCTCAGCCAGACGTTCGAGGTGATCACCCTCAACACGACGGCGAACGAACTGCCGAAGGACGTCGCGGTCGTGGCGCTCGTGCACGCCCACCACATCGACGAGCAGCTCGCCTACGCGGTCGACCAGTTCCTGCTCAACGGCGGACCGGTCTTCGCGGCCGTCGACCCGCTGTCGCGGATCCAGAAGTTCCAGCAGGGAAACATGCCCTTCATGATGGCGCCGATGGCCATGACGGCCTCCAGCGACCCCGCCCTGCTCCGCGCCTGGGGCGTCAACGTCGACATGGACGCGATCGTCGGCGACGCCGCCAGCTCGGTGGCGATCCGCAGCTCGCGCGGCGATCCGGTCCAATACCAGCCGGCCTTCGCCGCCACCGGCGCCGCCTTTTCCAAGGATTCGCCGCTCACGACCGACCTCCGCGAGGTGGCCTTCATGGAGCCCGGCGCGATCAGCCTGATCTCCGGCGCCGAGAAGCGCCTGAAGCTCGAACCGCTCATCACCATGAGCGGAGCCGGCATGGGCGCCGTCGACGCCCTCTCGGCCAGCGCCGGCCCCTTCGAGAAGGTCGCCCTCGCCTTCAAGGCCGACGGCAAGCCTCGCGTCCTCGTCGCCTCGGTCTCCGGCGATTTCGTCTCGGCCTTCCCGAAAGGCGCACCGCCCGCCCCTAAGCCTGAGCCCACGCCTCCGGGCCAGCCGCCCAAGCCCGTCGCCAAGCCCCTGCCCGGCCCGCACCTCGCGGCGAGCAAGAAGCCCGGCCGTCTCTTCGTCGTCGCCGACTCCGACTTCATGATGGATCCGTTCACGGTGCGCCAACGCCAGGTCGGCGGACAGGCCGCGATGGAACCGATCAACGACAACCTCGGCTTCGTCGTCAGCGCCCTCGAGACGCTCGGCGGCAGCGACGAGCTCGTCAGCCTGCGCTCGAAGGGCACCTCGCTCCGCCCCTTCAAGAAGGTCCAGGAACTCGAACGCGTCGCCCAGCTCCGCTACCAGGCGAAGCTCGACGAGATCGAACGTCGCCTCGAGGAGGCCAACACCAAGATCACCGAACTCTCCAAGCAGGGCGGCGGCGTCACGGCCAAAGGCATCGTGATCACGCCCGAGATGCAGCGTGAGATCGAGAAGTTCCAGAAGGAGGCCGACAAGCTTTCCGAAGAACGCCGCGTCATCCGCCGCGGGCTCAGCGAGGACGTCAATTCGCTCGGCCGACGCCTGCAGGTTCTCAACCTGCTCGCGGGACCGGCGCTGGCCCTGCTCTTCGGCCTGCTCTACACCCTGGCCCGTCGCCGCAAGCTTTCGTAATCCGCCATGCGCAACAAGAACCTGCTCATCGCCACGCTCGTCCTCGGGCTGCTCGCCTTCGCGGCGATCCGCCTGACCCGCGAAGCGCCTAAGACCGAGGCCGACAAGAAGCCGCTCGTCGAAGCCGCCCTGCTCGATGGCGCGAAGTCGCTCGCGATCAAGGCCAACAATAAGAGCGTCACGCTCGAGAAGACGGCCCAAGGCTGGACCGTGAAGGAAAAGTTCGGCCTCCCGGCCGAGATCGAGAACCGCCTGCTCCCCCTCATCCGCGGCCTGCAGAAGGCGAACAACTTCGGCCAGCTCACCGCCAACCCGAAGCGCCTCGAGAAGCTCGGCCTCGCCGACTCCTCGCTGACGCTCGTCGGAGCCGACGGCAAGCCGGTGACGGTCCAGTTCGGCAAGCAGACCGAAGACGGCCTCGGCGCCAGCGCCCGCCTGGCGGGACAGGACTTCGCGATCCGCACCGACTTCACGGGCTACCTCGAAGGCGATCCGACCTCATGGGTCGACTTCACGCTGTTCACCGCCAAGCCGGCCGACATCAAGGCGATCTCCTTAGAGTGGAAGGACGGCAAGGCCGAGTTCGCACGCAAGGCGCAAGGCGCCCCCTTCGAAGGCAAGGGCGGCCAGGCCGTGGAAGACATCGTCTCGACGCTCGCGACGGTCCGCGCCGCCGATGCCGTCGCCCTTGGCGACAAGGACGTCGCGAAGGCCGCCCGCTCCTCGCAGGTGAAACTCGCTCTCTTCGACGGTTCTTCGGTGACGCTCACGTTCGCGAAGCTCGCGGGAACCTCGCCCAACGACCAGGGCAAGACCTTCGTGCAGGTCGATCACTCGGACCCGAAGCACCCGTCCCACGCCTCCGCGAAGAAGGCGGCCTTCGTCGCCGCCGCCTGGCTGGCCGAACAGGTCCCGGCCTCGCTGGCCGACTTCAAGAAGGCCCAGCAGCCCGCGCCCGAACAGGCTGCGCCGACGATCCAGATTCCCGGCCCGGCGCCGGCGATCATCACTTCGCCCGAAATTAAGCTCAAATAAGGGCGCTTTCGCAAAAGCCCTTGCCTCCCGAGGCGAGGGCTTTTTTGTGTCTATCTCCGATGGCCGCCGCCGAATCCCAGTCCCTCAGCACCTACCTGCCCGCCCTCGTGCAGGTCGCCCTGGGCCTCTCGATCCCCGCGATCATCCTGATCGCCAGCCACGTCTTCGGCCAGCGCGCGAAGGGCAACTACATCAAGGACAAGGCCTATGAATGCGGCCTGCCGATGGAAGGAAAGCCCCACCCCCGCTTCGCCGTGAAGTTCTACGTGACGGCGATGCTCTTCATCCTCTTCGACATCGAAGTCGTCTTCCTCGTGCCCTGGGCCCTCGTCTACCGCGAGTTCCTGGCCGCCGGCATCGCCATCACCGCCGCCACCGCGGCCTTCCTCGGCGTCCTCGTGCTCGGCCTCGCCTACGAATTCAAGCGCGGCGCGCTGGAGTGGGAGAAATAAGCCGAGGCGATCGCAGATGAAGAAAAGGCGCCCGCTTGGGCGCCTTTCTTATTTGGCGACCTTGGCCTTGAGGTGCTGATCGAAGAAGGCCGTGACGAGCGGACGCAGATCGCGCTGCTTGGGCTGCAGGTCGAAAGTGTGCGGGGCGTCGGGAATGACCTCGAGCGCGCAGGGAGCGCCTTTCTCCTTGGCCACCTTGAGATAGGTCTCGCTCTGGCTGAGCGGGACGGTGACGTCAGCGGTGCCATGCACGAGCAGCATGGGCGGGGACTGGGGACTAAGATAGGTGATCGGCGACCCCTTCTTATAAAGCTCAGGCGCCTCTTCGCGGGTCTTCGCGAACATCTTCATGTCATGATAGTTCATGAGGTCGACGGCTCCGTAGAAACCGACGGCACAGGCGACGCGCGCCGATACGTCCTGATAAGGCTCTCCTGGGACGGCGTCGAAGCCGTCGGCCGGACCTGTCGTGGCGAGCATCATGGCGAGGTTGCAGCCGGCGGAGCAGCCGATGACGCCGATGCGCTCCGGATCGACGCCGAGGATGGCCGCCTCCTTGCGGAGATAACGCACGGCGGCCTTGGCGTCGTACACGCTCTGCGGCCAGGTGACCTGCCCCTGCGTGCGGCGCAGCTTGTAGTTGATGCTCATGCAGACGTAGCCCTTGAGCGTGAGGTTCTCGCTGATGTTGAGCTCCCGGTTGCGCGCCTTGTCGCCGTCGTTGAAGCCGCCGCCATGGATGACGATGATGCCGGGGAGCGGCTTGGTCTTATCGTGGTCGAGCGGCGAATAGATGTCCGCCTTATCCTTGCGCGTCCCGCCGAGGTAGG
The DNA here is from genome assembly GCA_947456525.1 of Opitutia bacterium. Lineage (GTDB taxonomy): Bacteria > Verrucomicrobiota > Verrucomicrobiia > Opitutales > UBA953 > UBA953. Next base: position 21,023 of record CANGRI010000023.1, read on the forward strand.
CGACATCCTTGAGGACCGCGACGGTCTTAGGATAGACGGGGACCTTCTTCAGCGCGGCCGGCGTGTCCTCGGAGGCAGGTTCGGCGGCAGGCTTGACGACCAGCGCGGTCTCGGCGGCGCAAAGGAACGCGGCCAGGGCAAGCAGGAGGGGCATGCTTTCTGGATACATGCCGCCCGGACCCAGTCAACGAATCAGGGGCCGCAGATACCGCAGCCGCCGGGCAGTTCGCGGAAGAAATCGTGGCCCTTGTCGTCGACGAGGATGAAGGCGGGGAAATCGACGACTTCGATCTTCCAGACGGCCTCCATGCCGAGCTCCGGATAATCGATGACCTCAACCTTGCGGATGTTCTCCTGCGCGAGGATCGCGGCGGGGCCGCCGATGGAGCCGAGGTAGAAACCGCCATGGTCCTTGCAGGCGTTGGTGACGGTTTCGCCGCGGTTGCCCTTGGCGATCATGACGAGCGAACCGCCATGCTTCTGGAAAAGTTCGACGTAGCTGTCCATGCGGCCGGCGGTGGTGGGGCCGAACGAACCGGAAGCCATGCCGGCAGGCGTCTTGGCGGGGCCGGCGTAGTAGACGGGATGGTCCTTGATGTACTGCGGCAGGCCTTCGCCCTTCTCGAGGCGCTCGCGGATCTTGGCGTGCGCGATGTCGCGGGCGACGACGAGCGTGCCGGTGAGCGCGAGGCGCGTGGTCACGGGATGCTTCGACAGCTCGGCGCGGATGTCCGCCATAGGGCGGTTGAGGTCGATCTTCACGACCTTCGTGGCGTCGGCATGCTTACGCGCCTCGGCTGGGATGAAGCGGCCGGGATTCGTCTCAAGCTGCTCGATCCAGATGCCGTCCTTGTCGATCTTAGCCTTGGCGTTTCGGTCGGCCGAACAGGAGACAGCGAGGCCGATCGGGCACGAAGCGCCGTGGCGAGGCAGGCGGACGACGCGCACGTCGAGGGCGAACCACTTGCCGCCGAACTGCGCGCCGATACCGAGCTGGTGCGCGACCTTGAGGAGCTCCGCCTCGAGCGCGGTGTCGCGGAAGGCGCGGCCATGCTCGTTGCCGGAAGTCGGAAGGGCGTCGTAGTAATGGGTCGAAGCCAGTTTGACGGCCTTCATGGTGGCCTCGGCGGAGGTGCCGCCGATGACGAACGCGAGGTGATACGGCGGGCAGGCGGCGGTGCCGAGCGACTGCATCTTCTCGGTGAGGAACTTGACGAGGGACTTCGGATTCAGGACGGCCTTGGTCTCCTGATAAAGATAACACTTGTTCGCGGAACCTCCGCCTTTGGCGACGAACAGGAACTCGAACTTCGCGCCGCCGGTGGCGGCGATGTCGATCTGCGCGGGCAGGTTGGTGCCGGTGTTCTTCTCGGTGTAGAGGTCGAGCGGAGCGAGCTGCGAGTAGCGCAGGTTGTTCTGGGCGTAGGCCTGGTAGACGCCGAGCGAAAGCGCCTCGGCGTCGTCGCCGCCGGTCCAGACCTGCTGGCCCTTCTTGGCGGTGATGGCGGCGGTGCCGGTATCCTGGCAGAACGGCAGCACGCCCTTCGCGGCGACCTCGGCGTTGCGCAGCATCGCGAGCGCGACGGCGCGGTCGTTGTCGCTGGCTTCCTTGTCCGCGAGGATCGCGGCCACCTGCTCGAGGTGCTCGGTACGTAGGTAGAAGTTGATGTCGTGCAACGCCTGGTTGGCGAGAAGCGTGAGGGCTTCCGGGGCGACCTTGAGCACGGGCTTGCCGTCGAACTCGGCGACGGAGACATGCTCCTTGGTGAGCAGGCGGTACTTCGTGGTATCGGCGCCCAGCGGGAAAGGTTCCTGGTAATGGAAGGGAGAGGCCATCGCCGCCACCATACGAGGCGAAGTCCTGCCCGCAAACGGAAACAGGTCAACGCGCGGGCATCGTCGCCGGAGCGCCGATCCGCACTTCCCCCAGGACCGAACCTTCGGAGAGGTCGACCGAGACCAAAGCCAGGCCGGCCTCGCCTGAGGCGGAGCGCACGGTGCCGGCGACCTTTCCTTCCGGCGTCTTCAGTTCCTGCCCGACGGATACGGGACCCGACACGCGGCGGAGGATGCGGCGAAGCGAGCCCATCGACTGGATGCGGGCCATGACCTCCTGTCCGAGATAACAGCCTTTCGTGTAGCTGACCCACGCATCCAGCCCGCACTCCTGAGGGAACTCGCCGGCACCGCAGTCCGCCGGCACGGCCGGCACGCCCGCGGCGATGCGGAGCGTATCCAGTCCACCAAGCGAAGCAGACTCGCCGGTCACGGCGACGCCGATCGGCGCGAGGATGTCCCAGGCGGCGACACCGAATCGTTTCGTGGCGAAGACCTTCGCGCCCGGGATGGCCGGCTCCGCGCCCCAGCCGACAAGCCTCTGCCAAGCGGAAGATTCATCCGTGGCGACGACGTCATCGGCGATGACGTTGGCGGTCACGACGGCGATGAGGTCGGCGGCGGGCAGATGCGGACAGAGTAGCAGGAACGACCCGTACGCCTGCTTGGCGATGACCGTATGCGCGAGCACCCGGCCCTTGCGATTGAGCCAGAGCGCATCCGTCAGCGCGACATGACGCAGGTCGGCCGAGCACTGCCCTTGCAGGAATGCCGCCGCGTCCTCTCCCGTCACCCGGACGACCGCGGTGTCAGCTGGAGCGAGGCGCAAGGACATCAGAGGACCTTCCAAAGCAGGGCGATGCCATGCAACGCCAGGTTGGCGTAGATCGCTGCCATCACGTCATCCAGGACGATGCCGAAGCCTCCGGGTAGCTTCTCGAGCGCCTTGATCCCGAACGGCTTCGTGATGTCGAAGAGACGGAACAGCAGGAAGCCCAGCAGGATGAAGAGCAGGCCGACCTTGGTGCCGCCATGCATCAAGGGGCCCATGGGGTTGAAAAGATAGACCAACGGCATCGCCACGAACTCGTCCATGTTCACCTCTTGCGGATCCTTCTTACCAATGATCGCCGCGGCGACACCGCAGAGCAAGATGCCCATGACCACGACCAGCGAGTCGAAGATCAGCTCGTGGTGCCAGCCCTTGTTATAAGCCAGTCGCACCACCAGCGCCCACCACAGCACCCCGGCCGCGGAGCCCCAGGTGCCCGGCGCCTTGAGGCGTCCGAGCGGACCGAGCGTCGCGATCTGGACGATCATGAAGACAGGCCCGGCAGGTGACGACGATGGCGGATCAGGTAGCTCGCGCCGGAGACGACGGTGATCACGACCGACAGCCAGAAGAGGGACATGATGATGACCTCCCAGTGCTGGTGCCATTCGGCCGACAGGTTCCAGTGCGTCTCATAGGCGCGCAGGCCGATGAGGTGTCCGATCGCGAGGATCTGCAGGAAGGTCTTGATCTTGCCGAGGCCCTCGGCCTCGAGGACCTGGCCGGAAGCGGCGGCGACGAGGCGGAGCCCGGTGATCAGAAATTCGCGGATGATGATGAGCATCACCCCGAAGGCGGTGTAGAGCACCGTCGCGGCGTCGGGATTGATGTGCACGCCGGCGTCGTTCACGCGGATGACCGGCAGGCAGTCGATGGCGGCGAGGCCGACCAACAGGCCGAGGATGAAGATCTTGTCGACCAGGGCGTCCATGAGACGGCCGAAGTCGGTCACGGCGTTCAGCTTACGGGCGATCCAGCCGTCGAAGATGTCGGTCAGGGCCGCCAGGATGAAGAGCGCCAAGGCCGCGCTTGCCCAAGGGCCGGCCCAATAGGTCCAAAGGGTGATCAGGAAGATGGCCGGCAGACGGGCGGCCGTCAGGAGGTTGGGAAGGTGCCTAAGAAAACGCATGCGGGCTTGCCGAAAGGATGTTCCCGACCGAGA
>CANGRI010000024.1 GCA_947456525.1 Opitutia bacterium
AGGCGCTTGGCCTCGGCCTGCGTGGGCTGCGGGAACCAGGTCGCATAGACGGCCCGCCAGTCGGCGCTGCCGAAGGCCTTCTGGTCGGCGTTGTCGAACTGGACGTACGTCGCCACGGCCGGCAGCGCGAACTGCGCGGTCACGGCAAGGCCCTGACGGTAAGCGGCCTTGGTCGCGACGTCTTCCTCCACGGAAGCGAGCCAGGCGAGGCCGGCCTGCGTGCCGACATAGATCCAGAACTGCCCCTTCTGCAGGGTCGGAATGAACGACAGGTCACGCGGACAACCGAGGGCACAGACCTCCTGTCTCGTCTCCGCCGACCGGTCAGGCTTCTCGGCGAGGGCCTTGCGATAGCGCTCCAGCCAAACGGCGTCGCCGGTCATCTCGTACGTAGCCCTTAGCAGATAGAGATAACGGACGACATCGCGGAAATGCTCGCCCTTGAAGCCGCCACGGAACTGGCCTTTGAACGCGCCGTCGGAAGGCACCTGCCAGCCGTTGCCTTCGAGCACGTCGGCGACCTCGCGTACCTTGGCCACGAGGACGGCCCGTTCGGATGCGGTCGGGATATCGCTGCGGAGATAGGCATGCATGCCCAGGAACCACGGGTGCATCTGGTCATCCGAGCTCAATGGGTAATGGCACTTCCCGTCGGAGCCGATGCCACGGGCCACGAAGCCGGGGACATCCGAGACGGACGCGCATTTAATGAGCCCCTGCGAAAGCTTACGGGCCTGCTCCTTGTCCGCGGCCGAACCAGAGCGACGAGCCCGCTCGACCACGGCCTGCAGGTACATGCCGGTGAACATCGGACCGTTCTCTATCGGGCTCCACCAGCCGATGGCGTTGGGCTTGCCGAGGCGGCAGTCTTCAGGGGTCGGCAGCTCGCCGACGAAATCGCGCACGATGCCATGCTCGTCGACGAAACGCTTCCACGTCTCGGCATGGGCCTGCTCGATCGCCTTGGCGGCGGCCGGTGCCTCGGCGCCGGAAACGAGTCCGCAGACGAAGAGCGACAGGGCGAGGAAGGTACGTCGGAGCATGCGCCATCCCAAGCCCGCCCCCAGGCCATCGCAATCGCGAAGCGAGGTTCAGCGGCGCAGCAGGCGGACCAGCAGGCAGACCACGCCGAGGGCCAGCAGCTGCGCGCCGACGAACGGTAGGACGTCCGCGGGCCGGATGCCGACGAAGGTATCGGTCAGCGCCCGCGCCGCCGTCACGGCGGGGTTCGCGAAGAAAGTCGAGGCGGTCGCCCAATACCCCGCGAGGACGGTCAGCGCGACATAGGCGGGGAGCCGCGTGTCGCTACGGGCGGTGGCCAGACGGATGAGCCCGAGCAGGAGCATCGTCGCGAGGAGTTCGCTGAAGAGCTGCGGCCCGCCGGCGCGGGTCTTGGACGAGACCTGCAGCACCGACTGCCCGAACATCAGGTGGACGGCCCAGACGCCGGCGACGGCCCCGCCGAACTGCGCGAGGAGATAGCCGACGAGACGACCGGCCGGCAGCGAGCCGTCGTATGCCGCCATGAGGCTGACGACGGGATTGAGGTGCGCGCCGGAGACGGGCCCCAGCGACGAAAGGATGACGTAGAGCGCGGCCCCGGTCGCGAGGCTGTTCCCCAGCAAGGCGACGGCCGCGTTGCCGGCGGCGAGCGTCTCGCCCATGATGCCCGAGCCGGTGACGGCGAGCAGCAGCAAGGCGGTGCCGAGGAACTCGGCGCCGATGGCGCGTCCAGCGTTCACCGGACGGAGGCTTCCTTCAGGCCGGCGGCGTAGGCCTCGAAGACCAGGCGGATCTGATCGCGCACGCGGCGGAACTCGGCGCGGATCTCGTCCGGCGTGCCGGTCGCATGAGCCGGATCGCTGAAGCCCCAGTGATAGCGGTTCACCTGCCCAGGGAAGACGGGGCACACCTGGTCGGCGTTGCCGCAGACGGTGATGACGGTCGCGACGGGCATCTCCAGGAACTCGGAGAGGTGCTTGGAACGGTGCGCCGAGGCGTCGAGGCCGATCTCCTTGAGGACTTCGAGCGCCATGGGATGCACGTAACCAGCCGGCTTGGATCCGGCGCTGGCGACGTCGGCCAGGTCGCCGACGGCCCGGCGGAAGATCGCTTCGGCCAGATGGCTGCGGCACGAATTACCCGTGCACAGGATGAGGATGAGGGGTTTGCTCATAGGTGGGGAAAATCAGCAGCAACCGGCGCCGGGCTGGCAGGCCTTCGGCACGCACACATACGGGGCGAGGCAGTCGGCATGCTTGGCGTCGAGGAGGAAGATCCGTTCCTGGCCTTCGACGACGCTGCCGAGCACCGGGAAGACCGTGAGGAGGGGGAAGTCGTACTCGACCTCGAGCGGCAGGGCCGTCGAGCCGACCAGCTCGGCGCCGCGACCGAGGACCTGCAGGGCCTTCGCGCAACCGACGCGGTGATCGGTGTCATCGGCGGTCCAGAGCTGCAGGCGGGCGGTGACCTCGGTCCGGATCGTGCCGCCGCAATCGATGAAACGCTTCTCCACCCGGGCCACTTCGGTGAGGTGCAAGTGGATCGGCGCCAGCCCTCCGGTCGGCAGGCGGAAACGGAGGCCGAGCGAAGGGTTCGCGGCCAGCGCCTGACGGAACGCTTCCAATGACATCGGGGCCGGGGTTAGGAGTTGCATATGCTTAGGCATATATGTTTGCTGAGGCATGCCCGGAGTCAAGAGCCCATCCGCCGCGCCTACGGTCGCCCAAGTCTGCCTCGGCCTGTCCGATCCGACCCGGCTGAGCCTGCTGGCACGCCTCGGCCGCGAAGAGGTCTGCGTCTGCGACCTGCAGGCGCACGTCGACCGGGATCAGCCGACGGTCTCACGCCACCTCGCGATGCTCCGCAAATACGGGCTGGTGACCTGCCGCAAGGAAGGCCGCTGGAACCACTATCGGCGCGCTCACCTCTCCCCCGCCCTGACGCGGATCGTCGACCTCGCCGCGCCGCCGCGGCGTCGTTCGCCGGGCTCCTGTTGCTGAGCTCAGCGCGCCTTCGCGGCCGCAAGCTCCTTCACCACGGCGTCGAAGGCCGGCTTGGGCTGCGCCTGGCGATCGAAGAGCAGCGGATGGTTCACGCGCTTCCAGGGGAAGTCGTTCAGCCAGCTCTGGCCGTCATGCAGGTTCCAGAAGGAGACACGGGCGATGACGTCGTCATACTTGCGGAAGAGGCGGAAGAGGCGGGCATATTGCTCGGCCTGGCGGGCGAGGATCTCCGGCGGGCAGCCGTCGGCGTACGGATTGATCTTCGCCATCTCGGCGCGGTGCCTGTTGCCGTCGGCCCACCAGCGGCTGCGCGGGATGACGTCGATGTCGAGTTCGGAGACCACGACCTTCATGCCGATGCCGCGCAGGGCGATCAGCGTCTTCTCCAGCGCCTCATAAGGGACGCGATCGATCTCGTAGTGCCCCTGCAGGCCGACGGCGTGGACCGGCGCGTTCTTCGCCTTCAGCCGGGCGAGCAACGCCAGCATCTTCTCCCGTTTGCCGTCCAGCTCGTTGTTATAATCGTTATAGCTCAGCACCGCGGCGGGATCGGCCGCATGGGCGTATTCGAAGGCCCGGGCGATGAACTCCTCGCCCGCGGCGCGCGTCCAGCCCGACTCGCGCAGGTCGGCCTTGCCGTCGTCGAGGGCCTCGTTGACCACGTCCCAGGCCGCGACCTTGCCCTTGTAGCGGCCGACCACCGTGTCGATGTACGACTTCATGCGGGCGAGCAGCACCTCCTTCGTGGCAGGCGCGGCGCCATCCTGATAGAACCACGCCGGCGTCCGGTCGTCCTTCGCCCAGACCAGGCAGTGACCTACGACCTTGAGGTCCTTCGCGTTGGCGAAGGCCACGAAACGGTCGGCCTGATCGAAGTTCCAGGTCTTGCCCGTCGGCCGAAGCGCGGCCGGCTTCATGCAGTTCTCGGGCGTGACATGGCTGAACTGCGCCGTCAGCAACGGCCAGTCTTCCGGACGATCGGGAATCCGGTCGGCCAGGCCGACGCCGGCCGCCCAAGGCGAAGCCTGCCGCAAAGTCTGGGCCGAAGCGCGGACGACGGATAAAACCAAGGCCAAGACGAACCAGGCGCGAATCATCCCCGCATCAAACCCGACGGCCAACCTATGTAAACTGCTTACGAGACATCGGCCGCCGGACATGGGGCTTTCTGATAAGGTTTTACTCAGGAAGCCGGCCGGCAGAGAATATCGCATGCGCCGACCCCTCGTGCCGTTCCTGCTCAGCGTCCTGCTGGGCCTCTCCGCGCTGCGCGCCGGACCGAACCCGATCATGGATTCGGCGAAGGCGAAGATCGACGCCTACCATACGGGCGAGAAGCCCAACGGGGCATTCGTCCGCGTCGTCTACTTCCATGCGGCCGACCAGGCCCCGCTGGCGGACTTCGAAGGCCGCCTCGAACGGAGCCTGAACGACATCTCGGCCTTCTATCGCGAGGAGATGCTGAAGCGTTACGGCGTCGCGACCGAAGGCCTGCCGCTGGAACGCCGCAACGGGAAGTTCGTCCTCCACGTGGTGAAGGGCCGGCAGCCCTCGGCTCATTATGATTACAGCTCGGGCGGCGAGACCTGGAACGAGGTGAAGGAGGCGCTGGGCGAGAAGATCAGCCCGGCCCGCGAGCATGTGCTGATCTTCTACGGACTCTGCGAGAAGGAGGAGGATGGTCGCTACGTGATCCACGCCCCTTATTACGGCGCAGGGGACAGCAACCAGCAGCACGGCCTCTGCCATGCGGCGGACTGCGAGATGCTCGATCCGACCCTGCTCGCCCGCAAGGACCTGCCCTTCGTCTTCAAGGAGCACAGCTACGAGCGGATGACGATGCACGTCGCGAAGTTCAACACGTGGTATCTCGGCGGCCTCGCCCACGAACTCGGACATGGGCTCGGCTTCCCTCACGACAGCGGCGCGCCCGGCGAAGCCCCCGGCGTCGCCCTGATGGGCGGAGGCAACCTCACCTACCGCGAGAACCTCTGGGGCGGCACCCGCCCGGCCTATCTCTCGCTCGCGACCGCCCTGCGCTTCGCCGCACACCCGCTGGCCACGGGATCCGACAAAGGCCGCTGGCAGCCTAACGACGCCGTGATCAACGACCTCGCCGCGACCCGCGCCAAGGGCACGTTGCGGCTCACCGGCCGCATCAGCTCGAGCGTGCCGCCCTGCGCCTTCATCGCCAGCGTCTGGCCGACGACCGCGAAGACCGACCACGGGGCGCAGACTTTCTGCTCGGCCATCGATCCCTCCGGACGCTTCGCCGTCGAGATCACCGGCCTCACGGCGGCATCGTACCGCCTCAAACTGGGCAGCCTGCTCGTGAACGGAGCCGAAGCGAAGGAGCGCTACGTCTTCAAGTGCGACCCCGAAGGCATGCCGTCCCTAGGCTTCCTCTATGACCGCCTGGTGGTCGCCGCCGAACAGGCCGTGCTCCGCGATCCGACGAAAGCCGACCTGCTGCTCAGCGACCGCGCCGTCGCCGCAGCCCTGGACGAAACCACCCGCGCCCAGCTCCGCCTGCTGCGCGAACTGCGTCGCCCCCAACCCGCGCCGACCGACCTCGCGACGGTGCGCGCGGGCGTGTTCAGCCTGGCGGACGCCAAGTGGACCGCCGCCAAGGTCGGCTGGGGCCAGCCCGCCCGCAATCGCTTCGGCAGCAACGACGCGGTGCTGCTCAAGATCGACGGCCAGCTCTTCGCCAAAGGGCTCTACGCCCATGCCACCTCGCGCTACGCCTTCGCGCTCGAGGGCAAGTGGAAGACGTTCGCCGCGACGGCCGGCCTCCGCGACGGCGCCGGCGCGGAGCCCTCCGCCGTCTTCGTCGTCATCGGAGACGGCAAGGAGCTCTTTCGCTCCAAGCCTCTGAAGGAGAACGAGCGCCAGGGCCTCAGCATCGACGTCACCAACGTCAAGCAGCTCGAACTGCTCACCGAAAGCGGCGAGAAGACCAATCGGAGCTGCTGGGCGATCTGGGCCGATCCGGTCGTGCGCCGCTGAGATCAGGCCCCCTTGGCGACGAGTTGCTTAGACTGCTCGATGCAACTGAGCAGCTCTTCATAGGTGAACTTGCCGGGCATCATGCGGGCGCAGCTGTCGATTCCCTTCGGGTGCGCATCGACGGAGGCCTTGAGTTCAAGCAGCGACACGCAGACCTGATGGTAATCAAAGCTGACCGAGCCGGTCCGAGCCGGATAATTCGTCCGTGACCAGATCAACTCATCGTCGCGCCGCTCGACATTGAACGAGTGCGGGATTCTTCCGCTCGAACAACGTCCATCACCGCAATCACAGGTGAAATTCTTTAGCCTCGCCGGACCACCCAAAATTGAGACCAGACCCATCGGACAGGTCACACAAGTCTCGGCCGTGAGCTTCATCTCGACGCACATCCACCTTCAGTTTCAGTTCGCTCGGCTTACCCACCCTGACGCCTTTAACGACCAAAGGCTTATAGGTTTCCGCATCACCAGGGGCGGACGACATGGAAGCATCCTGACGCCGCAAACCGCATTGGCCAGCGTTATAAAACCCTTGGCGCCGAAAGGCACTCAGAGCGCCTACTTGGCGAGTTTGGCGGGATCGGGGTAGACCAATGCGTCCACGCGGCCTTCGAGCACGTCGATGGAATGCTTGAGGATATGGGTCGGCGCATACTTGCCACCTTCGAGCTTGGCCGACGCCTCGCCGGCGAAGACCTGCTTCATCACGGGCAACGACGGGCGGGCGATCTCGCCGAGGCGGTCGAGCACGTTGCAGGCGATCATCACGGCGCCGTCATTATCCTTCAGACGGATGACGCGTTCCAAGGCTTTCAGGCCTTCGGCAGGCTTGCCGAGACGGGCCAGCGCTTCGGCGGCCGCCGCTACCACGGCGGCGGACTTGTCCTCCAAGGCGACCTTCAGGGCCGCCTCGGCGCCGACAGCCTTCGGACCAAGGATCGTGCAACCTTGGGCTCCCCACCAGCGCATGGGTTCGCTGGGGTCGCTCAGGGCGGCGATGAACTGCGGCAGGTTGGCCGGGTCGCGATCCGAGGCGCGGCAGGCCAGCGCATAGACCTTCTCGACATCCCAGGCATCCGGGGCATGCGAGGCGTCGTAGCCTTCGAGCGGCGAACCTTCGGGCAGCAGGCCGTTGTCCTTGATACGGAGGGTCTGTCCGAGGAGCGCGACGCGCATCTGGTTGAGCGTCGCGCGGTGCTCCGGGGACGCCGCGAGGTTATGGACGCTGTCGGGGTCGCTCTCCATGTCGTAGAGCTCCTCGGATGGCTTCGCCCCCCAGAACTGCGCCGTGGCGGCGGTCAGGCGTCCGGCGGCGGCCTCGCGGGCCCAGGACTGATAGCCACGCGCCTGGAACTGATATTCGAGACGCTGCACGTACGGCAGGTCCGGACGGAAGTTGCGGATGTAAAGATAACGGGAACCGGCCACGCCGCGCATCATGTCGTAGCACGAATCCATGCGGTCGCGCGTCGTGAAGACGAACTCGTTGGCAGGCGCCTTGGCCGGACCGGCCATCGCCCTGCCCTGCATGTACTCGGGGATCTTCAGGCCGGCGAGCGAGAGCATCGTCGGGGCGAAATCGACGAAGTGCACCGGATCCTTGATGCGCGACCCCGGGGCGGCCGGGGCGAGATGACGCCATTTGGGCGGGTAGTAGACGATGAGCGGCACGTGCACGCCGCTCTCCTGCAGGAAGCGCTTGCTGCGCGGGAGTACGCCGCCGTTGTCGCCGTAATAGAACACGATGGTGTTCTCCGCGAGGCCGTCCTTCTCCAGGTCACGCAGTTTGGCGGCGATCTGCCCATCCATGACGAGCATGTGATTATAATAACGCGCCCAGTCGGCGCGGATCTCCGGGGTGTCCGGCTGATAGGGCGGGATGCGAACCTCGGACGGCTTCAGCGGGACGAAATCAAAATCCAGCTCCTTCTCCGGGAACAGGCAGCTCTCGTGCGTGACCTCGTGGTTGAAGACGCTGAAGAACGGCTTGGTCTTGTCCTTGTTGCCGCGCCAGTGGGCCTGCTTACCTTGGGCGGTCCAGGCGTCCTTGATGCTGATCGGGGAATTGTAATCCGTCTTCGCGTTGTTGGAGGTGAAGTAGCCCGCCTCGCGGAGCAGCGCCGGGAAACCACGGAGCCACGACGGGATGATGCCCTGGGCGCGCATGTGCTGGGCCGGGCCGCAGGTCTCCGGACTCATGCCTGAGATGATGTTGAAGCGGGAAGGGGCGCAGACCGGACAGGTGAAGCAGCGTTCGTAGACCACCCCTTCGCGGGCGAGTTTGTCGAGCGTGGGCGTGCGGGCGAGCTTGTCGCCGTAGCAGCCCAGGAAGGTGTCGTTGTCCTCGCTTACGAGGCAGAGGATGTTCGGGCGGTCCGGCTGGGCGGCGCCCAACGTGGCGACACAGAGGAAAAGCAGGCTGGTCAGGATTCCGCGTCTCATGGGGTGACCCCGACTAAATCCCTCCGCCGGAAGGTGGGAAGACCCAAACGCCTCCGGCGACTCAGAGGCAGGTAGCGGCGACCTTGGCGTAGAACGGGATCCCGAGGACGATGTTGAGGGGGAAGGTCAGCCCGAGGGACAGTCCGAAGTACAACGAGGGGTTGGCTTCGGGAATGGCGAACCGGAGCACCGCCGGCACGGCGATGTAGGAGGCGCTGGCGGCCAGGGTCATCAGCAACGCGCCGTCGCCGGCGGGCAGGCGGAGCAGCAGCGCCAGGCCGAGGGCGAGCGAGGCATGGACGAGGGGACCGACGACCGCATAGGCCAGCACCCAGCGGGACTTGCCCATGACCTCCTTGAAGTTCCGGGCGGCCAGCAGGCCCATGTCCAGGAGGAAGAAGGCGAGCATCCCCTTGAAGAGATCGACGGAGAACGGCTGCATCACGGCCTTGCCCCGCTCGCCGGTGAGCAGGCCGACCACCATCGCGCCCAGCAGCAGGAGCTGAGCGCCGTCGGTGAAGGATTCGTGGAGGACCTTGCCCAAGCTCAGGGAAGGCGCGGCGGCGGAGCCGGCCGTCCGTCGGCGCAGGAGATTGGCCATGACCACCGCCAGGATGATCGCGGGCGATTCCATCAGCGCCATCGCCGCGGACATGTGGCCGCCGTAAGGCACGCCGGTGTTCTCGAGATGCTGGGTCGCGGTGATGAAGGTCACGGCGCTCACGGAACCGTACGTGGCCGCCAAGGCGACGGCGTCCAGGGGCGGCAGGAACTTGCGGAGCAGCAGGTAGCCGAGGAGCGGCACCACGATCGCCAGGAGCACCGCGCTGCCTAGGCCGGCGGCGACCGTCGCCGTCAGGCCTGACTTCGCCAAGGCGAACCCGCCCTTCAGGCCGAGCGCCATCAGGAGGTAGAGCGACAGGAACCGCGAGACCTGCGGAGGAATCTCGAGGTTCGAACGGACGAGGCCGGCGAAGGCGCCGAAGACGAAGAACAGGATCGAAGGGTCGAGGAGATTGCTCATGGCCTCCGTTCGTAGGCCCTTGACCCATCGTTAAAAGTCTAATTTAAAAAACTTACCCATAGTGTTTAACCTATGAACATCACCTTCCGCCAGCTTGACCTTTTCCGCGCCCTCGTCGCCACCGGCAGCGTCAGCGGGGCCGCCCGCGAGGCCGGCGTCACCCAGCCCACCGCCTCGGTCCACCTCCGCGAGCTCGCCGAGGAGATCGGCCTGCCCCTCTACGAGGTCATCGGGCGGACGGTGCACCTCACCGAGGCGGGCAAGGAACTCGCCGCGTCGGCGCGGATCATGCACGACGAATGGGAATCCTACGGCCAGAAGGTCGCGGCGCTGAAAGGCGCGGAGCGAGGTCGCCTGCGCGTGGCGGTCGTGAGCACCGCCAAATACTTCGTCCCTCGCCTGCTCGGCGAATTCTGCTCCGCCCATCCTGGCGTCGACGTCGCCCTCGAGGTCCTGAACCGCGACGGCGTGATCGACCGGCTGCGCCAGAACCTCGACGACCTCTACGTGATGTCGCGCCCCCCGGCCGACCTCGCCCTCGAGGACCGGGTCTTCCTGCCCAACCCGCTCGTGCTCATCTGCGCCAAGGGCCACCCGCTCGCCAAGCGGCGGAAACTGGACCTACGCCTGCTGGCCGAGGAACGCTTCATCCTGCGCGAAGAAGGATCAGGCACCCGTCTGGCGGCCGACGCCCATTTCCGCGCTCATCGTTTCAAACCCAAGGTTCGCCTGACCCTCGGCAGCAACGAAGCCATCAAGGAAGCCGTCGCAGGCGGACTCGGACTCGCGGTCGTCTCCAGCCATGCCCTCCGTCTGGCGCCTTCGTCAGGCCTCGTCGTGCTGGACGTCGCCGGCTTCCCGATAGCGTCCAGCTGGCACATCGTCTACCCGAGCGGCCGACGGCTCTCTCCGGTGGCCAAGGTCTTCGAGGAGCATCTCGTACGTCACGCGCGCGACCTGTCCGGCGAGCTCATGCGGCCGAACCAGCCCGCGCGTTAGCCTGCCGGGAAGCCAGCCAGAGCGCGACGAAGGCGGCGGCCCAGGCGATGACCACGATGGCGATCCAGACGCCCTGCAGCCCGTACCAGGCGGCGAAGAGCGGAAGCAACAGGAACGGCGCGATGCAGTGCCGTACCAAGACCACCCTCCACGAGGCATCGCACCGGACGTCGAGGGGTCCGTGGCGACATCACGGCGACCACGTCCTCACTATGTTCCGATCACCCATCTGAGGGCGTGCAGGCCACAAAGGACTACCTAGGAGCTTCTTGCCCCAGCTTCCGCCGAACTTCGGCGATGATCTCCTTCGCGGGGACGTCATGCTTGGCCGTCATCCGTCGGACTTCCGCCCCGAGGGCCTCGGCCGCGGCTGGCGACTGGACAACGACGTTGCCTGAAGTCTCAGCCCCGGTGACACGCTTGAGAGAAAACGTCTCGACCGTACCTGGCTTACGAAGCAAGCCGAAGCCGATCGCCGGATTGATCGCGATGTTATCACGCACCAACGGGGCTTCGGCGTTGTCTACCGAGACCGCCCCGGACCCCGTGCCGACGAAGAGATTGTCGGAGATACGCAGACCTCGAATCGGCGCACCGGTCCCATGGACGCGGATCGCGCGCAAGGCGGGCGACGAACCGGAATCGAGGAAGACATTGCCGCGGATGACGACGCCATGTGGGTCACCGCCTTCGATGTCGACCGGCCGTCCATTGCCTAAGGTCAGCCCGGCGCCGACGCGCTCCAGGCGATTGGCCTCGAACAAACCCGGACCACAGCCCAGGAGAACCCGCTGGTAGCTGTCGCAGAAGATGCTGTCGCGGATGACCCAGCCGGCGTTCTGGAACGCCGGGAACATGACCGCGGCCGTCGCGAACTTCGCCCCGATCGGCTCACGGAAGCGGACCGTCTTACCCTCGATCGACTCCACCGTCAGGCGGGCGAGATAAGCGTCCGTGCGGGTCTCGAAGGCTTCCGCGAGATGGCCGGCGGCAAGGGCCTTCGGCAAACCTTCCCGGAAGGTGATGCTGCGTTCCGCGACGCTGGCGGCGTGCTTCCAGTAACCGTGGTTATTGAAAGCGTCGTCCGTGGTACGCTGGATCACGCAGCGCTCCATGACGGAGCCGTCCATGCCTGCGTTCATCATGGTCCCGTCACCGCCGAGCAGGTTGTTCGTCCCAGGTCTGGCCATGAAATGGCAGTTGATCCACCGATGCCCGCCATGGCCGTTGGACTCCTCCATGCCAGCCTTGGCGGCGAAGAAACGGCCGTCGCGGACGACCATCTGGCGGCAGTCGTCGAGCACGATGGCGGCCGAGGAGCTGTAGATGAACCCGAGCATGTCGCCGACCTCCAGTGTGCCGGCAGCGCCATACGCGGCCTTCCACGCATCGTTGCGGATCGCCTCAAGCAGTTTGCGATTCTTCAGCGTGAACCAATACAGCCCCTCGGGCGTCTTCTCCATCTGGCGGGTAAACATGTTCCCGGGCCCCCACCCCTCGTCGATCTGGTAGAGCGCGGCCACATGGCGGCCGTCGGCCTTGAACGGGATGAAGCGCCCTTCGCTCGCCGGCATCCGCTCCAACAGACGCGTGCCGGCGACTGGTCTCACTTGGATACGATTGCCCTCGAAATCGAACGCCGTAATCCGCGCGTCCATCGACCCCCGCGGATCACTGTCCACCGTGAGGCCTTCCAGGCTGAGATGGCTGCAGTCGACGACCTTGATCATCTGATGGTGGTGCGGGGCCGGGTGCGCCGACAGGGCGAACCAGAACGTCGCGCCATACCCGAGGATGCGGAAAGGCTTCTCCGGCTTGGCGTGCATGCCCTGCAAGGCGAAGGAACGCCCGCCCATCTGGCGGTGCGCGGAATCGAACCGGTAATCACCCGGCGGAATCACGTACGATTCTTGGCCGGCATGGAAGGCGGCCCGGATACCGGCGACGACCTTGGCGCCCTCGGCAAACTGGCGCTCCTTTTCTTCGGCGGTGAAACTGGGGCCGGGAGGATTGTCGGCTGAGTAAGGGATATCCAGGGCCGACGGCGACGGCGCCAACGGATGCTCGGCCGCGTACCCGCGCAAAGCCAAGCAGAACAGGACGAGCGCAGCACACCACCGAACCAAGACCGAAGGGCCACTGGTCCTGGGTACCTTGGGTTTGCGGGGAAGCATGGGAAGCATGCAACCAAAGCTCCAGACTATGTCCAACCCGCAAAGATGCTGAGCTAAGCGGCGCGCTGGCGCAGGCCGAGGGCCAAGGCGATCGCCGCGGCGGCCCAGGCGATGGTCGTGATGCCGATCCAGACGCCTTGCAGGCCCCACCAACCGGCGAAGAGAGGCAGAACGACCAGCGGCGCGAGGCAATGTCGGCCGAGCCCCATCCACATGCCATACTCCGGTCGGCCGAGCGCCTGCATGAAGAAGACGACGCTGAAGAGCACGGGGTAAGCCGGCAACGCGACCGCGGCGTAGGTGAGATACTGACCCAGATGGCCGGCCGCCGAGCCGGTCAGGCCCGAGTAGACGCAGAGCTTCGGCGCTAACGCGACCAAGAGCAAGGATGCGGCCAGCGCGGCGAGGGAAGCCAGGCCGAGGCCGGTAATCCAGATGCGGAAAGCCGACCGGAGGTCGCCGGCGCCGCGCGCGCGCGACGCCAAGGGAAGCACGGACGAGACGAAGCCGATCAGAGGCATCGAGAAGAGATGCTCGATCCGCAGGGCGAATCCATAGGCGGCCACGGCATCCTGACCGAACGTCGCCACCTGGCGCGTGACGAGGAAGACCGCCACGGGAATCATGAGCATGTTCGCGACGTTGGGCGCAGCCTGCCGAAGGAGCGCCCGGAAGATGTCGGCCCGCACCATCGTGACGCGACCAAAGACCCACCCACGTCGGTGCGCGACCCAATACAGCCCGAGCATCCCGGCCAGCTGTACGACCACCGTCGAAGCGGCGATGCCGGCGACCCCCCATTTCCGCATCAGGAGGAAGTTCAACAGCAGGTTGGCGAAAGCACCGCCGAAGAGGAACCAGAAGTTCGGACGGGCGTCGCCCGACGCCACCAACGCCGAGTTGATCGTGGCCACCAAGAGAAAACCGGCGGCCCCGCCAAAGAGGACCGCGGAGAATTCGCGGGCGAGCCGCAAGGCCTCACCGTTCGCCCCCTGCCCTGCCAGCATCAGCGGGGCACCCCAGAGGCCAATGATTGTCAGTATCCCGCCGAGGCCCGCCGCCAGCACCAGCGCATGCGTCCAGGTCTGCCTGGCCTCCGCAGCCTCGCCCGCGCCCAGCTGACGGCCGATCAACGCCGTGGCGGCCTGCGCGAGGCCGACCGAGAAAGCCATCAGCACGAAGAAGATCGGCGCGGCGAAGGAAACGGCTACGACCGCATCCCCACCGAGCCGGCCGGCGCACCAGAGGTCGATCGGCGCGTAGAGCGTCCCGACGAACATGGCGGCGGCCGCCGGCAAGCCCATCCGCACGACTGACGCACGAACGGACGACGACTCGACGGCGGAATGACTCATGCCTTCAGGCCGCACAAGATCGCTTCGAGCTGAGCTCGATGGATACCGAGGTGGACCGCGGCGAGGACATGCCAGCGACGGGCGGACAGCGGACCGAACCACGGGTGCGGGAAGCGGGCGGGATTATCCAGATCCTCGGCGGACGCGACGGCGGCGAGGACTTCGTCGCAAGAAGCCTCATAGGCGGTCATGACCGCCGCGGTGACGTCGGGGCTCGGCTTGACGTCGGCGGTGGAAGCCTTGCCCGCCGGCACCCGGCCCTCCGACAAGTCACGGATGACGGAAGCGCAGACGAGATTCACGAGGCGCAGGTGCTCGAGGGTCATCAGCACCGACCAATGACGGGAACTGTCCTCCAGGCCACGCGGACGTGGGATCAGGACGCGTTCGCCCAGACGTCCCGCGGGACAAGTGCGCACCAGCTCGGCCACCACAGTTCGCTCCTTCTGGAAGAGCGCATCGATGCGCGGGCGATCATGCGTCCAAGCGCGCAAGGTGAAGAGCACCCGGGCAATCTGCAGTTCGATGCCAGGAAGTCCGGCGCCGGGCGCCGCGAGCTTGGGGGATTCGTTGGGAAGCGTGGCCATGTCCGCACGTTTCGAGATTACTTTTGCTTTGCAAGTAATTACTTGTGGTCCGCCTGGACCTGCCTATCAACCTGTCTCCATGAAGACCAGAAGCGCCCCGAAGAAGTCCGCGCCGGCGACCAAGCGCCGATCCCCCTGCCCCATCGCCTGCAGCCTGGACCTGTTCGGCGACAAATGGACCATGCTCGTCATCCGCGACCTCGCATTGGGTAAAACCAGCTTCAAGGACTTCGCGTCCGGCCCAGAAAACATCCCGACCAACATCCTCAGCGACCGACTCAGCCGCCTCATGAACAGCGACCTGATCGGCCAGTCCCCCGTGGAAGGCGACGGACGACGCTTCTCCTACCATCTCACGCCGAAGGGCGTCGCGCTGCGCCCGGTCCTGCTCGCCCTCCGCGACTGGGGCCTCCAATGGATCGATGGTACCGCCGCGAAACGAGCGTGAAGACAGTCTCCGAGCAGAAGGGGCATCGATATAAAGAACGGTCTGGATATGGGCTGATTTCAGCCCGGGCTCCCAGAGGAAATTAACGATTTCTTAACGCCGGCGGCCCCAGCCTTAATTAGGCTTGGGCGAGGTACTAGCATATGATGTCCGGGTGAATTCCTACGACATCACGCTCCTGATCCTGCTGCCGACCCTGCTGATCGCCTGCACGCCCTTCGCGGGCTCCTGGCTGGTCCGGGTCCTGGAAGGCGAGATCCCCTCGGGCCTGCGCTGGCTCGGCAAGATTGAACGCTCCCTCTACCGCCTCATCGGCGTCGCCCCCGAAGCCGAGATGACCTGGAAGGAGTACGCCGTCGCGCTGCTCTGCTTCAACGCCGTCGGCTGCGGGCTGCTCGCCGTCATGCTGATGTGCCAGAGCGTGCTGCCCCTGAACCCCCAGGGCCTTGCCGGCCTCACGCCGGCGCTGGCGATCAACACGGCGGTCTCGTTCACGACCAACACGAACTGGCAGGCCTACTCGGGGGAGAACACGTTGAGTTATTTTTCGCAGATGCTCGGCCTCGGCGTGCAGAACTTCCTGAGCGCCGCGACGGGCATCGCCGTCCTGGCGGCCCTCGCCCGCGGCCTGCGCAACGCCGGCGCCGAGGCCCTGGGCAACTTCTGGGCGGACCTGACCCAGGCAACCCTTTACGTCCTCATCCCCCTCTCCTTCGTCCTGGCGCTGGTGCTCGTCTCGCAAGGCGTCGTGATGTCCTTCGACGGCTACGCCCATGTCCGCACGCTGGAAGGCGCGCCGCAGGTCATCCCACTCGGGCCAGCCGCCTCTCAGGTGGCGATCAAGCAGATCGGGACGAACGGCGGCGGCTTCTTCGGAGTCAACTCGGCGCACCCGTTCGAGAACCCGACGCCGCTGAGCCACTTCCTCCAGCTCTTCGCGATCCTGCTCCTGCCGGCCGCCTGCGTCGACGCCTTCGGCCGCATGACCAAGGCCCATAAGCACGCCTGGGCGCTGCTACTGGTGATGGGCTGCCTGCTCGCGACGGCCGTCGGGCTGTCGCTCTACGCCGAGACGCATCCTCCCGCGGCCATGGGCGAGATCGCCCGGGCCCTACCGATGGAAGGAAAGGAGACGCGGCACGGGGTGGTCGCCAGCGTCGTCTGGGCCCAGGCCACGACCGCGGCTTCCAGCGGGTCGACGAACGCCGCGCACGGTTCGCTGTCGCCGCTCTCGGGCGGCCTCGCCACACTGAACATGCTCCTCGGCGAGATCGTGTTCGGCGGCGTCGGCTCCGGCCTGTACGGCATGGTCATGATGGTCGTGCTGACCGTCTTCCTCGCCGGCCTGATGGTCGGACGGACGCCGGAATACCTCGGCAAGAAGATCGAGTCCCGGGAAGTGTGCCTGGCGGCGGTCGCCGTCCTGCTCCCCTGCGGCCTCGTGCTCGCGGGCTGCGTCGCCTCGTTCTGCACCGCGGCGGGCGGCGCGGCCATCGGCTCGCACGGACCACACGCCGTCACGGAAGTCCTCTACGCCTGGGCCTCGCTGGTGAACAACAACGGTTCGGCCATCGGCTCCCTCGACGCCGGCGCACCCTTCTACCTATGGGCGGGCTCGTTCGCCATGATCGCGGGCAGGTTCCTCGTGATCGTACCCGTGCTGATGTTCGCCGGTGGCATGGCCGGCAAGCGCCATGCGGCGGCTTCGAGCGGCACGTTCCCCACGGACGGCGCGCTGTTCTCGGCGCTGCTCGCCGGGATGATCCTGATCATCGCCGCGCTCACCTACTTCCCCGCCCTGACGATCGGCCCGGTGCTGGAACACCTGCTCGCCGCCGCCGGCCGCACCTTCTGAAAACGCGCCCATGAAGCCCAAACAAGCCAGTTCCTGGAACCGTGGGATCGTCGGGCGCGCCTGCCTCGACGCCCTCCGCAAGCTCTCCCCGCGCTCCCTCTGGCGCAACCCGGTGATCCTGCTGACGGCGGTCGGCGCCCTCGCCGTCACGGGGGACGTGCTGCTGAAGCTGGCCGGCGGCGCGCCCGACGGGTTCGCCCTGCAGATCGCGCTGTGGCTGTGGTTCACCGTGCTGTTCGCGAACTTCTCCGAGGCCATAGCCGAAGGACGCGGCAAGGCCCAGGCTGATTCGCTCAAGCGGACGCGCACGAAGACCGTCGCGCGCCTGCTCCGCGACGACCAGGAGATCCCGACGGCGGCGACGGACCTCCGCAAAGGCGACCGCGTCGTCTGCGAGGCCGGCGACGTCATCCCGGCCGACGGCGAGGTCGTCGAAGGCATCGCCAGCGTGGACGAATCCGCCATCACCGGCGAGTCGGCCCCCGTCATCCGTGAAAGCGGCGGCGACCGGGCCGCGGTCACCGGCGGGACGCGCGTGCTCAGCGACCGAATCCTCGTCGAAGTCACGGCCGAGCCGGGCAGCGGCTTCATCGACCGCATGATCGGCCTCGTCGAAGGGGCCACCCGCCAGAAGACGCCGAACGAGATCGCGTTGGGCATCCTCCTGACGAGCCTGACGCTTGTGTTCGCCGGCGTGTGCCTGGCTTTGCCGGCCTTCGCCCGCTTCTCCGAAGCCCAGTCGGGCGGCGCCGGCAAGGTCGACACGAGCCTCGCGGTCATGATCGCCCTCTTCGTCTGCCTTATCCCGACGACCATCGGCGGCCTGCTGAGCGCCATCGGCATCAGCGGCATCGACCGGCTCGTCCGCCGCAACGTCATCGCCACCTCCGGCCGGGCGGTCGAGGCCGCGGGCGACATCGACGTGCTGCTGCTGGACAAGACCGGCACGATCACCTTGGGCAACCGCCAAGCGGCGGACCTCCTCCCGATGCCCGGCGTCTCGCTCGAACGTCTGGCCGAGGCCGCCTACCTCGCCTCGCTGGCCGACGAGACGCCGGAAGGCCGGAGCATCGTGGCGCTCTGCCGCGAGAAGCTGTCCGGCCGGCGCGTGGAAGGCGACGACTGGCGGACCACCTTCGTGCCCTTCACCGCGCAGACGCGCATGAGCGGCGTCGACCTGGCCACCCCCGCGCAGACCCTCCGCACGATCCGCAAAGGCGCTGTCGACAGCATGCGCAACTGGGTCGCAGGCCGCGGACGTCCGCTGCCGGCCGAACTCACCTCGGCCAGCGAGGCGGTCGCACGCTCCGGCGGCACGCCGCTCGCGGTGGCCGTCGACGCCGAGATCGTCGGCATCATCCACCTCAAGGACATCGTGAAGCCGGGCATCAAGGAACGCTTCGCCGAGCTCCGCCGCATGGGCATCCGCACCGTGATGATCACCGGCGACAACCCCGTGACCGCGGCGGCCATCGCGGCCGAAGCGGGCGTGGACGACTTCCTCGCGCAGGCCACGCCCGAGATGAAGCTCGCCCGCATCCGCCAGGAACAGCAGGCGGGCCACCTCGTCGCGATGACCGGCGACGGCACCAACGACGCCCCGGCGCTCGCCCAGGCGGACGTCGGCGTGGCGATGAACACCGGCACCCAGGCAGCCCGCGAAGCCGGCAACATGGTGGACCTCGACAGCAACCCGACCAAGCTCATCGAGATCGTCGGCATCGGCAAGCAGCTGCTGATCACCCGCGGGGCCCTGACGACGTTCTCGCTGGCCAACGACGTCGCGAAGTACTTCGCGATCATCCCGGCGATGTTCGCCGGCCTCTATGCGACGCAAGGTTCCGCCGGGCCGCTCTCGGCGCTGAACGTGATGGGGCTCTCCTCGCCGCAGAGCGCCATCCTCAGCGCGGTCATCTTCAACGCGCTGATCATCATCGCGCTCGTGCCGCTGGCGCTGCGCGGGGTCGCCTACCAGGCCGGCAAGGCCGAAGCCCTGCTCGCGCGCAACCTGCTCATCTACGGCCTGGGCGGCGTCATCGCGCCCTTCGTCGGCATCAAGCTCATCGACCTCACCATCCACTCCCTCGGACTCGCCTGAACATGCGCACCCTCGCCCACTCCCTCAAAGCCTGGCTGGCTTTCACCCTGATCGCCGGTCTGGCCTTCCCGCTGGCCGTCTGGCTCTTCGGCGCGTTGTTCTACCCGCAGAAGGCCAACGGCTCCCTCGTCTTGCGGGACGGTCAGGCAGTCGGCTCGCGGCTGCTCGCGCAGAAGACCACGGGGGACAGGTACGTCCACCCTCGCCCTTCCGCTGGAGATTACGCCACGACGCCTTCCGCCGCCTCCAACGCCGGCTGGACGGACAAGGCCCTCCGCCAGCGCCTGGCCTCGCTCCCGCACACGCCGGAAGACGCCAGCCAGAGCGCCAGCGGACTCGACCCTGACATCACGCCAGAATCCGCCGCCTGGCAGCTGCAGAAGGTGGCGAAGGCCCGCGGCTGGTCGGAAACCTCGCGGAAGAAGGCCGAGGAATGGATTGCGAGCAATACGCAGGGCGGCATCATCTCTCCTCCTTACGTCAACGTGTTGCAGCTCAACCTGGCCATCGACCTCATCCCGGACGGAAAATGAGCGCCCAAGACGACGCCAGGCCTGATCCGGATGCCCTGCTCGCCTCGATCAAACGCCAGGAAGAGCGGGATCGACGCGGTAAGCTGAAGGTATTCCTCGGGATGTGCCCCGGGGTCGGCAAGACCTACGCGATGCTGGAAGCCGCCCATCGCGAGAAGGCCGACGGCGTGGAGGTCGTGGTCGGCGTCATCGAGACGCATGGCCGGCCCCGCACGGGCGCGCTCGTGAACGGGCTGGAAGTCATCCCGCGTCGCTCCATCGAGCACCGCGGCGTGCGGCTGGAGGAGATGGACCTCGAGGCGATCCTCGGCCGCCGTCCCCGGCTGGTGCTCGTCGACGAACTCGCCCACACCAACGCCCCGGGCTCGCGTCACCCCAAGCGCTGGCAGGACGTGGTGGAACTCCTGGAGTCCGGCATCGACGTCCTCACGACCCTCAACATCCAGCACGTCGAATCGCGCGCCGACGCCGTGCAGCAGATCTCGGGCGTCCCCATCCGCGAGACGGTCCCGGACTCGATCATCGACATCGCGGACGAGATCGAGCTGGTCGACATCACCGCCAAGGACCTGCGGGAACGCCTGGAGGAAGGCCACGTGTACCAAGGCGAACGCGCGGCCGCCGCCTCGGAGAACTTCTTCCAGGAGCCCATCCTGAACGCGCTGCGCGAACTCGCCCTGCGCTTCACGGCGGAACGCGTCGACCGCCAGCTCAACTCGCTGCGCTCCGGCCAGGGCCGTTCGGCCGTATGGCAGAGCGGCGAACGCCTGATGGTGGCGATCGACACCAGCCCGTTCTCGACCCAGCTGGTCCGGTGGACCTGCCGGCGCGCCTCCGCGCAGGACGCCCCTTGGCTGGCCGTGCACGTCGCCTCGGCCACTCCGCTCACGGCCGAATCTCAGAGCCAGCTCGACCAGAACCTGGCGCTCGCCCGCGAACTCGGCGGCACCGTGCTGCAGGCCCAGTCGGAGGACGTCGCCGACGCCTTGGTACAGGTCGCGCTGGAGCATAACGCCACCCAGCTGATCATCGGCAAGCCTCGCGGGAACCGGCTGCTCTACTGGCTCGCCGGCGGCAGCCTGATCGACCGGTTGCTTAAGCTCGCCGGCAACATCAACCTCACCGTCGTTCCGCCCTCCGACGAGCATAACCACGCCCGACCCTGGCTCGTCTTCGAACCGCCGCCCGCCAGCAGCCTGCGCGAATACGCGGCCGCCGCCTCCATGGTGGCCGTCATCTCGCTCGGCGGGTTGCTGTTCCCACCGCGGTACTACCTGGCGACCGGCCTGATCTACCTTCTGGGCGTGATTGTGCTGAGCCTCCGGCTCGGGCGATGGCCGGTGCTCTTCGCCGGCGTGCTGAGCGCCCTGACCTGGAACTTCCTCTTCATCCCCCCGAAGTTCACCTTCCGGATCACCTCGGTCGAGGACGGCGCCCTCTTCGTGGCGCAGTTCGTCGTGGCCATCGTCGCCGGCCAGCTGACCGCCCGCATCCGCCGTCAGGCCCAGGATGAGCATAACCGTGAACGACGCGCCACGGCGCTGTTCAAGCTGACGACGCTGCTCGCGGAGAACGACTCGCTGGACGAGGCCCTCACGCAGGTCCAACGGCAGGTCGACGAGACCTTCGAGGCGAAATCGGCCATCCTGTTCACGGCGTCGCCGGGCGCGCAGCCTGGGCTGCATCCGGCGGCGTCCGCCACCGTCGAACCACGCGAACTCAGCGTGGCGAACTGGGCGCACGTCCACCGCCGCAACGCCGGACGCTTCACCGACACGCTGCCCGGCAGCCAGGGCTTCTACATCCCGCTCCTGCGCAACGAGGTCAGTTTCGGCACCCTCGGCGTGTTCGTGCCCAAGGAAGAATCGCTCACCCTGCAGCAACGTGACCTCCTCGACTCCTTCGCGACGCAGATCGCCATGGCCATCGAGCGGACGCACCTGCGCGCGGCGAGCGAACGCGAACGCCTGCTGGCCGAATCCGAGAAACTCTACCGGACCCTCCACGAGTGCGTCTCACATGAGCTGCGGACGCCGCTCGCCGTCATCACCGGCAGCATCGAGAGCCTGGCCGTCACCCAGGACGAGACGAAGCGGGCCGAACTCTCCGAGGAGGTGCGCGAGGCGACGAAACGCCTGAACCGCCTGGTCGGCAACCTGCTGGACCAGACCCGCCTGGAATCCGGCGCCCTCAAGCCGCGGCTGGATTGGTGCGACCCGCGCGACATCGTCAACGCAGCCGTCAAGGGCGCCGAGGACGTGCTCAAGCCGCATCCGCTCGAGGTGATGATCGCCGACGACCTGCCGCCCCTGCTCGCCGACTTCACGCTCACCGAGCAGGCGATCGGCAACCTGATCGTCAACGCCGCCACCCATACGCCGGACGGCACCCGCATCTACGTGACCGCCGGACTCGACCGGGACGGCACGCGGGCGTTCTTCACGGTGGCCGACGACGGCCCCGGCTTCCCGCCCGAGATGAAGGAGCGCCTCTTCAAGAAGTTCGCGCGAGGCGACGCCGCCAAGGCCGGCGGGCTCGGCCTCGGGCTCTCCATCGTCCGCGGGTTCATCCTCGCGCAAGGCGGCGACATCGCCATCGGTGAAAGCCCCAACGGCGGCGCGATCACCAACCTATTCCTGCCCTACTCGGCGCCGACGACGAACCCCCATGGATAACCCCGACAAGAAGCGCATCCTCGTGGTCGACGACGAGCGCCAGATCCGGAAGCTGCTACGGGTCATCCTCGAAGGCGCCGGCCACGCCGTCCACGAAGCCGAGACCGGCACCGTCGGCCTCGTCGAAGCCGCGGCCCTGCAGCCGGACTGCGTCATTCTCGACCTCGGTCTGCCCGACATGGACGGCTGCGTCTTCCTGGAGAAATACCGCGAGTGGAGCAAGACCCCGGTGCTCGTGCTGTCCGCCCGTCACGGCGAGGACGACAAGGTCAAGGCCCTCGACCTCGGTGCGGAAGACTACCTGACCAAGCCTTTCGGCGCCGGCGAACTGCTCGCCCGGTTGCGCAGCGTGATGCGACGCAACCCGCACGTCGCCGAATCCCCCGTCGTCACCTTCGGCGACGTGGAGATCGACCGATCCGCCCGCACCGTGCGCCGCGGCACGCAGGAAGTGCATCTCACCTCCAAGGAATACGCGCTGCTCTGCCTACTCGCCAGCCATCGGGGCAAGGTCGTCACCCATCGCCAGATTCTCCGCGAGATCTGGGGCCCGAACTCGGAGGACCAGACCCATTACCTCCGCGTGCACATGGCGCACCTGCGGAAGAAGCTCGAGTCGACGCCCGACACACCACGGCACATGCTCACCGACGCCGGCGTCGGCTACCGGCTGGTCGACTGACGCCTCAAAAGTGGCGGAGAGGATGGGATTCGAACCCACGATTCATTCATAGGTCGAAATTAGGGGGTTTTACTGTGGTTTTCCTGGGTTTGGACCCCCTCAGACGACCTTGATTTGCTAGAGTTTTGCTAGAGCATACTGCGAAGAAAACACATGGCCTCACTCTTCAGACAGATTTCGCGTTCGAAAAACTGGTTGGTCCACTTCCGCGGGTCGGACGGAAAATGGCTGCAACGCAGCACGGGCACACCCGACAAGAAACTGGCCGAGCAGATCAAGCAGCAGTTCGAGCGCGACGCGCGCACGGCGGAGTTCAACGGCGGGTTGCTCATCAAGAAGGTGGTCGAGAACGCGATGGAGATGCATGAGCGCGTGACGGGCCGTAACCTGCGCTTCCCCACCTTGCGCGCCTTCTTCGCCGACTTCCTGACGTCGAAGTCGATCAACAAGAAGACGGCCACCATCGCCTCCTATCGCAAGACCGTTAACCTGTTCCTGGAACACATGGGCGCGGAGGCCGACAAGCCTGTCATCCGCGTGCAGCCGGCGGACGTGCAGTCCTTCATCAAGGCGCGCATGGATCAGGGCGCCGCGCCGGCGACCGTTCGTCAGGGCATCGTCGTGCTGCGGATGATGTTCAAGCGAGCGGTCGACGAGGGAATGTGCGCCATCAACCCCGCGGCCACGGTCGAGGTGCCCGACGGCGAGAGCCAGACCAAGCTCCCGTTCACGGACGAGGAAGTGCAGCGGATCCTCAAGGCCTGCCCCAGCGAAGAATGGCGCACCCTTGTCTTCATCGGATATTACACCGGAGCCCGCATGGGCGACTGCCTGGGGCTCACCTGGTCCGCCTTCGACCTCGGGGACACCCCCAAGCTCACCTACCAGCAGAAGAAGACCGGCAAGGGGTCCAAGGGCTGGGTTACCATCGCGGTACACCCTGCCCTCAAGAAACGCCTCCTGGAGTGGCGCATGGCATCCAAGGCGGGCACGGAAGGCCCTGTCCTACCCGGACTCACCGCAACGGCCCTAGGTGGCAATACCGGCCCCAGCACGCTCTTCGTCCAACTCATCAAAGCCGCCGGCATCGATCCTTGCTACGCTACCACCGGCCGG
>CANGRI010000025.1 GCA_947456525.1 Opitutia bacterium
GACTCCCGTCCTTCCCTGGAGACCACCCGGTCCCGCCAGGTTTCTTTCCGCGTACCGTCGGAGCTCCGTACTCGTATCACCCGCCAGGCGCGCAACGCCCGGGTGAGCGTGGGGCGAATCGTCAGGGTGGCGCTTCAGGCGCTGCCCTCAAACCCAACAACGATCCAAAAAAAGGACACACCTATGGCTAAAAAGAAGGCTGCTGCTAAGAAGAGCGCCAAGAAGGCCACCAAAGCTAAGAAGAAGTAATTCTTCCTAGTCTTTTCCGTCCTTCGGGGCGGATGGCGCCGGCACTCCCGGTCATCACAAGGACCCTCGCAAGGGGGTCCTTTTCTTTTCCCGGCATCGCCGACCAGCGTATAGGCTTGAAACGGACCCCCTGGACAAGGTTTGTTATCTCCCTTCTTACCATGAGCTCCCCTGCATCCGGCCGGATCACCATCGCCAACGGCAAACTCACCGTCCCCGACCACCCGATCGTCCCCTTCATCGAAGGCGACGGCACCGGCCCGGACATCTGGCGCGCTTCCGTCCGCGTCCTCGACGCCGCGGTCGCCAAGGCCTACGCCGGCAAGCGCAAGATCCAGTGGCTCGAAGTCCTCGCGGGCGAGAAGGCTTTCAAGCAGACCGGCAACTGGCTGCCTGAGGAGACCCTCACCGCCTTCCGTGATTACCTCGTCGGCATCAAGGGCCCGCTCACCACGCCGACCGGCGGCGGCATCCGCTCCCTCAACGTCGCGCTCCGTCAGCAGCTCGACCTCTACGTCTGCCTCCGCCCCGTGCAGTGGTTCACCGGCGTGCCTTCTCCGGTGAAGAACCCGGGCAAGGTCGACATGGTGATCTTCCGTGAGAACACCGAGGACATCTACGCCGGCATCGACTTCGAAGCAGGTTCCGAGATCGCCCTCAAGACCCTCGAGTTCATCAAGACGAACTTCCCGAAGGAGTTTAAGAAGATCCGCTTCGGCGCCGAACAGCCCGCCACCGTCGGCCTCGGCATCAAGCCGGTCTCCCGTCCGGGTTCCGAGCGCCTCATCCGCTCCGCCATCCAGTACGCCATCGCCAACAAGCGCAAGTCGCTGACCCTCGTCCATAAGGGTAACATCATGAAGTACACCGAAGGCGCCTTCATGAAGTGGGGCTACGACCTCGCCAAGAGCGAGTTCGGCGCGGAGGAGATCGACGGCGGTCCCTGGTGCAAGATCCCGGAAGGCAAGCCCGGTGCCGGCCTGATCATCAAGGACGCGATCGCCGACATCACGCTCCAGCAGATCCTCACCCGCCCGACCGACTTCGACGTCATCGCGACCCTCAACCTCAACGGCGACTACCTCTCCGACGCCCTCGCGGCGCAGGTCGGCGGAATCGGCATCGCCCCGGGCGGCAACATCAACTACCTCACCGGCCACGCGATCTTCGAGGCCACGCACGGCACCGCTCCTAAGTACGCCAATAAGGACGTCGTCAACCCCGGCTCCGTGGTGCTCTCGGGTGAGATGATGCTCCGTTACATGGGCTGGCTGGAAGCGGCCGACCTCGTGCTCAAGGGACTCAACGGCGCGATCGGCGGCGGCCGCGTGACCTACGACTTCGCTCGCCAGATGCAGGGCGCCACCGAGATCAAGTGCTCGGAGTTCGGCGACGCGATCATCGCGTCGATGTGATCCCGGCGGGATAGCCGCATTATCCGCACCACGCCGTTGGCGGCCCCTTGGGGCTTGCCAACGGTTTGTTTTTGGGCGGAAATAAAGGCCTAAACACCACTCCATGAAGCACGCCCTCACCGCACTCGCCCTTTCCGTCTTCGTCGCCGGGGTCAACGCCCAGAACACCGCTCCGGCGCCGGTCGCCGTCTCCACCACCGACCTCTCCGTCCGCGGCAGCGCTTCCTGGAACAGCGTGAACGTCTTCCGCGGCATCGAGCGCTCCAATACCGCCGGCCTCTTCCAGACCGCCATCACCCTCGACTACAGCCTGCCCGGCCTTTCCGGTTCCTCGGTTTACGCCAATTTCTATAACGCCGACTCCGTGGAGCGCACCTACACCTTCGGCGCCCGTAAGGACCTCGCCCTCGGCGAAGTGGACCTCGGCTTCCAGCGCATGACTTCGCCTACCGCCCGCAGCATCGCCGCCGATGGTTTCACCCAGCTTGGCTCGAACTCCGAAGTCTACGCCGGCGTCTCCTTCGCCAACGTCGCCCTCAAGCCCTCGGCCTACCTCTACTACAGCCTCGACCTCCAGCAGTTCACTGTGGAGCTCTCCTGCTCCAAGGTCTTCCCTGGCTCCAGCGTCGGCCTCGCCGGCTTCGACGTCGTCACCAAGGTCTATGGCGGCCTCAGCGACGCCTCGCGCACGGTCTACGCCGGTAAGAACTCCTACGAGTACGTGGGTGCCTCCCTTGATCTGACCCGTCAGGTCGGTCGCGGTGCCGAGCTGGGCGTCGGAGCCAACTGGGCCTATAATACCGACAGCCAGGTCAAGACCGCCGGT
The DNA here is from genome assembly GCA_947456525.1 of Opitutia bacterium. GTDB lineage: Bacteria > Verrucomicrobiota > Verrucomicrobiia > Opitutales > UBA953 > UBA953. Next base: position 2,491 of record CANGRI010000025.1, read on the forward strand.
TCTGCCGTCTGGACCCGCGTCTTCGCCAACTTCCGCTTCTAATTCACCCCACATTGGGGGTAGGGCAGGGAGGCGTGGCTCAGGCCACGCCTCCCTTGTTTTTGGCCTATTTAAGGCACGCCCCCATCAGGGTGCATTCGGGTGTTGACGGAGGGGGGTCCTTTCTCATGTTCCCGCTTTCCCTCTTTATGAAGACCACGCTAGCCAAGAACGTGCAGCTCAAGGACAAGACCTGGTATGTCGTCGACGCCAAGGACCAGGTCCTGGGCCGTGTTGCCGTCAAAATCGCCAATATTCTCCGCGGCCGTCACAAGCCCACGTACACCCCTCACGTCGACACCGGCGATTACGTCATCGTGATCAACGCCGACAAGGTCCGCCTTACCGGTTCCAAGGAAGAGGACAAGACGTACATGTTCTACACCGGCTGGGTCGGCACCGCCTACCGCCGCACCGCCGCCGCCATGCGCGAGCGTCGCCCTGAGTTCCTGGTCACCCATGCCGTCAAGGGCATGCTCCCCAAGAACCGCCTGGCTAACGCCATGCTCCTCAAGCTGCGCGTCTACGCCGGCGAGAAGCATGACCACGCCGCCTCCAACCCGATCCCGTTCAAGGGTTAATCGACCGATCCTTTCGCAATGAGCGCCAAGTCCTCCGCTATCCTCGCCGTCGGCCGTCGTAAGACCGCCTCGGCCCGCGTCCGCCTTTCCCGCGGCACCGGCTCCATCGTCGTCAACGGCAAGCCCGTCGAAGAGTACCTCTACACCGAGGCCCTGGTGAAGTCCGCCACCCTCCCGATCACGACCGCCGGCCTCGACGGCCAGCTCGACGTCGTGGTGCGCGTCATCGGCGGCGGCCCCAACGGCCAGGCCGGTGCCATCTCCCATGGTCTCGCTCGCGCGATCCAGAAGATGGACGCCACCCTCCGCGCTCCTCTCAAGAAGGAAGGTCTCCTTACCCGCGACGGCCGTATGCGCGAACGTAAGAAGCCCGGCCGCCCTGGCGCCCGCAAGCGCTTCCAGTTCTCGAAGCGTTAATCCGCGGAGAGACAGGAAACCTCGAAGGCCCCGGCACCCCGGGGCCTTTTTGTTGCCCAGTTCGTCGTGTCCCGCCATCTCTTCGTCATCAAACCAACCTATCCTTTCAAGCCATGTCCCAAAACCTGACCAAGGTCGGCATCGTCGGCGCCTCCGGTTACACCGGGGAGGAGCTCGTCCGCGTCCTGGCCCGCCACCCGCGGGTCCGGCTCGCCGCGGTCTGCTCGCGTACCTTGGCCGGAAAGTCCGTGGCTGAAGAGATCCCCCGCCTCCGGGGCGTCGTGGATCCGGCCCTGCTTTTTTCCGCCTCTTCGCCCGAAGAGTGCGCGAAGTCCGACGTGGATGTCTGGTTCCTGGCGCTGCCGCACGGTGTCGCCGCTGAATACGCCGCGCCGCTCGTCGCGGCCGGCAAGCGGGTGCTCGATCTTTCCGCCGATTTCCGGCTGCGCGACCTCGCGCTGTACAAGAAGTATTACGGTCACGAGCACCCGGCTCCGGCGCTCGCCGCGCAGGCCCGTTATGTCATCCCGGAACTGCAGACGGATGAGGCTTGGAAATCGGCGAAGCTCATCGCCTGCCCGGGGTGCTACCCGACCAGCATCCAGGTGCCGCTCGTGCCGTTGCTCCGCGCCGGCTTGCTCAAGCCCGAGCCGGGTCGTCTGATCATCAATTCCTACAGCGGCGTCTCCGGCGCCGGCAAGAAGGCTGACGTCGCGTTCCTGTTCTCGGAGCGGGACAGCTCCATCAAGGCCTACGGTATCCCGGGACACCGGCACATCGCCGAGATCGAGGAGCAGTTCGGCGCCGCCGCCGGCCAGCCGGTCGTGGTCCAGTTCAATCCTCATCTCGCCCCGATGCACCGTGGCATCGCCACGACGATCGTCGTGCCCGCCCCTGGCGTCTCCGTCGCCCAGGTCGAAGCCGTCTGGCAGCAGGCCTATGCCGGCCGCCCCTTCGTCACCTTGCTCAAATCGGGCGAGTTTCCCGACACCGCCCACGTGGCCAACACGAACCGCGTCGCCTGCTCCGTCGTGGCCGATGCGCGCACCGGCAACCTCATCATCACCTCGGTCATCGACAATCTCCTCAAGGGAGCCGGCGGCCAGGCGGTCCAGAACCTCAACCTGATGATGGGTTGGGACGAGTCCGAAGGCCTGCGCTGATCTTTCCATGTCCATCGAGTTCACCAATGATTCGCCGGGCGTCTCCGACGTGCCCGGCTTCCGCGTCGGCGCCGCCGGCTGCGACATCCGCAACAAGTCCACCGACCGTCTCGACCTGACGCTCGTCGTCGCCGACCGGCCGTGCGCCGCCGCCGGCGTCTTCACGACCAACGACGTCAAGGCCGCCCCGGTGCGCTTCTGCCAGCAGGTGCTCGCCGTCTCCGCGGACAAGACCCGTGGCATCGTCGGCAACAGCGGTAACGCCAATGCCTGCACGGCCGCCCAAGGCGACGCCGATGCCGCCGCGATGGCGAAGCTTTCGGCCGCCGCCGTGGGGGCTCCGAACGACGCCTTCCTCGTCTGCTCGACCGGCCGTATCGGCGAGCTTCTGCCGATGGCCAAGGTCGCCGAAGGCATCAAGGTCTCGGCCGCCCGCCTCTCGCGCGACGCCGCCGAAGGCGTGCGCTCCGCCAACGCGATCCTCACTTCCGACACCCGCCCGAAGTCCGTGACCGCGCGCTTCGTCTGGGAAGGCAAGACGGTGACCATCGCCGGTATCGCCAAGGGCGCCGGCATGATCGAGCCGAACATGGCCACCATGCTCGCGTTCGTCTGCACGGACGCCGCCGCTTCGCCGGCCGAGCTCAAGATGGCGCTCAAGGCTTCCTCCGACCAGTCCTTCAACTGCGTCAGCGTCGATGGCGACATGTCCACCAATGACACCGTCCTGCTGCTGGCCTCCGGCATCTCCGGCGTCTCCGTGGGCGCGACGGCTCCGGCCGCCCTGCGCGCTCTCTTCCAGGAGGCTCTCGACAAGGTCTGCTTCGCCCTGGCGGAGAAGATCGTGGGCGACGGCGAGAAGATCACCAAGGTCGTGGCCGTGGAGATCGAAGGCGCCCGCACCCGCGCCGACGCCGAGAAGATCGCCCGAGCGATCGGCAATTCTCTCCTGGTGAAGTCCTCCTGGTACGGCGAAGACCCGAACTGGGGCCGCCTAGCCGACGCCGCCGGCTATGCCCGGACCGGCTTGGACGAGTCCAAGCTCGATATCTACTACGACGACGTCCCGGCCGTCCTCGGTGGCAAGCCGCTGCCCGAGAACAAGCCCAAGTGGAAGCAGGTCGTGAAGGCCGCCCGTTTCGCCGTCCGCCTGAAGCTCAACCTCGGCGACGCGAAGTTCCGGCTCCTGGCCGCGGACCTCACCGACGGCTACGTGAACTACAACAAGAGCGAGTAAGGTTTTTCCGTTTACTCTCCCGTCCGCAGTCCTGACACTCCGTCCCGCAAGATGAGCATTCCTGCCACGCAAAAAGCCGAGGTCCTTCTCGAGGCGCTTCCCTACATCCATAAGTTCCGCGGCTCCACCTTCGTGGTGAAGTACGGCGGCAGCTTCATGGACGACCCGAATCCGGAGGGCCGCGACCGCGTCGCCACCGACATCGCCTTCCTGGCGGCCGTGGGCATCCAGGTCGTCGTCGTGCACGGCGGTGGCAAGGCTATCACCCGCGCGATGGACAAGGCCGGCATCAAGTCGGAGTTCCGCGGCGGCATGCGCGTCACCGACGCCGCGACCGTCAAGATCGTCGAGGAGACCCTCAATAACGAGATCAACGGTCAGATCTGCGAATCGCTCAAGGCCCGCGGCGCCAACCCCCTCGGCATGCCCGGCAATCACGTCAACCTCTGCGAGAAGCTGCTTGGCTCCGACGACAAGGGGCAGCCGGTCGACATCGGTTTCGTCGGCGACATCAAGTTCGTGAAGACGAAGCTCATCAAGAAGGCGCTCGCCGACGGTCATCTGCCGGTCGTCTCGCCCATCGCGCTCGACGCGGACGACCAGGCTTACAACACCAACGCCGACGTCGCCGCCGCGGCCGTCGCCAATTCCCTTCGGGCCCGCCGCCTCATCTTCATGAGCGACGTCCCCGGCCTGCTGGCCGACCCCAAGGACCCCGCTTCCCTCATCACCACGCTCAAGGTCAGCGAGGTCGACGAACTCAAGCGCAAGGGCGTCGTGGCCGGCGGGATGATCCCGAAGGTCGACAGCGCCGTGAAGGCCCTGAAGGAAGGCGTCCGTCGCGTGCACTTTATCGACGGTCGCGTCCCGCACGCCCTCTTGCTCGAGGTCTTCACCGACAAGGGTATCGGCACCGAAATCATCCACGGTTGATGAGCGGCCAGACCTCAGATTCAGCCGCCGCCAACTACGCGGCCAACGTGGCCCATAACTACGGAGCCCCGCCCATCACGCTCGTGAAGGGGCAGGGTACGTATGTCTGGGACGCCGCCGGCAAGCGCTACCTCGACTTCGCCTCCGGCATCGCCGTCAACGCCGTCGGCCATGCCCATCCGCATTGGGTGAAGCGCGTCTCTGAGCAGGCGGGCAAGCTCGTCCACGTCAGTAACCTCTATCGCAACGAACCTCAGGGTCAGCTCGCCCATGCGCTCTCCCTGCGCTGCGGCCCGGGTCGCGTCATCTTCTGCAACAGCGGCGCCGAGGCCAACGAAGGCCTGCTGAAACTCGCCCGTCTCCATGGTCAGCGCAAGTCCGGCACGGAAGGCGCCTGCATCGGCGTCGTCGTCGCCGAGAAGGCCTTCCATGGACGCACTTTCGGCGGCATGTCCGCCACGCCGCAGGAAAAGATCCAGAAGGGTTTCCGTCCGCTCCTGTCCGGTTTCACCGCCGCCCCGCTCAACGACCTGGCCGCGTGGGACAAAGCCATCGACGCCAAGACCACCGCCGCCGTGCTGATCGAATCGATCCAGGGCGAAGGCGGCGTCAATCCGGCCACGCCTGAGTTCCTCCGCGGCGTCGAGCAGCTTTGCCGCGCGCGCAACGTGCTGTTCATGATCGACGAGATCCAGTGCGGCATCGGTCGGACCGGCAAGTTCTTCGCCTATGAGCATGCCGGCGTGAAGCCCGACGCGATCGCCATGGCCAAGGGACTTGGCGGCGGCTTCCCCATCGGGGCGATCTGGATGGCGCCTCCGCACGACGACCTTTTCCAGCCCGGTTCGCACGGCACCACGTTCGGCGGCGGCGCCCTGGCGGCGACCGCCGGCCTGGCCGTGCTCGAGATCATCGAAGACGAGCAGCTCGTCGCCAAGGTCGCGGAGCGTTCCGTCGCCTGGCATGCCGAGCTGCGCAAGCTCGTCGCGCTTCGCCCTGACCTCGTGAAGGAAGTCCGTGGAGCGGGTTACATGGTCGGGGTCATCCTCACCATCGACCCGATCCCGGTCGTCGCCGCATTGCGCGAAGCGGGTATCCTGACCGCTCCGGCGGGCGGGGTCGCCGTCCGTCTCCTGCCTCCGCTCAACGCCTCGTCCGAGGAGCTGGCCGAGGCCGTGACGATCCTGCGTCAGGTCCTTGGCGGTTGGAAGGCCGCCTGAGCGGTTTATCGCCCTTATTTTCCTCTGTCCAAACGGTGGGGTAGGGCTATGTTCGAACGCTTTCCGAGATGCGTCATTTCCTGAAGGAGACCGACCTGAGCCCGGCCGAAACGGCCCAGGTCTTCGCCGCCGCCGCCGCGCTCAAGGCTGGCCGGGGCAAGTCCGCGGGGGTCGCCCTCGCGCATCAGTCCTGGGGGCTGATGTTCTTCAAGAAGAGCACCCGCACCCGCGTCTCCTTCCAGGTCGGCGTCCATGAGCTCGGCGGCCTGCCGGTGATGCTCAATGCCGACGATCTGCAGATCTCCCGCGGAGAGACCGTCGCCGATACCGCCCGCGTCCTCTCCCGCTATCTTCACGGCATGGTCATCCGTTGCCACGAGCATAGCCTGCTCGAGGAATTCGCCCGTTGCGGCACGATGCCCGTCGTCAACGCTTTGTCCGACTTCCTGCACCCGTGCCAGTTCATGACGGACATGTTCACGTTGGCCGAGCGTTACGCTCCGGGTCGTCCGGAACAGTATGCCGCTTCGCTGAAGGGCAAGAAGGTCGCCTTCCTCGGCGACACCGCCTGCAACATGGCCAACTCGTTCGTGCTCGGCGGCGCCGCCCTCGGCGTCGAGATCGCGCTCTCCGGCCCCGCCGGCTACGAGCCGGGCGCCGAGATTCGCGCCCAGCTGAAGAAGGACGGCCTGCCTGAGACCTTCACGTTCTCGACCGACCCCGCCGCCGCCGTCAAGGGCGCGGACATGGTCTATACCGACGTCTGGGTGAGCATGGGCATGGAAGCCGAGAAGGCCGAGCGCCTGCGCACCATGCAGCCTTATCAGGTCAACGCGAAGCTGATGTCCTTGGCCAAGCCCTCCGCCTATTTCATGCACTGCCTCCCGGCACACCCCGGCGAGGAAGTCTCCGCCGAGGTGCTCGAGAGCAAGCAGAGCATCATCTTCGACCAAGCCGAGAACCGTCTGCACGTGCAGAAGGCCATCCTCGCGCATCTCGCCGCCCACCGCGGCTGATTTTCCCATACCATAACTATGAGCAAGAAGAAGAAAATCGTCCTGGCCTACTCCGGTGGCCTCGACACCTCCGTCCTCCTTTCCTGGATCAAGGACAAGCACAACGCCGAGATGATCGCGTTCTGCGCCGACATCGGCCAGGAGGACGAGCTCAAGGGTCTCAAGCAGAAGGCCATGAAGACCGGTGCTTCCAAGCTCTACGTCGACGACCTCCAGGCGGAGTTCGCCCGCGACTTCATCTTCCCGATGATGCAGGCGAGCGCCATCTACGAAGGCCAGTACTACCTCGGCACCTCCATCGCGCGCCCGCTCATCGCCAAGCGCATGGTCGAGATCGCCCGTAAGGAAGGCGCCACCGCCATCGCCCACGGCGCCACGGGCAAGGGCAACGACCAGGTCCGCTTCGAACTCACCTGCGCCGCCCTCGCCCCCGACCTCGAGATCATCGCCCCTTGGCGCAACGAAGCCTTCCGCAAGGACTTCCCTGGCCGCGCCGAGATGATCGCCTATTGCGCCGACAACAAGATCCCGGTCGAAGCCAGCGCCAAGAAGCCTTACTCCTCCGACCGTAACCTCCTGCACATCTCCTACGAGGCCGGTATCCTCGAAGATCCGTGGATGGACGCCTTCCACCCCTCGAACAAGGCCATGTTCAAGCTCTCCGTCTCCCCGGAAGACGCCCCGAACAAGCCGGAGTACGTCGAGCTCGAGTTCCGTCAGGGCGACTGCGTCGCCGTCAACGGCAAGAAGCTCGATCCCCTCGGCGTCATGCGCACCCTCAACAAGCTCGGCGGCCGTCATGGCGTCGGCCGCGTCGACATGGTCGAGAACCGCTTCGTCGGCATGAAGAGCCGCGGCGTCTATGAGACCCCGGGAGGCACCATCCTGCATTTCGCCCACCGTCAGATCGAATCCCTGACCATGGACCGCGAAGTCATGCACCTGCGCGACTCGCTCGTCCCGCGCTACGCCACGCTCGTCTACAACGGCTTCTGGTATGCCCCCGAGCGCCTCGCCCTCCAGGCCTTGATCACCGAGTCGCAGCGCAACGTCACCGGCACCGTCCGCGTGAAGCTCTACAAGGGCAGCGTCTACGTCGCCGGCCGCAAGAGCCCGCGTTCGCTCTACAATCCGCACATCGCGACGATGGAAGCGGATCCGACCAAGGCTTACAACCAGGACGACGCCACGGGCTTTATCCGCCTCAACGGCCTGCGCCTGCGCGTGAACTCGAAGGTCAACGGCGTCGCGAACCTCAGCAAGACGGTCCGCTAAGGTCAGCGGCAGCAAAGAAGAAGGGCGTCCCGGTTCGGGACGCCCTTCTTGTTTAAACTGGAGGCGCGGGTCGGAATTGAACCGACGCATGGGGCTTTTGCAGAGCCCGGCCTTACCACTTGGCTACCGCGCCTTAAGACTGTCAGGTCTTCAAAATGCCCCCTCGCGGAGGGCGTTTCAAGGGTTTTGTGCAAGGGCTTCCCTTTGGGCGGTTTCTCGCCTAATAATGGGCCATGAACCCGTCCCAGATTCGTGTCGGTCTTGGGTATGATATCCACCCGCTGGTTTCCGGCCGGCCCTGCATCCTCGGCGGAGTGAACATTCCCTCTTCCGTCGGGCCCGATGGCCATTCCGACGCCGACGTGGTGCTGCATGCCGTCGCCGATGCGATTCTCGGCGCCGCCGGCCTGCGCGACATCGGACATTATTTCCCCAATAACGACGTTGCCATCAAGGGATTGGATTCCGCCTTGATCGTGAAAAAGGCCGTCGCTGAGGCGAAAGCCAACGGCGGATGGCAGGTCGGCAATGTCGACGTGGTGATCATCGGGGAGCGCCCGAAGGTCATGGCGCACGTCGATGCCATGAAGGCTCGGATCGCTGAAATCATCGGAATCACTTCGACCCAAGTCGGCATCAAGGCCACGACCAACGAGGGAATGGATTCGATCGGGCAGGGGAAAGCGCTCGCAGTGCAGGCGATTTGCTTCGTTTTTAAGGGTTAATTAGGCGTTTTTCAGGGGGGCGCGGAGGTTAGGCTTGTATTTCGGGCATAAAAACCGCATATTTAACGACCCTTCAGTCCGAAGGGCACCCTATGGAAAAGACCCTCATCATCCTTAAGCCTGATTGCATGGAGCGCCGCCTGTGCGGCACCGTCCTGGCCCGTTTCGAAGCCGCCGGCTTCGACCTCCAGGCCAGCAAGATGACCCGTCTGACTTCGGCCCAGCTCCGTGAGCACTACGCCCACGTCGCCGATAAGCCTTTCTACCCTGAGATCGAGGCCTTCATGTCCTCCCGTCCGGTGATCGTCGCCGTCCTGACCGGCGACAACGTCATCGCCCGCGTCCGTGAGCTCCTCGGTCCGACCAATTCCAAAGTGGCCCCCAAGGGCACCATCCGAGGCGATTTCGGCACCGAGATGATGCGTAATGTCTGCCACGCCTCCGATAGCCCCGCCGCCGCGGAGGCCGAGGTCCGTCGTTTCTTCCGTCCGGACGAAGTCTTCGCCCCTGAGGCGAGCCGAGTCTAAGCGTAAGCATAGCAAAAAATAGGCCCCGCAGTTCGCGCTGCGGGGCCTATCTTTTTGCGACTGTCGCGGAGGCTTACTTCGCGGCCTTGGGGGCGTCCGGGTGGGACGGCGCGGCGGGCGGCGGGTTGAGCTTCTCGTAGAGAGGCCAGGCGTAAGTGAGGTATCCGACGCCGATCGCGCCGGCGCACAGGCCGACGATCCAGAACGACTTCTTCTTCATCAGGGCCGCGATGGCGGAAAGCATGATGGCGATCTGGAGGAACATGATTGCGAGGCCGAAGTTGCCGCCGCGGGCCTGGCTGTAGGCGGCTTCGGAGTCGAGGAATTGGGCGTCCTTCATGATTTCGGCCTTCTCGCCCTTGTAGCGCTTGATTTCTTCGTCCGCCTTATCGATCGCCTTACGGGCGATCGCCTTGGCTTCGGGGGAGGTGGCGGAGGCCTCGATGGTCTTGATGATGGTGCTCTCGGTGTCGCGGGCGGTCTCCTTCAGGCTCTTGGCCTGGTAGTAGGCCCACTTGTTGGACGCGCTGACGGTGGCCAGCTGGGTCTTCGTCGAGAAGCTGCCGCCCTTGAGCGTCGCGAACGCGGCGCACACGGCGAGGAGGGTGGTGGAGAGGGCGACCCACTTGGTCCAGGCATCGGGAGCGGGAGCGGGGGCAGGGGCGTCTTTCTTGGCGTCAGTCATGGTGGTGTGGTCTGAAGCAAAGGTTTAGGGGGCTTTGGCTCAACGTATTTCTTTCCGCCAGTCAGGCCTGGGCCGCCCCTCGTGATAATTCCCCGTTGCCCTCGGGCGGGGGAATTGGGCAAAGTCGGCCCATGCTGGATCCCAAGTTCCTTCGCGAAAACATCGACCTCGTCCGCAAGGGCGTCGCCCGGAAGAAATTCCAGGTCGACCTCGACGCCGTCCTCGCCGCCGACGAGGCCCGCCGCCATGCGGTGGCCGAGTTCGAGGTCGCCCGCTCCGCGCAGAACGCCGCGAACAAGGAGATGGCCGCGATGCCGAAAGGCTCCCCGGAATTCCAGGCCAAGGTCGCCGAGATGAAGGCCGCCTCCGCCAAGGTGAAGGAACTCGAGAAGAAGGTCTCCGAGGCCGAGGAGCAGATGAAGGCCGTCGCGCTTTCCGTGCCGAACATCCCGCACGACACCGTGCCCGAAGGCCGTACCGAGGCCGACAACAAGGTGATCCTCGAGTGGGGTGACCATGCCAAGCTGATCTCCCCCTCCGCCAAGCCGCACTGGGACATCGCCTGGTTCAACAAGGCGATCGATTTCGAGCGCGGCGTGAAGGTCACCGGCGCGGGCTTCCCGTTCTACGTGGGCGACATGGCCCGCCTCGTCCGCGCGCTGATCCAGTACTTCCTCGAGGAGGCCGGCGCCAACGGCTACACCGAGGTCCATGCCCCGCTGCTCGTCAACGCCGCTTCGGCCACCGCCACCGGCCAGCTGCCCGACAAGGAAGGGCAGATGTATCACGCGCAGACGGATGATTTCTACCTGATCCCGACGGCCGAGGTGCCGGTCACGAACTTCTTCCGCGACGAGATCCTCGACGAAGCCTCGCTCCCGGTGAAGCGCTGCGGCTACACGCCATGCTTCCGTCGCGAAGCCGGCAGCTGGGGCGCCCACGTGCGCGGCCTGAACCGCCTGCACCAGTTCGACAAGGTCGAGCTCGTGAAGTGGACCCATCCGGACAAGTCCTTCGAGGAGCTCGAACTCCTGCGCGGCGACGCCGAGCGGCTCCTCCAGAAGCTGGACCTGCCTTATCGCGTCCTGATGATCTGCGCCGGCGACATCGGTTTCTCGCACAGCAAGCAGTACGATCTCGAAGTCTGGGCCGGCGGCCAGAAGCGCTGGCTCGAAGTGTCGAGTTGTTCCAATTTCACCGACTTCCAGGCCCGTCGCGCGGGGATACGTTTCCGCCCGAAGGACGGGAAGCCGGAGTTCGTCCACACCCTCAACGGTTCCGGCCTCGGGCTGCCGCGCGTCCTCGCCGCCATCCTGGAGAACAACCTCCAGGCCGACGGCACCGTGCGCGTGCCCGAAGCGCTCCGTCGCTGGTACGGCAAGGAAACGCTGTCGTTCTGACGTCCGCTTTGGATTGGCAGGGCTTCGCCCTGGCTTAGTCTGACCGCGTGCCGATGAATCTCCCCAGCCCCGCCGCCCTGCGTGCGGCCGCTTCGCGGTTGCCGCGGCTGCCGTCCGCGCCGGCGGCTGCCGGTCCGGTCGCGGTCGCCGTCTCGGGCGGTGCGGATTCGGTCTACCTGCTCTGCGCGCTCTGGGCGGACGAAGCCATGCGCCCGCGCCTGCGCGTCCTGCACTTCGACCACCGCGTCCGGGGCGAAGCCTCCGCGGAAGACGCGCGCTTCGTGGCGGCGCTTTGCGACGCGCTCGGCGTGCCCTGCGCGCTGGGCGTACGCGCAGGGCAGGGCGCCGCTTCCGAAGCGTATCTCCGACGCGCGCGCGATGCTTTCTTCGCCGAACAGCGTCAGGCCGTCGGCCTCGAACTGCTCTGCACCGCGCACCACCTGGATGATGTCGTCGAAAACCTGCTGCTCCGTCTCGCGCGAGGCGCCGGCCTGGCGGGCCTCGCCGCCCCGCGCGCGTTGCAGGAGTTCCGCGACGGCCATCGTCGCTGGCGTCCGCTCATCGCCGCGGGCATCACGAAAGAAGCCTTGCTCGCCGGCCTGCGCTCCGCGGGCATCCCGTGGAGGGAGGACGCCTCCAACGCCCAGCCGATCGCCACGCGGAATCGTATCCGCGGCTGGTTGGCGGAAGGGGGCGAGGTCGCCTTGGGCGCAGGTTATGCCGAAGGTTTCGCTCGCTCCGCCGGCATCGTCGGCGAGGCCCAGGCCGCCTTGGCGGCGTGGGCGGCGGAGCTCGGTTGTGTCGTCGACGCCGCCGGACGCCTGCCCGTCGGGCCGCTGAAGGGAAAGCCTTCTGCCTTGGTCCAGGAATGTCTCCGCGGGTTTCTCCATCATCACGGCATCGGCGAGCCCGGGGCCGAATCGTTGCGGCCGCTGGCGGAAGCCATCCTCACGGGTGGCGCCGCGCAGTCCGTCGTCCGCGGACGGGTCGTGCGCGTGAAGGACGGCTCCCTGACCCTTCTCGATGCGTCGCCGCCGGCCTTCGGACCGGCGGAACGGCTTTTGCCGATCGGACGGCCCGACGACGAGTCCGGCCTGCTCGCCGAAGTCGTCGATATCGATGCGACACTCTGGGCAAGTCTGTCCCGTGGTGACATTTCGCCCGCTCGCGAAGTCTATGTCGTCGCGCCCTCGGCGACGCTTAGCTGGCGGGGAAGGGCCGAAGGCGATCGCTACCAACCGTTGGGCTCGCCGGGTTCGGCGAAGCTCTCGGATCTGCTCATCAATCGGAAAATCCCTGCGGAGCAACGGGAAGCGTTGCCCGTCGTCCTTTCGGCCGGGAGCATCCTCTGGGTGCCGGGCGTTCCGCCGGCCGCGGCGGCTCGTCTGGATGGCCCGACAAGGGGGGCTCTCCGGTTGACTTGGCTTGGGCCCTGCTTAGGTTAAAACCTCTGCCCATGAGTCAAAACGACCAGCCGGATGATAATAAAAACGGCCCCCGAATGAACGCCAAGCCCGTGCTGGTCTGGCTGTTGCTGATGGCCGCCATCATCGCCCTTTTCAACATCCCCGGCGCGGACTCCCGTAACGCCGTCCAGAAGCTGGAGGTCACCCAGGTCCTTGCCTACGCCCAGGAGAAGAAGATCAAGAACCTCACCCTCCAGCCGAATCCGACCGCTGGCTCCGAGCGCTGGGTGCATGTCACCGGCGAGCTCGAAGTCGCCGGCGCCAAGGAAGACGAGAAGTCGCGTTTCTACGCCGACGGCCACCTGACGGAGAAAGAGTTCGAAGTCCTGCGCGCCTCGGTCGCCCGCGACGCTTTCAAGGAAGTCCCCGCCCAGACCGGGTGGACGATGTTCCTCTACAACGTGCTGCCCACGCTCCTCGTCTCGGGCGTGGTGCTGTTCATGATGTATCGCTTCCTGAAGAACGCCAACCGCGGCGCGATGCAGTTCGCGAAGTCCCGCGCCCGCCTCAACTCGACCGACAAGGAGACCACCACTTTCAAGGACGTCGCCGGCTGCGACGAGGCCAAGGAAGAGGTGAAGGAGATCGTCGACTTCCTGAAGGATCCGAAGCGTTTCACCAAGATCGGCGCGAGCATCCCCAAGGGCGTGCTCATGGTCGGTCCTCCCGGTACGGGCAAGACGCTGCTCGCCCGCGCGGTCGCCGGCGAGGCCGGCGTGCCTTTCCTCAGCATCAGCGGCTCCGACTTCGTCGAGATGTTCGTCGGCGTCGGCGCGGCCCGCGTGCGCGACACCTTCGAGCAGGCCCGCAAGCTCGCCCCCTGCATCATCTTCATCGATGAGATCGACGCGGTCGGCCGTCAGCGCGGCGCCGGCGTCGGCGGCGGTAACGACGAGCGTGAGCAGACCTTGAATTCGCTGCTCGTCGAGATGGACGGTTTCGACGGCCAGGCCGGCGTGATCGTCATCGGTGCCACCAATCGTTCGGACGTCCTCGACTCCGCGCTGCTGCGTCCCGGCCGTTTCGACCGTCAGGTCTTCGTAGACCTGCCCGACCTCCGCGGCCGCGAAGCCGTCCTCGCCGTGCATGCCAAGCGTTTCCAGCTCGCGCCTTCCGTCGAGCTCCAGCGCGTCGCGCGCATCACCACCGGCATGTCCGGCGCCGACCTCGCCAACCTGCTCAACGAAGGCGCGCTCCATGCGGGACGTCGCAATCGCGAGAAGATCGAGATGTCCGACATCGAGGAAGCCCGCGACAAGATTGCCTATGGTCGCGAGCGTAAGAAGGTCATGGACGAGGCCGATCTGAAGAACACGGCCTACCATGAGGCTGGCCATGCCGTCGTGCAGGCCCTCATCGACGACGGCGCGCTGCCGCTCCACAAGGTCACCATCATCCCGCGCGGTCGCGCCCTCGGCATGGCCATGCTCATGCCGACCAAAGAAATCCTCGGCTATTCCCGCAAGCGCCTGCTCGACTATATCTGCATGGCGATGGCCGGCCGCATCGGCGAGAAGGTCATCTCCGGCGAGATTTCCAACGGCGCCTCGAGCGACATCAAGCAGGCCACGCGTTTCGCCCGCCAGATGGTCTGCGACTGGGGCATGAGCGACCTCGGCCCGATCGCCTTCGGCGAGAACTCCGACACCGTCTTCCTCGGCCGCGAGATCTCGCGCACCCAGAACCACAGCGACGCCACCGCCCGCCGCATCGACGAAGCCATCTCCTCCATCGTCCAGGAACAGTATGCGCGCGCCGAGAAGCTCATCGCGGACAATGCTGAGGCCCATCGTAAGATCGCCGAAGCCCTGCTGCAGCACGAGACCCTCGACGGCATCCATGTGATGGAAATCCTCAAGACTGGCTCCATTCAGACGCCGATTGCCGGACCGGTCGTGGCGCCTGCTCCGACGGCGGAAGTCGCCCAGCCTGCGGCCAGCCCCGCGGCTGACGCCGGCCCCGGCTTGCAGTCCTCGCCCAGCCCCGCTTGAGGTTTGCCCTCGGCCGGCCGGGAAGGTAGGGTAGGGCATGGTCATCGGACTCACGGGCGGTATCGGCTGCGGCAAGTCCGCGGCGGCTGCCTGCTTTGCGGAGTTCGGGTTCAATGTCGTCGATGCCGATCAGCTGGCACGCCAGGTCTTGGAGTCAGCCCCATGTGTCAGCCAACTGCGGGCACGCTGGGGAGATGCCTGCCTAGGCCCGGATGGTCTGCCTGATCGTCGTTGGATCGCGGAAAAAGTTTTCGCTGACACGGCGGAGCTCGCTTTTCTCGAAGGGCTCACGCACCCGGAAGTGGCCCGCCTTCGTCAGCTGGCTGTCTTAGATGCCAAGCGGCATCACGTGGTCGAAATCCCTTTGCTCTTCGAAAAAAACCTGACCCCCGGTTTCGATCTCATCGCATGCGTCGCGTGCTCCGAGGAGACCCGGCGGGCTCGCTTGCTCAAAAAAGGCCTCACCGAAGCGGAGATTACTCGGCGCATCGCTTCGCAAATGCCTCTGTCGGAGAAGGTTAAGCGCTCCGATGTCGTGCTTTGGAACGACGGCGAGCTGGAATTCTTGCGTGCGCAGGTCGCCGCCTTGGTCGGCGGTCTTCCGGCTCTCTGAATCCGAGTATCTTTGGTTAATTTGCGGTTGCGGGCAAGGTGCCCGGATTTAGGTTATTTTTCCCCGTTGTTCACCTCTCTGAGGAACAATCTCCCTACCCCTATCTTCCGCTCCGGATTTCCCTACTGTGACGACCGCCGACGACTACGTCATTCAATTCATTCAGGACAAGGGACTGGTGTCCCCTGCCGACGTGACCGAGGCTCATGCCGCGATCCAGCCTGTCCCCGAGGGGCAGAACGCCGACACCCTCGCGATCGCCAAGCTCGTCGAGACCAACAAGGTCACCTGGGTCAAGATCACCGCGGCGCTCAGCTTGGAATTCGACATGGAGATCGTCGACGTCGGCCAGGTCTCCCCGACCGACGAGATCCTCAAGCTCATCAGCCGCGAGCAGGCCGAGAAGCATAACATCCTCCCCTTGCAGCGCGATGGCACCGAGCTGCTCGTCGCCATCTCCGACCCCCTGGATACCGAGACCATCGACTCCATCTCGCGGGTCCTGAAGCTGGCGATCAACCCCAAGCTGGCTCCGCCCGACGCCCTCAAGGAAGCCATTTCACGCTGTTATAACGGGGGTCAGATCGGTGGCGCCAATTCTTACTCCGACATCCTGGGCAAGGATGGCGGCGATGGCCTCGCCGTCGAGCTGCCTCAGGGCGGCGACGTCAAGGAAGACGACGCCCCGATCATCCGTTACGTCAACTCGCTCATCGTGGACGCCATCCGCCGAAAGGCTTCGGATATCCACCTCGAGCCGCTCGAGAAGCGTTTCCGCGTCCGTTTCCGCGTCGACGGCGTGCTGCAGGAGATGAAGGGGCCGCCCAAGCGCCTGCAGCCTTCCATCATCTCACGCCTCAAGCTCATGGCGGAAGTCTCGCTCGCCGAGAAGCGCATCCCGCAGGACGGACGCATCCAGGCTCGCACCGGCGGCCGCGACATCGACTTGCGCGTCTCCGTGCTGCCCACCGTCTACGGCGAGTCGATCGTCATGCGAATCCTCGACAAGGAAGGCCTCAAGCTCGGCCTTCCCGAGCTGGGCTTCTTCGCCGACGACCAGGCCAAGTTCCAGGGCCTCATCTCCGGCTCCGACGGCGTCTTCCTCGTCACCGGCCCGACCGGTTCCGGCAAGTCGACCACGCTATACTCCGCGCTGAACTACATCAACAAGCCGGACCGCAAGATCATCACCGTCGAAGATCCCGTCGAATACCAGATGGCCGGCATCAATCAGGTGCAGGTCAAGCGCGACGTCGGCATGACGTTCGCCGCGGCCCTTCGCGCCATGCTCCGTCAGGCGCCGAACATCGTGATGATCGGTGAAATCCGAGATCTCGAGACCGCCGAAATCGCGATCAACGCGGCCCTCACCGGCCACATGGTGTTCTCGACCCTCCACACCAACGATTCCGTCTCCGCCGTCACCCGACTCGTCGACATCGGCGTGAAGCCGTTCCTCGTATCCGCCGCTTTGCGCGGAGCGCTCGCCCAGCGACTCGTCCGCCGCAACTGCCAGGCTTGCGCGGCCCCGTACAAGCCGACCGCCAAGGAGCTCTATTCCATCGGCATGACGGAGCAGGACCTTGCCAGCGCCACGCCGATGAAGGGCCCTGGTTGCCCCAAGTGCGGCGAACGCGGCTACAAGGGACGTCGCGGCGTCTTCGAACTCTTCGTCATCACCGAGGAGATCCAGGAGATGATCTACGGCGGCTCCAATCTCGTCGACCTCCGCCGCAAGGCGCGCGAAGCCGGCATGCGCACCATGCGCGAAGACGGCCAGCGCAAGGTCGCGTCCGGCATGACCACCATCGAGGAAGTGCTCGGCGCCACCGTCGCGGACGACGTGATCTGATTCCATGGCCTACGAGATGAACCAGCTGCTGGAGGCCATGCTTGAGAATGGCGCTTCGGACCTGCACATCCGCGTGGGCCGTTCCCCGAGCCTCCGTGTCAACGGCTCCGTCGTCTCCATCGACGGCCCGGCCCTGGACGAGGCCGCCGCCAAGGCCATGGTGTTGGCCGTCGTGCCGCCCGCCCAGCTCGCCCGTCTCGACGCCGACGGCGGCGCCGATTTCGCCTTCTCCTATCGCCAGAAGACCCGCCTCCGCGTGAACGCCTTCCGCGGCCTCGGCGGCTACGGCATGGTGCTGCGCCTGCTGCCGTCCGCGATGTTCACCCTCGAGCAGCTGCGCCTGCCTCCGGTGATCAAGGACATGCTGAAGCGCGCCCGCGGCCTCGTGCTCGTCACGGGTCCCACCGGCTCCGGCAAGTCCACCACGCTCGCCTCGATGATCAACTGGATCAACGAGAACGAGCAGGGACACATCATCACGATCGAGGATCCGATCGAGTACACGCACGCCCACAAGAACTGCCTGATCACCCAGCGCGAAGTCGGCGTCGACCTTCCTTCCTTCTCCGAAGGCGTCCGCGCCGCCCTGCGCCAGGATCCGGACGTCATCCTGATCGGCGAAATGCGCGACCTCGAGACCATCGAGGCCGCCGTCACCGCCGCCGAGACGGGGCACCTCGTGCTCGGCACGCTGCATACTTCCGGCGCCACCCGCACGATCGACCGCATCATCGACGCCTTCCCGGCTACGGCCCGCGACCAGATCCGCGCCCAGCTTTCCACCTCCCTTTCCGCCGTCATCTCGCAGTGCCTCCTGCGCACCGTCGACGACAAGCGCGTCGCGGCCTTCGAGATCATGGTCCGCACGGACAGCGTCGGCGCGAAGATCCGCGAAGGTAAGACCTACCAGCTGCTCACCGACATCGAGACCGGCGGCTCGCGCGGCATGCGCACCATCGACAGCGACCTGCTCGCGCTCTTCTTCCAGGGCCTCGTGTCCGAGGAGGAGGTCTTCAACTACTGCCAGAACCCCGAAGCCATGCGCGAGCGCATGCGCGGCGGAGCCCAGACGCGCTGACCTTACCCCAACCCTTTACCCCATTCCCATGTTCGACGACCATAGTGACCTGATCCGTGACATCGCCCTCGAGGCCGGCCTCGTGACGCCCGCCCAGGCCGAGGAGATCTGGGAGTCCCACGCGACCACCGGCAAGTCGTTCAGCGACAGCCTCGTGGACGCCGGACTCGCCGATCGCCCGACCATCCTGCAGGCCATCGCGGACTATCTGCACGTGCAGTACTACTCCGCCGTCCCGGCCGATCCGGGCGACGCCCTCGTCAAGCTCCTTAAGGCTCCGCAGGCCCACAAGTACGTCGTGCTCCCCGTCGCCGACGAGGCCGGTAAGCTGACCCTCCTCGCGAAGGATCCGTTCAACTCGTCCGTCATCAACGAGCTGGGCTTCATCCTGCAGAAGGATATCGAGCTCGCCGTCGCCGATCCGTCCCAGGTGGAAGCGGCCGTCACCCGCGTCTACGGCGAAGCCACCTCTTCCTCGATGGAAGACCTCCTCGGCGAATTCGGCGAAGTCGATGCCGTCGCCGTCACCGACGAGGACGTCACCAAGGCCGCCAGCCAGGCTCCGATCATCCGCTTCGTCGACCTCGTCCTCCAGGAAGGCGTCAAGGCCAAGGCGTCGGACATCCATTTCGAACCCTTCGAGACCGAGTTCCGCATCCGTCTCCGTATCGACGGCTCGCTCTACGAGATGGCGCCTCCGCCCAAGAACCTCGCCTCGGCCGTCATCGCCCGCGTCAAGGTCCTCTCCTCGCTCAATATCGCCGAGCGCCGCGTCCCGCAGGACGGACGCATCAAGACCACCATCAGCGGCCGCCAGATCGACCTTCGCGTCTCGACCTTGCCCACGCAGTTCGGCGAGTCCGTCGTGCTTCGAATCCTGGACAAGACCGTCGTCAACCTGAGCCTCGAGGCCCTCTCGATGCAGGACGACATCAAGGAAGGCATCCGCGCCATGGTGGGCCGCCCGAACGGGATCTTCATCGTTACAGGTCCCACGGGCTCCGGCAAGACCACCACGCTCTACTCCGCGCTCCGCGAAGTGAACACCGAGGACGTCAAGATCCTCACCGCCGAAGACCCGGTCGAATACGAGGTCGAAGGCATCATGCAGGTGCCCATCAACCATCAGGTCGGCCTGACGTTCGCCGCCGCGCTACGCTCGTTCCTCCGACAGGACCCCGACACCATCATGGTCGGTGAAATCCGAGATCTCGAGACCGCCCAGATCGCCGTGCAGGCCTCGCTGACCGGCCACGTCGTGCTTTCCACGCTCCACACCAACGACGCTCCCGGCGCCGTGACCCGACTCATCGACATGGGCCTGGAGCCGTTCCTCATCTCGGCTTCGCTCGAAGGCGTGCTCGCCCAGCGACTGCTGCGCCGCATCTGCAAGACCTGCCGCACCCCTTACGAGCCCGACAAGGACGTCGTGAACATGCTAGACGTCGACGCGCTCGAGATCGCGAACAAGAAGTTCTACTTCGGCAAGGGTTGCCCGGATTGCAACCGTTCCGGCTACAAGGGACGCCAAGGCCTCTTCGAACTGATGACGATCAACGACCAGCTGCGCTCCCTCATCACGCAGAAGGCGCCGACGCTCGTCCTGAAGCAGAAGGCCATCGAATCCGGCATGCGCCCGCTCCGTGAAGACGGCCTGCGCTGCATCTTCGACGGCCACACCTCCATCGAGGAGGTCCTCAAGTACACCTAACCTTCAACATACCCCACCACTCCCATGCCCGACTACAAGTACACCGCGATCGATCGCAACGGGGCGCAGACCTCCGGCAAGATCGAGGCCGCCAACGACGAACAGGCCCGCCAGAAACTCATGGCGAAAGGCCTCATGGTCACCACGCTGGCCAGCGACGCCGGTTCGGCGAAGCCTGCCGCGACCGCCGCGGCCCCCGCCAAGGCCGGTTTCTCGTTCGGCGCCAAGGTCTCGCAGAACGACGTGACGGTGATGACCCGTCAGCTGGCCACGCTCATCGTCGCCGGCCTGCCGCTCCTCCGCGCCTTGGAACTCATCACGAAGCAGGAACGCAACCCGGCCTTCAAGGCCATCCTCGCCAACGTCGCCGAGAGCGTCTCGCAGGGTAACAACCTTTCCGAAGCCCTCCAGGCCCACCCGAAGGTCTTCGACAAGCTCTTCGTCAACATGATCCGCGCCGGTGAGGCGGGCGGCGTGCTCGACAAGGTCCTCGACCGTCTCGCGAAGTTCCGCGAAAAGGCCGAACGCATCCAGAAGAAGGTGAAGTCCGCGATGGTGTACCCGGGCGTCGTCATGTCGGTCGCCATCATCATCGTCTACATCCTGATGGTGAAGGTCGTCCCTTCCTTCCAGAAGCTACTCGACGGCCAGAAGACCCAGATGCCTCCGCTGACGCAGTTCGTCGTCGGCATCTCGAAACTGCTCACGGTCTACTGGTGGGCCACCCCGATCCTCATCTTCGGCATCTACGCCGGCCTGAAGAGCTGGCTGTCCACCGACAAGGGCAAGGAGCTCTTCGACCGCATCATCTTCCGCCTCCCCAAGGTCGGCGCCTTCGTGCAGATCGTCTCGGTCTCCCGTTTCGCCCGCACCTTCGGCACCCTGATGGCTTCCGGCGTCCCGATCCTCCAGTCGATCTCGATCACGCGCGACACCCTGGACAACGTGGTGATCGCGAAATCCCTCGAGCGCGTGCATGACCGCGTGCGCGACGGCGAGCCCCTCTCGGTGCCGCTCGAGCAGTCCGGCGTCTTCCCGCAGATGGTGACGTCGATGATCCAGGTCGGCGAAGAGACCGGCCAGCTTCCGGAGATGCTCAACCGCGTCGCCGACATCTATGACGAAGAAGTCGACAACGCCGTGACGGCGCTGACCTCGATCATCGAGCCGGTGCTCATCGTGTTCCTCGCCGTGGTCGTCGGTACGATCGTGCTCGCGATGTTCCTTCCGCTCATCGCGCTCATCACGAAGATGACCGGCGGCGGCTGAGCCGATCGCCGCAGAGACGACGAAGCCCGGTCCGCAAGGAGCCGGGCTTTTTCGTGTCCAGGGAAGGGGAGTGCCCTTCCAAAAAGGAGGCGGCTTGCATACCCCTATGCAAGCCGCCTGTTTTTTACTGCTTTATCTTACTTACCCCATTGTCCCGTAGGACAAATTTAATACCTGATACCGTGCAATTAATTCTGGTCGGTTCAAGCCTATTCCTAATCATTTTGATCACTTGTATAAGTGACAGCCTTTGAAGGGCTTAAAATTGGGTGCAGGGGTAGGATTTGAACCTACGACCTTCAGGTTATGAGCCTGA
>CANGRI010000026.1 GCA_947456525.1 Opitutia bacterium
CCAGCGTGCCAGCAGATCCCCCACGCGACGTAGTCGCGCCTGCTTCGCAGCAGTTCACCATGCCAGCAGTTCCCCCGCGCAAGCTCAGGCCTTGGCCTGAATCTTGCGCCGGCGCCGCACCGCGGCGACAGCGAGCGCGAGCGCCCCGATACCAAGGCCGTAGGTGGAAGGCTCGGGCACGGCGGTCAGCGTGAGCGCACCGCTCCCAGAATCGTAATTTAGCGACCACAGGCCAGCGTTCGAAGCCGTCCCTTCGGTGTAGTTGAACTGACCGACGTCGAAGGTGAAGTAATCGTTGATATTCGTGCTACTGCCGAAGTTAAGCGTGCCGACCGTGCCGAGGTTGAACGTACGAATGGTACTCGAAGAGAAATTGGCGGGGAGGCCGAGCGTGGAACCGCCGATCACGCCGTCGAGGGCGATGATCTTGAAAGTAATCCGGCTCGCGCTACTCGCACCCGTGAGATCCAGCGTGCCGGCGTTCAGGTGATCATACTTCAACGGATCCAGCGCATCCTGCACCTGCCACTCGAAGATGGAACCGCCGGCGAGCGTGGTCGTGCCGGTGACGTTGAGCGTACCAGGGGAATTGCCCGGGCCGACATGGCCGCCACTGGAGACCGTGAGCGCAGCGACCGTACCGTTACCGCCGACGGTGCCCGCATTGTTGACCGTGACCGCGTTCGTGGTGACGGCATTAACGGAAAGCGTGCCGCCGTTGACGACCGTCGCACCCGAACCGAGGCCGGTGGCGTTGGTGACATTGAGGCCGCCCGCGGAGAGGGTGAAGCCGCCGGTGACGCCGCTATTGGAAGCAGCGAGCGTGACCGTACCCGTGCCCGTCTTGGTTACCGACGCCGCCGTACCGCCATCGAAGGTCAGGCTGTTCGCAAAAGTGACATCGTTGAAACCAGTGTTCAGGGTCGCATTGGCGCCGGAGCCAAAGTGCAGGCGTGCGGAAAGGTCGTCGCTGTTACCCGCTTCCCAGCGGAGCGTGGAACTATTGGCCATCACGATGAGGCCGGAAGCTGGCGCCACCCCGCTGGCGAAACCGAGCACGCCGCTGTTCACGTCGATCTCGGCGGTGCTCTTGATCGTGCCGCTATGGGCGATGATCCAGGTGCCGACGCCGTTCTTGATCACCTGGTTGAACTTATCGGCGTCGAGCGGCGAACCCGCGGCTGCCGCGCCAAGCGTGTTGGCGGCGGTATTGGTGCCGTCGAGCGTGAGCGTGCGGCTGGATGTGCTGTTCGCAAAGGCGATCTGGGCGCTGGCACTGAAGGCCAAGGCACCCGTGCCGGAGGCATCCAGCGTGACGCTGCTGCCGACCGTGAAGCCACGGGCCGAAGTCTCACCGGCGCCGGCGTAGCCGAGCGTCGTCCCGGCTCCGAGCACAAGATTACCCGGCGTGAGCGCCGCCGTACCCAGCGAGCTGGCGGCGGAACCATCGCCGAGCGAAGTGACCGTGAGCTTGCCGGCCGTGACGGAAGTCGCACCGCCGTAAGTATTGGCTCCCTGCAGGACAAGTTCGCCGGATCCATCCTTGATGACCGTGCCGGTGCTGCCGGAAATCACCCCAGTCTGCGTACCGTTGCTGACCGTGAGGGCACCCGAGCCGAGGACGACATTGCCGGTGGAGAGCGTCGTGACCGCAACCGCGGCATCGCCGAGCGTGACCGTGCCGGCGGCCAGGCTAGAGAGGACTCCCGTGATCGTGACCGCCGCGCCGCCGCTGACCGTGCCGGTGATAGAGTCGGCGACGACCGTGCCACCCGTGACATTGGCGGTGAGCAGGCCGGCGACGGTGACAGTGCCCTCGGCGACACCGCCGGTGATCGTGGCGGAGGCGGCGAAGCGCGTCTTGCCGCCGCCCGCGAGCGAGGCAAGCGTGACGGTCCCGCTATTGGAAGAGAAGAGCAACGCGTCGCTGGCGGCGTTAGCGTTCGATACCGCGCCCAACGCAAGCGAGGCACCGGAGAACGCCGCCGTACCAGACGCATTCAAGGACAACGTGACGCCGGACTTCACATCCACGGCGGTGAGGGCGGCACCATTCACGGTCAGACCCGAGGTGGCGGAGAGCGCCCCCGCCGTCGCGCTGAGCGTGCCGGCCGAGACGGTCGTGGCACCGCTGTAATCATTGGGTCCCGACAGCGTCAAGGTGCCCGCGGCGGATTTCGTCACCCCACCCGTGCCGGTGAGTTTGGCGGAGATCGTGCCGGCGGTGGCCGTCAGGTTAGCGACATCAAAGGTCCCGCCCGTCAGCGTGCCGCTATTGAGCGTCACCGCAGCGGTCACCGTCTGGCTGTTAAGGTCGAGCGTTCCTCCGGTAACGGTCACCGTGCTGGCGCCCAAGGCCGTGGCGGAACCCAGCTTCAGCGTGCCATTCGTGATCGTCGTCACCCCACCATAACTATTATTGCCGGAGAGCGTGAGCGTGCCGGTGCCCGACTGGGTCAGATTCCCCGAGCCCGCGATGTCGTTGGCGACCGTGGTGGCGTCACTGCGATTGAAGACCAGCGTTGCGTTATCCGTGACGGCGCCCGAACCAAGGGAGCCGGCGGTGGCACCGATGCCCACCTGAAGCGTACCAGCGACGACCGTGGTCGTGCCGGTATAATCGGAATTACCCGAGAGGATGAGCGTGCCGGCGCCCGTCTTATTGAGCGAACCGTCCACGCGGGCCGTCGTGGTCACGTCGGCACCTGTGGTCAGGATTCCGCCGATATCGAGGGAATTAGCGACGATGTTCAGGGTGCGGGTGCTCGCCGCGGTCTGGACGAAACTCGTGTCCCCGCCGATGGTGAGGCTGCTCGTACCGGTGAAGGTGAAGCCCGAGGTAAGTTCCAAGCCCTTGGCGCCGGTGAGTGTCATCGCGGAGCCCGAGGTGTTATCCAGGCCCGCGCCGCCGTTATACTTGAGCGCAGCGCCGGTGAGCGCGGCGGCGTGGCCGAGATTGAGGGTGCCGGCGCCCATCAGGAAGACCGTGTTGGTGTAGAAAGAATTGGCCGCGGAATTGAAGATGATCGTCCCTGCACCGAGGTTGCGCACCGAGATCAACCCGTTATAGCTGCTCGTGACCGCACCATTGAGCGTCAGGGTCGTGCCCGCATCCGGGGCGAAATGCGCGTTGGCACCGGCGAGCGAGATCGGCTTCGTGGTGGCGAAGGAAGCCGTCGTCTGCAGGCCGGCGTTCTGGTTGATCGTGATCCCGGAAACCAGACCGAGCTGAGTGTCGCTGGCCGCCACGAGCGTGCTGTTCGAGCCCGCGGTGACGGTGAGCACCCCGGTGAAGGTATTCGTCCCCGCCAGCGTGAAAGTATTGTTCGTGCCGCCCACCGCGAAACCCGCGCCGCCGTTGATCTGGCCGACATTCCGGAGCGTGCCGTTCAAGAGGCTCAGCGAGCCCGAGCCGGAGCCGATCGTCGCGGTCAAGGAACCGATGTTGAAGCCGGCCATGTCGAGCGTGCCGCCGTTGATCGTGAGCGTGGTGTTCTCCGTGCCGGCACCGACGGCGCGCAGGAGGTTCGTATTGATCGTGGCGACGCCGCCCGTGAGCGACAGCACCCCGGTGGCCACGCCGCCAGCGATGCTCGAGTTGGCGAGGGAGAAAGTATCGCCGGCCCGCACGGTGAAGGTACCGCCGCTGATCGCGAGCGTGCCCGACGCCGAACCGGTGGCCGCGGCCTGGACGGCCAGGGCGACGCTTCCCGAGCTGTTCACGGTCAGCGAACCGCCACTGAGATTGATGGTGCCGCTGGCCGCGCCCGTGCCGGCGGTACCTGACTTGCTGCCGAGAGTCACGGCCGTGACCGTCATGGTGCCGGTATCGAAATTCAGCACCCCGGAAGCGCCGCCAGTACTCGTATTACCCGTGCCTATCCCCAGCTGGAGCGTACCCGCGGCGACCGTGGAATTATGGCCGCGTAAATCGATCGTGGCGGCGATGACGGCCGAGGTGCTCGTTCCGTTGTTGCTGCCGACGGTGATGTTGGCCGCACCCGTGCCGGCCTTATTGGCGATCGTCACGGTACCGTTGCTGCCCGCGGTCTGCGAGGCGAACTGCAGCGTGCCGCCGAGCTTGCTCAGGCCGATGTTCAGCGTATCGACATTCAAGACATTGGTGCCGGTGCCGAGCGTGACATAACTGGCACCGTTGCCGTTATTGCCGCCAGAGTGGCCGATCTGCATCGTCGTCGCGGCGATGGTATTGGCGGTATTCGAAAGCAGAAGGACACCCTGGCCCGTCGTGGTGCTACCCACGCCGACGTTCAAGGTCGTGACGCTGGCCGTGAAGGAGGCGAGTCCGGAGACATCGAGCAGCGCGCTGCTGTAATAAGCGGCGTTGGTGGCCGCCTGATTGACGGAGATATTGATGGTACCCGCGGTGACGGACATCGCGCCGGCGCCGGCGACGGTGAGATTGGACAGCGTGGCGCCCGTGCCAGAGCCGGCATCATAACCCATCGTCAAGCCGTTGGTCAGCGTCCAGCTTTTGCCGCTACCGATCGTCACGTTATTCGCCGTGGCATTATTCGTGCGAATCAACGCGGAGGCGACGGTGGCGCTGCCGGCGCTCAGGTCGAGATTAGAGGACGTGCCGGAGGCATTCGCGGAGCCGAAATTGAGGGCGCCCGTGGTGCTGATGGCCGCGCCGGAGGCGAGGGAAACCGTGCCGGCGGTGGCGAGCGTGACGGCACCCGAGCCGCTGATGGAAGGAATCACCAACGCGTCGGAACGGTTCAGCAACAAGGTGCCGGCCACGGTGACGTTGCCCGTGCCCAACTGACCCGCGGTGCTCCCGGCACCGACTTGCAGGGTCGCGCTGGCGCCGATGGTGGTCGTGCCGGAATAAGTGTTCGCCCCGGTGACCGTGAAGATACCGCTGCCGCTGAGCGCGAGGTTCACCTTGCGCGAGCCCGCGCCGAGGGTGTCCTGGATCACCGCGGCAAAAGTCTGCGCCGTGCCGGTGTAAGTGAGCGTCGCATCGGTCGTCGTGCTGCTGTTGCCGAAAATCTGCGAGGCCGCGGTCGCACCAGCGCCGAGCAAGAAGGAAGAGATCGACTGATTGTAGCCAGCCAGGTCGAGCGTGCCGGCGGTACCGGAGCCACCCAAGGTCAGCGCACCCGTGCCGAATGCGTTATTGGCGCCCAGCACGCCCGTGCCACTGGCGATGATCGCGCCGCCGGTGAAGGTGTTGGCGTAGCCGAGGGTCAGCGCACCTCCCCCCGTCAAGGTGAGCGCGATCTTCTTCGTGGCCGAGCCGTCGGCGAGCACCCCGTTGAAAGTACTGGAGCCCGCGGAGTTGAAAGTGATGGTCGAGGTGCCCGTGACCGAATTCGTGAGGATCTGATTGGCGGCGGTGCCGGCGGTCGTCAGGCTGCTGAAAGATTTGCTCGTGCCATTGAGGTCGAGCGTGGTGCTGTTGCCGGCGCTGCCGAGCACGAGCGCAGAGGAACCCGACCAGGCGGCGGCGTTGGCGACCGTGAGCGTACCGGACGCCACCGTCGTGGTGCCGGCGTAGCTATTGGAACCGCTCAGCGTCAGCACCCCGCCCGTGGCCATGGCGACCGTCAAGCCCCCGGTGCCGGTGATGTTCTTTGAGAAGTTGAACGCGCCCGAACGGCTGAGGATCAAAGTGCCGTTATCCGTGATTCCCGCGGCCGTGCCCGGCGTCCCGGTGGCTCCACCGTTGCCGATTTGCAGGGAGGCCCCGGAGGCGATGGTCGTGGCCCCCTGGTAAAGATTGGTCGCGGTCAACACGAGCGTGCCGGCATCGACGGTCAGGTTGCCCGTGCCGCTGATCACGGCAGGAAGCGTGGTCGTCCCGGAGACATTCACGCGGAGATCACCCGCATCGGCGAGGACGCCCGTGCCGCTCAGGGCTCCCGTGCTGCCGCCGTTGCCGATTTGCAGCGTCGCGCCCGCCGAGATGGTCGTACCCCCACCATGCCCCGCCGTGCCGGTGAGAATGAGTTTGCCCGTACCGGAGGTGGTCAACGTCCCAGCGCCGGAAAGGGCACCCGCATTCGTCAAGTCGGCGGGACTATTGAAAACCAGAGACGCGCCACTGCTGATGACGGTGTCGCCGCTGAGGACGCCCCCCTGCCCTACTTGCAGGGTGCCCGCCGCCACCGTATTGCCGCCGGTATGCGTATTGGCGCCCGTGAGCACCCACGTGCCAGCGCCGGACTTGGTGAGGCCGAGCGTGCCGCCGCCAGCGCCATCCTGCAACACCCCGGCGAAAGTATTGGTGCCAGCCGCGAGATTGACCGTGAGCACCGCGGCCGTGGCCGCGCCGTTCGAAACCGACGGCGTGCCGATGACCGCGTTCGTGGTCAACCCCGCGAGCGTGGTCGCGTTGCCGTTCAACTGCAGCGAGCCCGTCGCACCGGCGCCGAAGATCACCGCATTGGCGGAACCCAGCGCGCCGGCGGCGCCCAGCGCCAAGGTGCCGTTGCCGATGCGGGCGTCGCCGGTGAGCGTGGTGGCCGCGTTGAGCGCGAGCGTGCCGTCGTTGACGGTGAGCCCGCCGTCGATCGAGTTGGTGGCGTTGAAGATGAGCGTCCCGGCGTTGACGGTCACGCCTCCGGTGAAGCTGTTGGAATTATTGAACGTCGCCGAACGCGTGCCGGCCTTGACGATGCCGGTGGAGCCGGTGATGCCATAGCTGCCGGCGCTGTCGAAGACGTAATCGTAGAGCGAATTGCTGATCGTGACGCTCGTCGGCGCGACATTGCCCTCGTTGATATGCACGGTCGTGTTGCCCGTGCCCGCGAAGTCATTGAAGAGCACCGAATCACCGGCCTGGTAGTTGGTGGGCGTGCCGGTGGAGATGAGCTGGAAATTCTGGGCGGCGCCGGCCGGAAGGTGCCAGACCAGGTCCTGCGCGCTTCCCGCGCCGTCAAAGCCCGTCCACACAGGCGAATCGCCGAGGACTTGGAGCGTGATCTTTGAGTTGACGGTGTCGTTGATCAGGTTCGCCGTCTGGCGCCCGCTGAGCCCACTGATCGAGCCCGCCGCCGTGCGGAAGGCGTTGAAGTTATCCACCGAGAGATAGGTCAGCAGGTCGTAGGTACCGTTGCTGAGGGCGCCGCCGTTCGTCGCGTAGAAGGTGACCGAGCCGGCGCCGCCATTGGTGGTGATCGCGCCGGCATTGATGATCGAGGCCGTCGCATCCAGGTTATAGAGTTGAATTCTGGCCGTATCGCCGGTGAGCGCACCGAAAACCAGGGCGCGGGTCGTCAGGTTGCCCGAGGCTCCGTCGCCGGCCTGCAACGTGGAGCCGGCAGCGAGCGTCGTCGTGCCGCCGAGCGTACCCTTCCCGCCCAAGACGGCGTTGGCCGCGACGGTGACCGTCACCGAAGCGTCCGTGGTGCCGTGCACCAGCAGCGTGCCTTGATTGACGGCAACTGCGACGGGGCCCGTGACCGCGGCGGCCGGGCCCAAGGTCATCACCCCGTTGCCGGTCTTCGTGAGCCCGCTGCTACCCGAACCCGTGATCGAGCCATTATAAGAAGTGTTCGCGCCGGTGCTGAGGACGCCGGAGCTGCCGAGCGTCACCGCGCCGCCGGCGGCCCCCGCGCCGTCGAGGGACTTGAGGCTCTGGTTGTAGCCGTTGAGATCGAGCGTCGCGCCGGCCGTGTTCGCGAGCGTGAAGGCGGAATTCGTCGGGAAGACGTTCGCCGCCCCGGCCTGCAACGTACCGGCGTTAATCGCGGTGGGAGCGGTGTAAGTCTGGGCGACGGCGTAGGACCAGACGCCCGCGCCGGTCTTGGTGACACTGGCGGGGTTCGTCACGGCGACGCCGGCCAGCACGCCGTTACCGGCACCGGCGAGTTGCAGGGCACGATTCACGGTATCGGCACTCTGTGCATTGACGCCACCCGAGACCGTCAGCGTATCGGCATCGGCTTGCAGCACGAGCGGACCGCCCGTCTGCGCCGTGAGCAACGCGGCCCAAGTGTTATTCCCGGCGACACTCTGCAGCAGCGAAGTCGTCGCAGGGACGCCCGCGAGCGTGACGCCCCCCTGCAGCTGCAGGGCCGCGCCGGCCGCCACCGTGACACCCGATGAGGAGCCGAGCGCAGAAGAGTGGCGGAGATTGAGCGTGCCCGCGGCGACCGTGGTGGCGCCGGTATAAGTTCCGGCAGCCTGAAGGCTCACCGTGCCGCCGAGTCCGTCGATGGTCAGCGCACCGGCGTCGAGAGTGAACGCCGCGGTGAGATTGCTGCTGCCGGCGCCGCCGAAAGTGAGCGCGAAGTCTGTTCCGGCGAGTCCGCCGGAAAGCGTCAAGGAGCCGGCATCCGCGTTGATGCGCGTCGCGGCGGACAACGTAAGCGCACCGCTGGCGACGTTGTCGCCGGAAATATTCCGCAGAGCGCCATTGAGGCCACCCACGCCGAGACCGCTGAGCGTCATCGGCTCGGCGGTAGTCACGCCCGCCTGGAGCTGCAACGCGGCGCCGGCATAAACCGTGGTGCCGCCGGCGCTGGTCCCGAGGGCACCCGCGCTGCGGACATTCAAGGCGCCGGCGAAGATGCGCGTGGCGCCGGCGTAATTACTGGTGCCCGACAACGTGAGCACCCCGGCACCATCCTTGAAGAAGCCGAGCGTCCGGAACGTCCCGTTGTTGATCGCGCCGGCGAAAGCGCCGTCCGTCGACGGGGCGGCCGAGAAAATCGTGAGACCGGCCTGGCCGCTGTTATCGGTGATGATACCACCGCTGCCAGAGAAGGCCCCCACGGAGACATTCGTGTAGCCGTTCAGGTCGAGCGTGCCACCATTGACGACCAACCCGCCATTGTAACCGCTATCACCGCCGAGCGCCGTGGCGCTGCCCAGACGGAGCGTGCCGGCGGCGACCGTCGTGCCGCCGGTGAAAGTATTGGCGCCGCTGAGCGTCTGCATGCCCGCGCCGGACTTCACCACCGCGAGATTACCCGTCAACGCCCCTGCATAAGTGAAATCGCCCGTGTGGATGCCGCCGTCGGACGCGGCGACATTGAGGGTCAGCGTCGAGAGCGTCAGCGAGGTGTTCGTGACGGTGGCGGTGTTCGCGTTGTTCTTCATCAGACCCGCCGCGGTCTGATTATACCCGGCGAGATCGAGGATCGCGCCCGTCGCGGCGCCGGCGACATCGATGATCGCGCCCGTCGAGAGGCCGTTGGCGGCGCCGAGGCTGGTCGTGCCGCCCGAAGCGAAGAAGTAATCGTAAGTGCCGCCACCCGAGAGCACCACGTTGCCGAGGCGGACCGAGACAATCTGGCCGGCGGCCGCATTGACCGGGCCGGTGACATAAAGCGTCGCCCCACCCGTGCCGAAAAGACCACCCCCGACCGGGCTGTTATAGACGGTCACCGTGCCGCTCACCGTAGCCGAGCCGGTGCTACCGTTGATATAAAGCGCGGCTTGATTGGCCACGCCCCAGGCGTTGCGGAGATTGACCGGATTCCCCAGGGAAACGCCGGGCACCAACAGCACCTGGGCGGCGCTATTAAGATTGATATCACCGGTGCTCAGGGCTCCCGAGGTGAGCACCTGCACCACGCCGCTGCCGCCGATGTTCGTGGGGCCCGTGAAATCATTGCCGGA
Organism: Opitutia bacterium; assembly: GCA_947456525.1. Lineage (GTDB taxonomy): Bacteria > Verrucomicrobiota > Verrucomicrobiia > Opitutales > UBA953 > UBA953. The sequence continues at coordinate 9,595 of CANGRI010000026.1, forward strand.
GTTACTCACCGCCAGCACCCCGGGACCGGCCTTGGTCAACCCGATGGAGCCGGTGATCTTCGAGGCGAGGGTGAGCGTACCGGTGGAATATTGATGGACGATCAGGTCGGTGCCGTTGCCTGAGGACAGCGTGCCACCGGTGATCGTGGTGGCGTTGGCCGCCACGGTCGGAGTCAGCAGCAAGCCGCCGCTGCTCAGGGTGAGGCCCCCCGTGGCGTCCAGTGTGATCGCCGACGGGCTGTTGAAGCGGAGCGAGTTGATGCTGAGGGCACTGCCGCCGATGGACGTCATCGATCCATTGACCACGTTCGTTCCCGCCGTGTAGGCCGACGTGTAAGCGGCGTAGGCGGCCAGCGTATAAGTCGGGCCCGCACCGGCGGCGGCGGCGAAATCAGCGCCGCTGTTGACGGTCGCGTAACCGCCGAGGATGCCGGTCGAACCGTTGTTACCCGTCGTGGTTGAAACCGTGCCGGTAGCGCCGAGCGCCGCGGAGCTCACCGCAAAATCCACCGTCGCCCCGGCCACCGGGCGGGTGATTGCGCCGACCGAAAGATTCAGGGCCGTGGAACTATTGAGCGTGGCGGTAAAGAGCGAGGCGCCCGGATTCAGCGTGAGCCCGCCGAAGGTCTGGCTGCTGGTGACGCCGGTGCCCTTCCCCTTCATGTTCAGGGTGCCGCCGCCAAGGACGAGCGGACTGGCGACATTGATGATGGCCGTGGGGGCCGTCGTGAGGATGCTGTAATCCAAGGCCAGCGTACCCCCAAGGATGGTCGTGGCGCCGGTGTAGTTACCCGTGTTGTTCGACGCGAGGGTCAGGGTCGCCCCCCCGATCTTCGTCAAGCCCCCCGAACCGGCGATGCCTGCCCCGCCATAAATATAGCCAGTGACCGTAGTGCTGGTGATGCCGGCGAGGGTGAGCGTGTGGCCAGCCAGACTAATCGCGCCGGCGCTGGTACTGGTCGTCGTCGAGTTCGTGCTGACGACCGCGCCGACCGTGGTATCGACCGCGAGCTGCAGGATCGCCCCGGAAACATTGTTAGCGCTGACCGTGGCCGCCGTTGCCAGGCCGCTGGTGCCGTAGCCAGCGTTGAAGGGGTTGGCATTATTAAGCAACAGCGTGCCACCCTGGACCAACACGTTGCCGGTGCTGGTGTGCACACCGCTCAGCTGCAGGAAGCCCGAGCCGTTCTTCTGCAGAAGCCCCGCGCCATAATTACCCAGACCGTTGGCGAAATTGATCGGCGTGCCGCTCGTGCCGTTCGCATTCGTATCCAGCTGCCAGGTGGAGCCCACCAACGCGACACCGCCAGAGACGGCGCTGAGATCGAAAGTCGCCCCGGTGGACCAGCGGAAGATGCCGCCGCTGGAAGTAACCGTCACGCCGACCACGCCGGGACCGGGGTTGCCGAGGCGGGCCAGCGTATCAGCCTGCAGCGTGCCTCCGTTGAAAGAGATCCCCCCGGTGAAGGTGTTATCGAACCCGAGGGAGGCCAAGCCGACGGAGCCGCCGTTGTTCGCCACCCCGGCGAGGACGGAGCTGCGGCCCGTCGCCGTATCGGCGATAAGGGAGTTGAAATTCAGCACCCCATCGCCGCCACCCAGACGATACTGGCCAGATGTTCCGGGGACATAGGTGCCGGTGAAGTTGACCGTCGTCGCCGCGCTAAGGTAGGCCCCGGTCAGGCCCGCCTGCGCGTAATCAATGGTAGCGGCCGCGTTCAGGGTATCGATGGCGAACGACCCCGTCGAAGCCGGGCTCGCCTTGGTGTTCAGGAAAGTCTGGAAGTCCGCGGCGGTGCCGGTGTTGACATATACTGTGCCATAAGTGCTCGTGACGACGCTGCGGGCCGCGAGGCCGGCATACGCATTATTATTCACGCCGGCGCCCAGCTGCAGGACGCCCGCGCTGACCAAGGTCTGGCCAGTATAAGTATTGGTGCCGGACAGGATCATGCGGGCGAGCGTCGAAGTCGTCCCCGCACGGGCCAGCGAGTAGCTACCGGAGATGTTGCCACTAATCCCCCCCGCCACCGTACCAATCGTGCCGCTGGTGCCGATGCTCGCATCGCCGATCAGGGTGACGTTACCCGTCACCGTGGTGCCAGTGCCATCGAGACGGAGGACGCCGTAATTGGGGGTCTCGTTGATGCCCGTGCCAGCGATGAAGAAATTGTTGGGCAGGGTGCCGCCGGTGACGAGGACCTGACCGCCCGGGAGGATCGTCACCGCGCCCACGCCGAGCGCAGCGGGGACGGCGTTCACATTCACACGGCCGTTCTGGATGATGAAGCCACCCGAAAAAGTGTTGGTGGCATACATATTAATCAGCCCCGGTCCCGTCTTGATCAGCGTCAGCGGCTTACCCAGGCCGTTGTCGACGATCTTGGGATAGAAGCCCATGGCCACGCCCGTCACCGATGTCTGCGCATTGTTAAGAATCAGCTCACTGGTCGTCGCGTTACCCGCGGTCACCGAACCCGCATTGGCGACGCCATTACCGACCGACCATCCGTAAGGAACCCCGTTGGCCATGAGGAAGACCCCGACCCCGGTGACATTACCCAGTCGCAGAATCCCGGTCGAAGCCGCCGTGCCGTCGCCGATAACAATCGGCGCTCCGCCGAGACTCGTCGCGGCCGCCGTCAAAGTGTTCAGGTCCGTGGTAGCCCCGTTAGCCGCTGTGAGCGTCATCGACGACGCCCCGTTGATGCGGATGTTGCTCGCGGAATTACTGACGAGCGAGGTGCCGGTCGTGTAGGTGGTGTAACCGGCATAAGCGCCGATCACGCCGCCCGAGACCGCCGCGAAATCAACGCCTCCGACGGTCGCCCAGCCGCCGAGCAGGCCGTTGGCGTCGTTCACACTGGTCGTGGTGTAGGTGGTGGTGTTGCCCGTGCCGCCGTTGTTGCCGAAATCAATCGTGCCGCCGCCGGTGGCGGAGGCCGCATAACCCGACCCGGTCACCGTGACCGCGGTGCGCGTGACCGGACCCAACGTCACGGCGATGGTGTTCGCCGTGGCCGACGCGAAATATGCCGTCGTGAGCGAGGAAACCCCGCCCGCCACCGTCACGCCACCGAGGGTCTGTGTGTTCGCCGCCGTCAGGGCGCTGCCGGAGAACTTCAAGGTGCCGCCGCCGGGATTGAGATTAGCGACGCTCGACGAGCCGAAGACGATGGGCGAAGTCGGCGCGAGGATGTTGGTCGCCGCCGCGGTGAAATTAAAGACCAAGGCGCTCGTGGTGACGGCGGAGCCCGTGCTGTTCAGCACGTTGTTCGCCGTGCCACCGGTGATCGTCGTGGCACCGGTGTAAGTCTGAATCCCCGAAATCGTCTGCGTGCCCACGCCGATCTTAGTCAGACCACCGGCGCCGCTCATGACGGCGCTGTACGTCGGGGAGGAAGCCCAGCTCTGACCGACCTGCAGCGTGATCGCGCCGCTGCCGGTGTCGGCCAAGACGAAGTTGCTTGCCCCGGCCAGGGAACCGAGGGTGAACGTCCCGATCGACGGGCTGAAGGTGAGGCCGTTCGTGGCGGAAACCGTGACGGTGGCATTGCGCAGCGCGTTGGCGTGGCCGAGCTGGATCGCCCCGGTGGTGATCGTAGCCGCCCCCGTGAAAGGCTGACCGCTGCTGGGCGCCCCGTTGATGATCAACGTGCCGGCGCCGGTGTTCTTATTAAAGCCGCCGGCGCCGTAACCGATCGGTCCGGCCAAGGTCACGTTGTTGCCGTTGGTGTCGATGGTCAGCGTACCCGCCGAGAAATTAATCCCCGCGTTGGCGGCACCGGTCGAACCAGCCGTCGTGCCGTCGGGCTTGTAATAGGTCTGCGTCGGTAGGACCGAAAGGTCGAACGTGGCGCCCGCGGCCCACTGCAGCACGCTGTTGCCGGCGACCACCAAGGCACTGCCGGCGCCGAAATTCGCCGCGGTGCTGGCGGAGGTCAGCTTCAGCCCGCTACCGGCGAGCGTGACGCCGCCGGTGAAATTACTGGTGCCGCCCAGCACGACATAGCCACCAGAGGTGCCGCCAACGCCGACGGTCACGCTCGCATTACCGGTGATCGCCGCACCGTAGGTGAGCGTCGAAGTCCCGCTGGCACCCAGGCGATAAGTTCCAGGGGTGCCAGGGGTATAGGTGCCGGTGTAAGTCAGGTCCGACGAACCGGCGAACAGCGCCATCGTCGGCAAGCCCAAGCCCGCGGCGCTCAGATCCAAGTTCGTCGAAGCCGACGTCGGCACCACGCCGCCCGTGCTGGCGCCTTCCACGAAGCGGGCGAGGTCCGCGAAACTCGCGGCCGTGTTACCGACCAAGGCGGCGCCGGAGGCGACGAGCACCGAACGCCCCTTGGTCAGACCGAAGAGGCTCGCGTTCGAAAGACCGCCGGCACCGAGGGCCAGATTACCTCCACTCACCGTGATGGCGGAGGTCAGCGTATTGACGCCGGAGAAAGTCAGGGTACCCAGACCGAGCTTGGTGAGTGCCCCTTCGGAGTTGGCGACCAGCGTGCCCACCGTCACGCCGGCCCCCGTGCCGCCGCCGCCCGTGAGCGTGACCGTCGGAGCCACCGAGTAAGTCCCCGGCGAGGTAATGACGATGCCCGTGACCGCACCGCCACTGATCAGCGCATAACCCGAAGCGGGCGTACCGCCGGCGACGAGCGTGCCACCGGTGAACTGGACCAGCGGAGCCCCGACGTAGCCCGTGCCGCCGGTGACCGCCAAGCTGGATTGCGCGACGCCCGAACCCGTCGCGGGCTGGAGGCTGCCCGGCACGGTGGAATTGAAGCCGCCCGTATCGAAAGAAAGTCCGCCGGTGAAATTCGCGCCGCCGATGGCACTGTTCGCGACAGCGCCGAAAGAAGTGGCCACCACCGTGCCATAAGCATTGCTGGCGGGAATCAAACTGGCCACCACCCCGGTGCTCCGCACCGTGGCACCCAAGAGATTAACGTAATAATTATTCCCCGACCCCGAGGTGTTGGTCATGGTCAGGCCACCCGTTCCCACACTCCAGATGCCGCCCGCGAGATTGAAGAAGCCCGTTTGATTGGTCGCCGCGCCCGCACCACCGAAACGGGTGACGCCGGTCGTGCCGCTGAGGAGACCCCCCGCGAGATTCACGGCCGCAAAAGAACCCGTGGCGGTCCAGTTGATCCCCAGCGACTGGGAGGCGCCGTCGCGGATCACCGTGCCACCGGGCCCGATCGTCAGCGCACCGGCCGCGTTCGTGCCGTTATAGCCGATGAGCACATAAGTACTGCCTGTCAGATTGAGCGTGCCCGCGCCGCCGACATAGACGACGCCGATGCCGCCGTTGGCGGAGTTGATATTAAAGCGGGTGCCGGCCTGGACAAAGGTGCCGCCGGTAAGATTGAAATAACCATAGCCAGCGCCGGAGACGGCGTTGTTAGTATTCGTATCCGTCACCAAGCCCATCGTCACCGTCCCGGCGGTCTGATTGTAAACGGATACCGCACCGAGGGCGGTTCCCATATACAACGAGCTCGCGGTGACGTTGCCGGAGACGTTGATCACGGAGGTATCCGTGAGATTGCCCGAGGTCAGCAAGGAGGACGTGGCGTTGCCGGTGAGGCTGCCGGTGATATTCAAGACACCCGAAACGACGGTGGTATTGCCGGTGTAAGTACTGGCGCCGGAAAGCTCCAAGGTGCCGACGCCGATTTTCTGGAGCCCGAAGGTGTTCGCACCCGCGTTGGGATTGGCGAAATTAGTGGCCAGCGTGACCGTGCCCGCCGCCCCGGCGGTATCCAGCGCAAGCGACGACCCAGATGCGAAGCCGCCGGTCGCGCCACTCAAGGCCGCATAGAGCGTGGCGACGTCCGCGGCCGTGAACTGCCCTACCCCGCCGACGCCCAGGCCGAGCGTCCCAGTCACGGAGATATTGGTGTTCGTCCAGCTCGCGGAGTTGCCGTTATAAAGCGAAGCCTTGGTCGCGAACTCGAGGAAGCCGGCGGAGATCGTGGTCGTGCCGGTGTAGCTGTTGGTGCCGGAGAGCATCCACCCGCTGGTGCCCAGTTTGACGAGGGAAAGCACCCCGCCGCCGGACCCGTCGGTCAGGGAATTGCCGAGGGCATTGAGCGCGAGGCCATCGGCGAGCTGGTTGCTCAGCGTCAGGGTCGTGGGTGCAGACGTGGAATTGGTGAAAGTACCCGCGAGGCTGATGAACGCGGTCGGGTTGACGGTCGCGTCGCCGATCGTGAGGCTGTCCGTCAGCGTCAGCCCGTTGATCGTCAAGCGCGTGAGATCGCCGCTGCCCGTCACCTTCAGCGTCGTGCCAGCGCCGGTGCCGGTCATGGCAAGCCCGCCGGTGAGCGTCGTGCTGGAGGCGATATCGATCGTCGCCACCGTCGTCGCCGCGAGCTGGAGCGGCGTGGAAAGCGTGTTCGCCAGGTCCGCCTTATTCGTGGCCTGGAGCAGCACCGAGGCCGGGATGTCGACCATGACGGCGGCATCCGGGCCTTGGTATTGAACGCCGATCGTGCCGTTGGTGCCGTTGTTTCCGGCGCGGTAACTGAAGGTATGTAAGCCCGCGGTCAGGTAGGTGGCTCCCGTGACCGTGGTCACCGCCGAGACGATTGGCGCATTGCCGTCGATCACCAGGCTACCGAAGTCATCCGTCTTCGTGGAGAAGGTGTAATTCCCCGCGGTCGTAATATTGAGCAGCGCGGTGATCTGGTAGCTCGTCGTGGCCGGGAAATTCGTCGAAGCGGTGCCCTGCGGGATATTCTGACCCGACAGCACGGCGCCGCCGGCGGGGACGTTGAGGTAGGCGTAATTCAGCAGCGCCCCTCCGTTGGTCGCGGCGGTGATGGTATTGCTCGCGCCGAGGAAGTTCGTGGTGGCCAGGGAGGTGACCCCGACATTGTAGCCCTTGATGAAAATACCCTGCGTGGTGCCGCCGGTGAGCGAAGTGCCGAGCGCTGGAGCAAGGCGGAGCGTCGGGTTCGTGCCCGTGAGGACGACCGTGGCGGTGCCGAGGGAATTAGTGCCCGTCGAACCCGCCGCCGCATTATACCCCAACAAAGTTCCCCCGTTGACCGTAATCGTGCCCGTGAGCGCATTGTTATTAACGGCATCGGTATTGAGGAGCCGCAACGAAGCGCCGCTCGCCACCGTGACCGCCGAGGAGCCGATGCTGACCGGCCCCACCACCCCGAGGAACGCCGAGTTCACGATGCTCCCGAGATTGGCCGAGTAATAGGACCCGGTGATATTCAAGGCGCCCGCGCTATTGGTCAGGACGCCGGTGAAAGTGTTGGCGCCGAGGATCGACCACATCCCCGTGCCGGCCTTAGTGACTGTGGTCACATTGGAACCGTCATAGTTAGGAATAATCCCGGCAAAATCCCCCGCTCCGGTACCCTGCAAGGTCAGCGTCTTGGAGCCGACGCCGGCGACGAAGAGGTTGCTGGTGAACCGGAGATTGCCCGTACCCGAGGCATCGAGGGAGACGGCCCCGGTGGTGCCGGCGAGATTGATCACGCGATCGGTGACCTCCCCTGTGCCGGCATACTTCAGCGTCGCGGCCGTGGCGAGGTCCCCCAACGTGATGGTGCCGTTCGCGACGGTCGTCGGCGCGCCCAAGCTACTCGTGGCGGCGCCGCCGGAGACGCTGTTGAAAGAAGTGACGCTCAGCGTGCCACCTTTAATCAGGGTCGGGCCGGTGTAACTATTGGCATTGGTCGTGAACGTGGCGACCCCGGCGCCGATCTTGATGAGGGTGAGCGCCCCGCCGCCGCTGTTGCGGAGGGAGAAAGTGCCGGTGGCCGCGCCGAAACCGACCGTGGCGTCATTCGCGCCGATCGTGAAAGACACCGGGGTAGCCGAAGCATTGTCGATGATCGTGGTGCTGCCCGCCGTCGTCGCCGTCAACGCGTTGATCGTCTCAGAGAAGCCGTTCAGGTTCCACGTCGCCGTGGTTCCAGAAGCCGGGTTCATCGTCACCCCGCCGCCGAAGGTGGACGGATTATTGATCGCGTCGGGGATGAATTCGGCCAGGCCCGACTTGACCGTGCCACCGGAAATCGTGAACGTCCCGACGTTGGCGACAGTCGCATTGCCGAGGGCGGAAAGGAGGTTGTTGACCGTCAGGCTACCCGTACCCGAGTAGGTCACGTTAACGCCGAAGGTATTCGTGGTGGTGACCTGGGCGTTAAGAATCGTGTCGCCCGAGCCGTTGAAGGTGAGCGTCGATTTCGAGGTCTGCGCACCGTAGACAAAGTTATAGGTGCCGTTACCGATCGTAAGATTCTTCCCCGGCGCGATGGTGTTCGTGAACGTGTAGCTCGCCGTGGTGTTCGGCATCACGAGGCTACCGACGATGGCCAAGCTGAAATCGCCCGTGAAGACGCCCGCATAACTGGTCGTGGTGATTCCCGAACTAAACGCGCTGGAGAGGGTGCGGTCGCCGCCATAGGTGAACATCACCCCGTTATTATTACGCCAGGTGGCGGTGGCGCCGCCGAGGGCAGTGTTGCTACCCAGACCCAGGGCACCCCCAGTCACGTTGACCAGGCCGGTGAAGGAGTTATTGCCCGTCAGGATCCACGTCGCCCCGCCGTCCACATAGACCCCAAGGGTACCGCCGTTGTCGGCCAGATTACTGGTGATCATGTTCCCCTGGACGTTGCTGCCGCGCAGGTAGAGGATCTTCGCCCCAGCCGCCATGTCGTTGAGGAAATTGGTGAGGATCAGCGGGCCGGCGCCGTCCGCCTGCAGCTGGACATTGCCCGTGGTCGTCACGTTGTAACGAATCATGCGGTCGCTCGTCTCACCGGGACCGACATACTGCAGGACCGCGCCCGTGGTGCTCCCACCACCCAAGGTCAGCGCGTTGGCGGCGAGGTTTGCACCTGAACTATTGCCCACGCTCGTGCCGACTGCGCTGCCGGTGCTGAGGCCGAGCGAATTGACGATGAGCGTGCCGGTGGTGACGTTCGTGATACCGGTATAAGTATTCTGACCGAAGAGCTGCAACGGGGCGCCGAGGGAAAGCGTGAGCGCCGTGGCCGTGGAGCCGTTGCTCAGCACGCCAGAAATCGTGGCGTAATCCGTGTAGGTGTTCGGATTATCGGTGACCGTGATCGTGTGCGTGGTCGCCGCGAGGTTGATGGCATTCTTGATTTCGACCTCTCCGAGCGAGGTGGCGGAATTAAGAACTAGACTCGTCGCCGCGGTGCTGAAGAAGCCCCCGCTACCCCAGGTCAGCGCCGAGGGTGAGCCGAGGCCGCCGAGCGCCACCACGAGCTTGCCGGTGTCGGAAGCGAAACCGCTGGCCGTGGCCTGGAGCGTGACCGTGCCCGTACCCGCCGTCGGCGTGGCCGAAGCGGCACCCGTGAGATTTCCCGTAGCCTGCACCACGCCCGCATTGACCACGAGCGGACTGGTCGAAGGCAGCGTCCAAGAGGCCGCGCCCGGAGCACCGACACTGACCACGAGCGTTCCGCCGGTGATGGTCGTCGCGCCCGAATAGCTGTTCGCGCTGTTACCCAGAATCCAGGTACCCGCCCCCTGCTTGAGCAGGCCAGTATTCTGAGCGGCACCCGAGGCGGCCGCATTGTTGGTCAGCTGCGGATTGAAGAGATTATCTGCGGTCGAAGCTCCGCCGAGGGTCAGCACCTGGGCCGCGGTATAACCATTGGCCGCGGCGCCGAAGGAGATGGCCGTGGTTTTGTTGAAAATCAGGGCCGCATTATTGGCCGCCTGGTTCTCGAACATCCCACCGGGATTGGCCACCGCGGAGTTCAGCGTGAAGAGCCGATCGATACTGACCGAATTCAGGCCGACATAGCGGAAGCCGCCGTATTGGTTGCCCGTGAAGACCAAAGAAGCCGCGTTGGACGCATCGCTGGAGGCATCCCCTTTGCCGATACTGGAGGCGCTACCGATATTGGCGAGGGTCACCACGGAGTAGCGCACCGGCGAGGCGGACACACCGTTCGTCGAGCCGTAGGTCATCACCCCGGTGAAAGTGCTAAGGCCGCTCCAGACCGTGTTTGCCCCGAGCGCCGTGACATTCAACTTCTGGGCGCCGACTTCTTCCTGGAAGACACCGGAGAAAACCGTCCCGGCGGACACACTGAGGTTGGCCTGATTGTTCGTGCTTGAATTCGTGACGACGCCGGCGCCATCAAACGCCCCGGCTGGCTGGGTCGTACCGTTGAGGTCAAGCGTGCCGCCTTGACGGACGATCAATGCCGGCGTGCCGCTGGCACTGCCGTAAGTCCCCGGCCCCAGCACGGCGCCCGTCGAGAGCTTCAGTTTTCCTTCATTGATGGTATTCGTGGCCGAAGCCGAACCCACCATGGTGGCGTTGAAGACCAAGGTACCCAGGCCGTTTTTGGTCCAGCCCCCGGTGGAAGAGGAGAGGATCGGCGTGCCCAGCGTCAGCTGGTCCGAAGCTCCGTTGACGCGGAAAATCAACGCCCCGGAGCCGCCGGTGGTGATTCCCGTGCCACCGCTAATTGTGGCCGACCCCCCTGTCTGCAGGATGCCGCCATCGTTCGTGGCGGAGCCGGAGTTCACCGTGAGCGTCGCCCCGGTGTTTAACGTCAGGTCCGACGTGGTCAGCTTAAGGGTCGTCGCGGTGACGGAAGTCTGGGCCGTGACCGGGCCGGAGATAAAGTTATGGGTGGAGGTCACCATCGTCGCCGCCCCTGCCCCGGCGTTGGTGAAGCCCGCGGCACCGTAGGCCATCGCGCTGAGCGCCCCGGAGGTGGAAACCGCGAAGTCGGCGCCGTTGAAATAAATATGGCCGTTACCGACGGCGGTGGTCGCGGTGGTGGTGGCGACGCCGGTGAGCGTGACCACGCCCCCGACCGCGGCGGACGTGTCGATGTTGACGCCCGTGGGGGCAGAAACCGCGCCTAGGCTCGTGAAAGTCAGATTGGCGCTGCCCGTGCCGTTGCCCGTGAGTTTGATGGTCGCAAGCCCGGCCGTCGGCGTCAGCGCCCCGAGCGATTCCGTCGTGGCGAGATTGCTCACCGCCACCAACTCAAGCGTGCCGCCGGCGGTGTAGGTATTGGAGTTCAGGCCGAAACTGACGGCCCCGAGCGAACTGATGATGTTCGAGGCGGCCGCGGTGGCCTTGAGGCGCAGCGTACCAGCGGTGATGGTCGTCGTGCCCGCATAGGTATTTAATCCGGAAAGCGCCCAGAGCCCGGCGTCGTTCTTCACGAGCGACAAGGTGGTACTGTCCGGGATGACCCCCGTGATGATGTTTTCGGCGGTATTCGTGCCGCCGAGGAAGAAATTCTTGCTACCCGTAACGACCGTGAAATTGGAACTGATGATGACTGGGTTCGCCCCCGGCTGGCTGGCGTTCAGGTAAACCGCGGCGGTGGTCGTATTAAGATTGATGACGCGGGAAGTCGTCAGACCCGCTGCCGTGGGCGTGGTGCCGGTGCCGATGACCAGGAAGCCGGGGGTCGTCGTGGCATTACCCAGATTGATCGCCGCGGTGGAGGTCGTGCCGAGTGAACGGAAATCCGTGATCGCCAGGGCACCGCTGAAGGGGGCAGTGCTGCTCGGAGCCGCCCCGCTGACGTTGATCGCACCGGCGATGGTCGAGGCCACGCCGGAAATCGTGAGCACGCCCACGCCGCTCTTGGTCAGCACGTGGGCGACCGTGCCGTTCGCCAGCAGGTTGCCCGCGATGATGACATCCGAGGCGCTGGCGTTGATCGCGAGGGTCTGCGCGGAGGTCGAAGTCTCCGACCACACATCTCCCGAGAACGCAAGCAGGCCGCTCCCGCTATTATTGAACGTGGCAATATACGTAGTGGTCGTCTGAGCAGAGGCGGTGAAAGCGGTGATATTCGCGGCGGCACCGTCGCGACCATTGACCGTCAGCGAGTAGGCCGCGCCAGCGGAATTCCAATAAAGCGTCCCGAAATTGTTCTGCGTATTGAGGGCGTAGGCTCCGATGGCGTGATCCAGCATCAGCGTGCTGGACGCGCGGGCATAGGCATTGCTGCCGACCGCGACCGCGGCGGCGTTGCTGGCGCCGATGCGGAATTCAAAAATCCCGCCGTAGAGATCAATCGGCGCGTTCCCGCCCGTGTTCGTGCCGCCGCCCATCGCCGAGGCATTGGTGACGCGGATACTATTATTGGCAGGCACGCGCACCGTGCCGGTGAAACCGCTGGCGGCGGACTCCGACAAGATAAGCGTGCCGCCGCCCACCTTGGTGATAGAGCCGGTGCCGGTGAGCGTGCCGGTCAGCTGAACTGTGCCCACCCCTGTCCCGTTCGTCGTCCCGATATTCCAAAACGTGCTAGAAATGGTGCCGGCCACGGACACTGTGCCCGATAACGTCAGCACGCCGCCAATCGAAGCCACGCCGGAGTTCACCGTGCCGACGTTCGTCGACAGATTGCCGGAAATCGTGTTGGTCCCGTAACTCAGTAGACCGATGCCATTGGCGTTGATGGTCAGCGGGCCCGTGCCGGCGAGCGAGATGTTCCGGGAGATCGTCATTCCGCTGCCGGTGAGACTGCCCTGCAGGAAAAATTCACCGGCGGTCGAGCCACGAACGTTGGTGTTCGCGATGGTAATGTCCGACGTCGCCAGCCCCAGGGCGCCGGCCGAAGTGATCGCCAGCACGCCGTTCGTGATGGTGGTCACACCGGTATAAGTGTTCGATGCATTCGACAGGCGTAGCGTGCCGAAGCCCGTCTTATTGAGGCCCGCGGCACCCGCGACAATACTGGCGATTTCGCTCGTCTCACCGAGTTTAGTGGAGACGGACGGGGTCGTGCCGGCCAGGGTCAGCGTCGAACCTGTGACCAAATAATTCGGCGCGCTGAACACCAATCCACCGACCGTGATCGGCGTGTTCAGCGTCACGGTCTTGACCGTATCCCAACCTGCGCTGAGCGCGTAAAGCGGCGTGTTCCAGAAGACCGCCGTGTCGCTGTTGGCGTTATTCCAGGCCACTTCATTCGTGCCGTCGAACCAGCTGGCCGTCGATGCATCCCACGTGCCGGAGCCGCCGAGATTAGAACCGTCGACCAGGCTGTTGGCGGGCGTATTCGACGCATCGCTGTCCCAATAAACATTCGCCGCGCGCGCGGAGGAAGCGACCGCCAGACCGACGAGCGAAGCCGCGACCATCAAGGTGGCGCGGGACAGCAAGCGGCTGACTGGGGGCCGAGAAGGCATCAGGAGAAAGCACGACTACGGGGCGAAGTCGTGGGATAATTACCAAAGAATGACTAATTAGATACAAGCGCAAAGGGGGAACCCCCCAGACGGGGACTTAAACGACTGATAAAATTCTAATAGCATTTAAGCCTCTCTCCCTGAGAGTGTTACCTTAGTTTTATTAAAAATTAGTAAAAAATGGTGCAGCTTAAGACCTCGGCCTACACCCGAACCTAATTACCCGCCACCCGCCGCTAACAGTTGAGACCCAGGACCTGAAAATGCGCATTCAGTTGACCGGTTGACCCGTGGACCAGTGGGCCGGATTGGGCGATGAAGAGGCCCAGCCAATGATCCGGTTTCCGGTCTCCCTTTTGAGTTCATACATCCAGGTAGGGGCGCGACGGCGTCGCGTCCGTTCGCCGGATGGTGAACACCCAGGTAGGGGCGAGGCTACGCCGCGCCCTTTTCGAGCGAGGGCATGACGTAGTCCTGCCCCTAC
>CANGRI010000027.1 GCA_947456525.1 Opitutia bacterium
GCCCAGCTCGGCGACAAGGGCGTGGCGCTCGCCCGCAAGGAACTTGCCTCCGCCGACGATACCCGTCGTCTGGTGGCTTTCCGCGCCCTGCGTGCGGCGGATCGCGATGTGTTCGCCCTCTGCGAATCCATGGCCAAGGACAAGTCGCCCGCCGTCCGTCGCGAGGTCGCCATCGCCCTGCGTGACTTCAAGACCCCGGCTGCCGTCGCCACGCTCGTGACGATCGCCCAGCAGTTCGACGGCCAGGATCGTTCTTACCTCGAAGCCATCGGCCTCGGTTCGACGGATCGCGAAACCGAAGTCCATGCCGCCATCGCCAAGGTCATGGCCAAGCCGGCTCTCGAATGGTCTCCGGCCTATGCCTGGCTTACGTGGCGCCTGCACCCGGCCGCCGCCGTGCGCGACGTCCGTGCCCGTCTGCTCTCCGGCAAGCTGAACGAGGTCGAGCTCAAGCGCGACCTCACCACGCTCGCCTTCACGCGCAGCGCCGAGGCCGCCGGCACGATGGTCGAGCTTTCGTTGAACAAGACCTTCGCCCAGGCCGACCTGGCCAAGTGGTGGGTCGGTAATCGTAAAGCCGGCATCTGGAAGGCCTTCGACGTGGATGCCATCGTGAAGGCCCATGGCGGCGATGCTTCGGCCACCAAGCTCGTCGGCTCCGACCTTCCGCCTGAGCCGGCCGGCTCCAAGCCTCTGGCTGCCCCTGAGGTCATCGCCGCCCTGAAAGGCGACGCCGTCAAGGGCAGGGCAGCCGCGGCCGTCTGCCAGGCTTGTCATAAGTTCGACGGCAAGGGCATCGACTTCGGCCCGGACCTCACCAGCTACGCCAAGCAGCAGTCACTCGAGACGCTCGTGCTGAACATCTCGCAGCCTTCCGCGAGCATCTCGCACGGCTTCGAAGGCACGCGCGTGGTCCTCGACGACGGCATGGTCATCACCGGCATGGTGCTTTCCTCCGGAGACCCTCTGATGATGAAGTCCATGGGCGGCCTCGTGCAGTCCGTGCCCCGTTCCCGCATCAAGGAAGAGAAGCATCTCGACCGTTCGCTCATGTTCACGCCGGCTCAGATGGGCCTGACCGAGCAGGGCGTCGCTGATATCGCCGCCTACCTGCGGAGTCTCTGAGCAAAAGGGGACAAGCTGGCCGGCTGGCCAGTTGACAAGATTCGGAGAGGGTCGGGGTCCTGCGGGACTCCGGCCTTTTTTGTTGTATGGGGTCAGACCGCTTCTGGCGGATTTCGATCGGAAGCGGTCTGACCCCATACTTTATTCTGTCCCTAGCCCTAGCCCTGGCCCTATTCACATTCCTTTCCCATGCGCTCGTCCTTCGTCGCCCTGTTTCTCTCCGTCGGTCTGGTCTTCGCCCAGTCGAATAAGTCGGCCAAGAAGGCCACCGTCGCCGCCCCGGTCGCGGAAGCGCAGGGGCCTTGGATCCTCGGCACCATCGGGGTCGGCAAACAGAAGGACGGTACGATTGATTCGACCGGACTCAAAGGCCTGGCCGTCCGGCTCGGCGACGGCGGCAAGGTGGGCATCGCCTACGACCTCGACCTGTGTCGTCCGATCGGCGCCTGGACCGGCAAGTTCACGACCGAGATGAACCTCATGTCGCGAGGGGACTACCCGACCGCCATCGGCGAGACCTTCTTCGTCACTGGAGATTTCGCCGGCTTCATGCCGGATGCCGCCGCGACGGCGCTGACGCCCCGCAAGGGCTTCGGACCGCTGTCGGCGGAGCAGGCCCGTTTCAAGGGTTTCCATAATGCCGGGCGTCAGGTCGTTGTGCGCTGGGAGGTCGGCGGCGTCGCCGTCGACGAGACCGCCTCGGTTGGGTCCGGCGAGTCTCCCTGCGTCATCCGCACGCTGGAGGTCGCGCCGTCGTCCAAGGGGCTCACCGTCCTGCTGGGCAAGGCTTCCGACTCTTCCCGCATCGTCGCCTTCGGTGCGACGAAGGTGGAGGCTCTCGATGGGCACGTCGTCGCCCGCGTCGCTGCTGCGAAGGAGCCTGTCGTGGTCCGGGTCGCCTATCTTGCGGCCGGCGTGCTTCCGCCCAAGTCCGTCGAGAGTGTCGAGCCTTCCCGTCTGCTGAAGGCGACCAAGACCCTTTGGCCGGAGACCGTCGAGACCGCCGGCAGGCTGTCCGAGAAGGCCGGAGAGCCTTACGTGGTCGATGACGTGAAGCTGCCCGTGACCAACCCCTGGAAGGCCCAGATGTTCACGTCCGGCTTCGATTTCCTGCCCGACGGACGCGCCGTCCTCTGTACCTTCCATGGCGACGTCTTCGTCGCCTCCGGAATCGACGACAAGTTGGCGAAGGTGACCTGGCGTCACTTTGCTGCCGGCCTGTATCATCCCCTTGGGCTCAAGGTCGTGAACGGGGAGATCTACGTCACATGCCGAGACGGCATCTGGAAGCTGCGCGACACCGACGGCGACGGCGAATGTGACACGTATGAAGCCTTCAACTTCGACGTGATGGTCACGAAGAACTTCCACGAGTTCGTCTTCGACCTGCAGACCGACCCCGCCGGTAACTTCTACTTCATCAAGGCCGGTCCGGTCCGCAAGGGCGGCCGCGGTTTCGACGAGATCTGCGACCACCATGGCTCGCTGTTCAAGGTCTCTCCTGACGGTAAGAAGTTCGAGGTCGTCGCCACGGGTTTCCGCGCTCCGAACGGCATCGCCATCAGTCCGGCCGGCCAGATCACCACCGGCGACAACGAAGGCACCTGGACTCCGATGTGCCGTCTGAACTGGGTCAAGCAGGGCGGCTTCTACGGCGTGCCGCCGCTCGCCCATCGCGCGACCGAGCCGACCGACTACGACCGTCCGCTCTGTTGGTTCCCCAAGGAGGTCGACAACTCCAGCGGCGGCCAGGTCTGGGTGACCTCCGACAAGTTCGGCCCTTGGAAGGACCGTCTCCTGCACCTCAGCTACGGCACCTGCTCGCTCTTCGGCGTCCTGTCCCAGGAAGTCTCTCTCCATGGGCAGCCGCAGATGCAGGGCGGCGTGGCACGCTTCAACGTCGACTTCGCCAGCGGCGCCATGCGCGCCCGTTTCAATCCCAAGGACGGCCAGCTCTACGTCGCCGGCCTGCGCGGCTGGCAGACGACGGCCACCCAGAACGGCTGCTTCCAGCGCGTGCGTTACACCGGCGCGGCGGCGCGCATGCCCATCGGCCTCGCCGCCTCGAAGAAGGGCATCAAGATCGATTTCACCTGCGAACTCGAAGCCAAGGCCGCCGCCGATGCGGCCAACTGGAACGTCGAGATCTGGAACTACGTCTGGTCCTCGGCCTACGGTTCGCCGGACGTCTCCACCTTGGATGCCAAAGTCGCCGCCACCGAACTCGGCAACGACGGTAAGTTGCAGTTCAGCAAGGCTCAGATGTCCGAGCGCAGGCATGACCCGCTGGCGGTTAAGTCCGCCACGCTTTTCGCCGATCGTCGTTCCGTGTTCCTGGAGATCCCCGACCTCCGTCCCGCCATGCAGATGCAGCTCAAATATGAGGTGAAGTCCGCCGATGGCGCCGAACTGCGCGGACAGGTGACCAACACGATCCACGCCTTGACGGAATAAGGCAGGGGAGTTCAACGAAAAGGCCGCCCATTCGGGCGGCCTTGAGCGTGCGTTCCTGTGGTGCCTTTCAGTATTCGTAACGTGCGCCCAGGGTCAGGATCGATTTGGGGGCCAGCTGGTAGCCGTTGAGGTCCTGGTAGACCGGCACTTGCCAGAAGACGTAGCCTCGCATCCCTGCGACGAGCGGAAAGGTGATGCCTGGGCTGACGTAGAGCGTACGACCTCCGCTGTCATCGGGCGAAGCGGCGCCGCCGGAGTCGTGTCCGGTGACCTTCCCGTTGAACTGGAGCTGCGGGATGACGTTCCCCATGCCTAGGTAGCGGAAACCTAGGTTGACGTTAAGGGACTTCCCGGGCCGGTAATCTTCGCGGCTGTCCAGCGGGACTTGCGCCATGACCTGGGCGAAGTAATCCCACTGCGTCCCTAGCTGCCCGAAGCGGAAGGCGCCAGCGAGCAGGTCGGTGGTACCGGTGCCCAGTTGCAGGCCGCGATCGAGCGGATCTCCGGCGATCGTGCCGCCGTCGAACGTCTGGTGGAATCCGCCGGTCGGCAGCTTCAATCCCGCCTGCAGGCCGAAGTCATGGGCGGCGGTGAAGCCTTGATAGCGGGCGGTGAGACGGATGTCGCCCAGTCCGCGTGCGCTCGAGGTGCCGTCGTCGGTGCCAGGACCGGTGACGCCGTTGGTCGCATGGATGCGTTCGATGAACGGTATCTGCAGGTTGAGACCCCAGTCGGCGGTCGGGCTGTAATCGATGCCGACGGTCAGGACGCGGTTCCGGGTGAACAGTTCCTGTTCATGGCCGGCGGCGGGCCAAGGATTCGCGACCTCGGTGCCGTTGCGGGCCTGATTCTGGGTGAACGTGTCGTAGCGCAGGTCGTAACGGAATCCGGATCCCGAGGCGAGGCCTTGGGTTTCCCAGTCTGAGTTGAACGAGCAGCCGCAGGTGGAGCAGGCCGAAGCCGAGGCTCCGGTGAGCGCGACGAAGGCCGCGCGAAGGAGGTTTTTCTTTTTGATCATAGGTTTGGGTGTGGAGGTGCCTGCTTTCGAGGTGTGGCGAAGCCATGAAAGCGGGCGGTTGCGCGCCGATGGGCGCGACTTGATGGAAGTTAAGCCACGAGGCGGATCAGGTCCGCACCGACGTAGGCTCAGGCTCGCGGCGGCGGGACGGGGACTTCCTGCCAAAGTTTCGTCGCTGTCTCCTCCGAGGGAAGCGAGAAGCGGCGACCGCCGGAAATTTCGGACGAGCCGACCAGCATGAGTTCGGCGGTCGTCTCCGCCTTGGTTTTCACCTTGGAAAGTTCATCCTTCTGGGCCGGAGACGGGTCGGATTTCTCGCGGCCTTCGCGGGCGGCCCTGCAGAGGGGGCACGGGGCGTCCTCCAAGGTCTTGGCCAAGGCGGCGGCGCCATCCATCGTCTTGGCGTTGGTGGCCGACATGTTGACGTAGGCGGTGAGCTGAAGGAGGTCCCAGGTGAGGCCCGACGCAGAGAGCCAGGCGATCAAGGCCGCCCAAGCTAGGCACTTCTGCGCGCTTCCTTTCATGGGGTCATCCTTCTTGTCCGTCCCGGCCTGACAAGTTTTTTTGAAACCTTCGTCGTGGTTACTTGCTGATCGTCACCTTGGAGGAGGTCTCCGCTATCTTGTTCTCTCCGGCCGGAGTTACGATCTTCACGTTCCTTAGGTCGGCCTGCCTGACGTTGAATAGTCCGAAGGGGAGGTCAGCCTTGATCATCACGTTCTCCATGACGAGGTGGCCCACGGGCGCCTCAGGCAGGCCCCAGACCAGTCCGGCACGACCGCCTTTGGCCGTGGTCGCGGTGATGTTGCGGAAGGTGATGTCCTCGTATACCGGCGTGGTCTTGGTCAAGGGCATGGCGGGGTAGGTCGCCGCGGCCTCCGCGGTCAGTTTGGTGAGGTCGCGGTAGCGCTTGTCCTTCTCGCCGTAAGTTCCGTAGATCAGGATGGGCATCCCGACGTCGGTCATCTTAAGGTTCTCGTAGGTGATGTGGCTCAGGTGACCGCCTCGGTCGCGGTCAGACTTGATGCGGATGCCGCATTCGGTCCCCTCGAACACGCAGTCGCGGACGGTGAAATTGGAGACCCCGCCTTCGGTGTAGCTGCCGATGGAGACCCCGTGGCCCATGCTGTAACGGCAGTTGCGGATCAGGACGTTCGACGTGTCCTTGCCGCAGGTGTAATTGTCGTCGCCGACGCTGATGTCGCAATCGGCCACCAGGATGTTATGGCCGCTGACGTCGCAGGCGTCGGTGTTGTGGCTGGGGTTGACCGGGTCCTTGGAGGAAGGCGCGCGGACGGTGACTTTCGAGACCGTGACTTCCTTGCCGCGGATGGCGATGTGGAACATCGGCGAGTTGCGCAGCGTCACGCCTTCGATCAGGATGCGTTCGCAGTCATGGAGCCCGATCATGCGAGGCCGCTTCTTCGTCTTGTCCTTCGCGGACGGCCACCAGTCGGACCCTTGGCCTTCGATGGTGCCGGCGCCGGTCACGGCCAGGTCGGTGAAGCCCTTGGCTCCGATGAAGTCGGCGGGCTCACGGTTGCCGCCCGGATAGCGCGCAAGCGGGAGCATGGTCAGCGTCACGCCTGCCTCGATCTGCAGGCGCAGGTGGCTGCAGAGCTTCAACGGACCGCAAAGGACGTTGCCCTTGGAGAACTTGACGGTCCCGCCGCCCTGGGTCGCGGCCTTGTCGATGGCCTTCTGGACGGCCTTGGTGTCGTCCGTCGCGCCGTCGCCGACGAGACCGAAGTCCTTGACGTCGAAGATGGCGGACGGGATGCGAGGGATTTCCGGTTGGACGTCTTTGGCCTGGCCGAACGGCAGGCTTCCGAGGAGGGCGAGCGTGAGGAGGAGGCGGTGCATCGTCATGTTCGTGGGGCGAAAGATCAGCTCCGGAAGCGCATGATGCGCCGGTATTCCGCGGGGGTCATGTTTTCCGTGCGACGGAAGGCCGCGAAGAAGGAGTTGAGGTTGGGGTATCCGCAGCGATGGGCGATCGCTTCGATCTTCTCGGACGAACCGGCGAGCAGGCGCTTCGCCGAATCGATGCGGACCGTCCGCAGGCGGTCGCCGGGGGTGCACCCGACGTGCTTCACGAAGGCCTGGCGCAGTCCGCGTTCCGACATGTGCGCGATCGCGGCCAGCTCCTTGACTCCGAGCGGGCCGGCGAAGGCGTCCGTGATATGGTGCAATGCGCGGATCACGCCTTCGTGTCCGGTCGCCAGCAGGTCGCTGCTCATGCGGGTGATGACGCCTGCGGGCTGGATACGCACCGGTTCGGGCGGGCGAGCTTCGCCCCGCATCAGGCGGTCGAGCAGTTCGGCGCCGCGGTAGCCTTGTTCCTCGAGGTTGGTGTCGACGCCCGAGACGTATTTCTTGATGGCGCCGACCGAAAGCAGGTAGTCGTCGATGCCGACGATCGCGACCTGGGTGGGGACATGCAGGCCGGCTTCTTCGCAGAGTTCGCGCAGCTCGACCGCCAGGGTGCCGTTCGCGGCGAAGACCGCCAGAGGCTTAGGAGATTCCTTTAGGCGGGTCATCAGCCAGCTGCGTCGACGCTGCCATTCGTCCTGGGCCGAGCCGCGCCTGCCGGCCGCCTGCCAGCGGAGCTTCTCGCAGCCGAGCCCGCGGCGCCGCAGCGCTTCCGCGAAGGCTTCGCCACGTTCGACCTGGGACCAGTTCTCCGTGTCGCTGAAGAACGCGAAACGGGTCATGCCGCGTTCGATGAAGTGTTCGGCGACGAGTTCGCCGGTCTTCGCGTGGTCCTGGACGACGTGGGCGAACGGCGTGTCTCGTCGACGGAGAGAAAAGTCGACCGTCGGCTTGTCCGCCTTGCGGACGAACTCCGCCAAATCGTCGCCAGCGCCCAGCCAAGCCAGGATGCCGTCGCCTTCCCATCCCCAGGGAATCACCTTCTCATGGATGATGCTTTGGGAAGAAAGGTGCCAGCGGTGTTCGGAGGCATAGGTCGCGATGCCCTGAAGAAGTCGGTGGTCATACCAGCCCAGCGCAAGCAGGACGTTCCGTGGCCTTTTTATGCTCATCGGGAAGGGGTACCTGACGACGGACGGAGGGCAGGCCGGGATGAAACGGCATCAACCTGTCCTTGGCTCGAAGGGTTATTATTCAAGGTGCCGTTGGTTCGATTAACCCCATTTTGAAGGGGTTGTATGAATGATACTGCCCGCCATATGACGGCAGGCAATCGCCGATAACTGCAGTTAATATCTGAAAATCGGCATAGATACCGATGCCGTTGGAAGGCGGATGTTGGATCCAGCGACCTCAGGCGTCCTTGCGGGCGTCGAGGTCCATCCAGCGGGCCAGGGCCTCGGAGTGCTCGGCTTCGGCGGCATGGAGACGCTTCTGGAGCCCGGCGGCCTTGGCGCCACCGTCCTTATAGATCTCGGGGTCGCCTAGCTGTACGGTGAGCTGGGCCTGTTCTGCTTCGAGCTGCTCGATCTTGCCGGGCAAGGTCTCGAGTTCCTTGCGTTCCTTGTTGTTCAACTTGGCTCCGGCCGTGGCGGCGGCGGTTTTGGCCTGAGCGGCCGGCTTGGGCGCGTTGCCGATCGCGGCGGTGCGTTTGGCCACGGCGATGCGGGCGAGTTCGTTGCGCCAGTCGGTGTAGCCGCCGGCGTGTTCGGTGACGACGCCGTCGCCTTCGAATACGAGCGTACTCGTGACGACATTGTCCAGGAAGGCGCGGTCGTGGGAGACCATGATCAGCGTGCCTTCGTAATCGACGAGGATGTCCTCGAGCACGTCGAGGGTCTCGGCGTCGAGGTCGTTGGTCGGCTCGTCGAGGACCAGCACATTGGCCGGCTTGGTGAAGAGGCGGGCGAGCAGGAGGCGATTGCGTTCGCCGCCGGAGAGCACCTTGGCCTTGGAGCGAGCGCGGGAAGGGTCGAAGAGGAAGTCCTGCAGGTAGCTGATGACGTGGCGCGAGCGCCCTTGTACCAGGACCGTGTCGCCGTCACCGGCGAGGTTCTCGGCGACGGTCTTGTTGTCGTCGATCTGGTCGCGCATCTGATCGAAGTAGACCACTTCCATCTTCGTGCCGAACTTCAGGTTGCCGGAGGTCGGGGCGAGCTGCCCGAGGAGCATCTTCACCAAGGTGGTCTTGCCGGCGCCGTTCGGGCCGATGAGGCCGACCTTGTCGCCGCGGTTGAGGACGAGGCTGAAGTCGCGGATCAGCGGCGTGCCGCCCGGGTAGCCGAAGGCGATGTTCTCCGCTTCGACGACACGGACGCCGGAACGTTCGGCTTCGCTGATTTCCATCTTCGCGGAGCCGGTGGCGGTCCGCATCGCGCCGCGCTGGGCGCGCATCTTGACCAGCGCTTCCATGCGGGCGTTGGACTTCGTGCGGCGGGCGCCCGGGCTGCGGCGTGACCAGGCTTCTTCCTGGCCGAGCTTCTTGTCGAAGGCGGCGCGTTGGCGTTCTTCGGCGACGAAGAGTTCTTCCTTGCGGACGAGATAGGTGTCGTAGTCGCAGGACCAGCTGGCCAGCTTGCCGCGGTCGAGCTCGATGATGCGGTTCGCCATGCGGCGCAGGAAGGCACGGTCGTGTGTCACGAAGAGCAGGGGGATCTTCTGCTCCAGCAGGAACTCCTCCATCCACAGGATCGAATCGAGGTCCATGTGATTGGTCGGCTCGTCGAGGAGGAGCAGTCCGGGCTTGGCGGCCAAGGCTTTCGCGAGGAGGCAGCGGCGCTTGAGTCCGCCGGAGAGGGCGTCGAACGCGCGGTCTTCGGGTAGTCCGAGCCGGGCGATCAGGTCGTCGACGCGCAGGTCTTTTTCCCAGTCTTCGGAATGATCGTCGTCACGAAGTCCGGAGGTCACGATGTCGCGGACGTTGCCGGGAAGGCTCTCGGGGATCTCCTGGGTCAGTCGGGCGATGCAGACGCCGTCGGGGATCGTGACCGTGCCGGTGTCGGGAGCGGATTCGCCGGCGGCGATGCGCATGAGGGTGGTTTTGCCGGCGCCATTGCGACCGAGCAGACAGACGCGCTCGCCTTCCTCGATCTGGAGGTTCAGGTGGTCCAGGACGGGAGGGCCGCCGAAGCTGACATAGACGTCGAGGAGACTGAGTAGGGCCATTGCCCGGAGATGTGAGGAAGGGGAAGGGCGGAGGCGAGTAAAATGGCCTACGGGACCTATTCGTGTCGTTATCTGGATAGAAGGAACACTTGTCGGTCGGGAGGGTCGTAGTCTAGACCTAGGGCGCCCCGCAGAGGCCTGCCCTAGGTCCTTCTTACTTTATTACTCCCATGCGCTACCTTCTGTTGCTCTCTCTTCTTGCCGTCACGGCCTTGGCCGATGGTCCGAAGGACAATGTCCCTACGGCGGTCCGCCCCATCCCTCCGACGGACAAGGCCGTAGCCCTGCCCGAGGCCGAGAAGGTCGCGCTGACCAAGGAACTTGCGGAGTTGCGCTCCGCAATCGACGCCGCGGCCAAGGCGCAGGCGAAGAACCCTCGGCTCGAGGAATTCCTGCCGGACCTGGAAATCTACCACAAGGCGGTCGATTGGGCCGGCAAGTACAACGAATATTTCAACAAGGGCGAATTCAAGGTCGCCCATGACCTCATCGCCGAAGGCAAGTCCCGCGCGGCTTCTTTCCTGAAGGGCGAGGCTCCCTGGACGCGCCAGACCGGACTCGTCGTGCGCGGCTACCGTTCGAAGATCGACGGCTCCGTCCAGCCTTACGGCATGGTCATCCCCGACAACTACTCCGGCTCGCCGTCACGCCTCGATTTCTGGTGCCACGGCCGCGGCGAGACGCTCAGCGAGCTCGCCTTCCTGAAGGATCGCCGCGCGAACGTCGGCCAGATCCCCGCGACCAACCGCCTGGTGCTCCATCTCTATGGCCGGTATTGCTGCGCCAACAAGTTCGCCGGCGAGGTCGACCTCTGGGAGGCCTACGCCCATGCCCGGAAGAGCTATAACATCGACGACGACCGTCTTTTCATCCGCGGCTTCTCGATGGGCGGCGCCGCGGTCTGGCAGTTCGGCGCGCATTACACCGACCGCTGGTGCGCGATCAGCCCGGGCGCCGGTTTCTCCGAGACCCCGGAGTTCCTGAAGGTCTTCCAGTCCGAGGAAGTGAACCGCATCCCCGCCTGGCAGAAGACGCTCTGGTCTTGGTATAACGCGACCGACGTCGCCGCCAACTTCACCAACGCCCCGACCATCGCCTACAGCGGCGAGATCGACGGACAGAAGCAGGCCGCCGACATCATGGCCCGCTATCTCGCCAAGGAGAACGTCGAGCTGACCCACATCATCGGCCCCAAGACCGCCCACAAGTTCCATCCCGACGCCTTCGCCGAAGTCGAACGCCGCCTCGACATCATCGCCGCCGCCGGCCGCAACCGCATGCCGAAGGAAGTCAGCTTCGTGACCTACTTCCTCCGTTATGATCGCATGCACTGGGTGCAGGTCGACCGTCTCGAGAATCATTGGCAGGCCGCCCGGGTCGACGCCAAGGTCGTCGACGACCGCAATGTCGTGGTCACGACGAAGAACGTCACGGCCTTGACGCTCGACATGCCTGCCGGCTTCGCCCCGCAGTCCGTGCGCGAGAAGACCACGGTGAAGATCGACGGTCAGGACGTCGAAGCCGTCCGGGCGACCTCCGAGCGTTCGTGGACCGCCAGGTTCGCCCGCGTGAACGGCAAGTGGTCCCTTTCGGCCGGTCCGGATGAGAGCATCCTGGCCAAGAAGCACGGACTCTCCGGTCCCGTCGACGACGCCTTCATGGACGCCTTCACCTTCGTCGCGCCCACCGGCCAGCCGCTCAACGCCAAGGTCGGCGGCTGGGTGAAGTCCGAGATGGATCGCGCCGTCTTCGAATGGCGTCGCCAGTTCCGCGGCGTCGCTCCGGTGAAGACCGATGCGCAGCTCAAGGATGAGGATATTGCCAAGGGCAACCTGATCCTCTGGGGCGACCCCTCCAGCAACGCCGTGCTCGCCAAGATCGTCGCCAAGCTTCCCATCACCTGGACGGCCGAAAAGCTGATCGTGAACGGTAAGACCTACGCGGCCGGCGATCATGCGCCGATCCTCGTCTATCCCAACCCGCTCAACCCGCAGAAGTACGTCGTGATCAACAGCGGCTTCACCTATCGCGAATACGACTATCTCAACAACGCCCGCCAGATCGCGAAGCTGCCGGATTGGGCCGTCGTCGACCTGAACACCGCGCCCGACACCCAGAATCCGGGTAAGGTCGAGGAGGCCGGCTTCTTCGACGAAGGCTGGCAGTTCCGCGCTACCAAGTAATTCTCACTCCACCACTCCATGGCCATCATCTCCGAAAAAGACCTGCAGCCCATCTACGACGTCATCGTCGTCGGTTCCGGCGCGGGCGGCGGTCAGTCCGCCTACACGCTCACCATGAACGGCGTGAAGGTCCTCATGCTCGAGGCCGGACGTAATTACGACCCGGTCACCGAGACCCCGATGTTCCAGATTCCGAGCCAGATGCCCTTGCGCGGCATGAGCACGCGGCAGAAGCCTTTCGGCTTCGCCGACGCGACGGTCGATGGCGGCTGGGAAGTTCCGAACGAGCCTTACACCCAGGCCTCCGAGGATCCGAAGACGCATTTCAAGTGGTGGCGCCCGCGTATGCTGGGCGGTCGTACCAATCACTGGGGTCGTATCTCGCTCCGCAACGGCCCTTACGACTTCAAGCCGTACTCCCGGGACGGCCTCGGCTTCGACTGGCCGATCAGCTACGAAGATGTCGCCCCTTATTACGACAAGGTCGAGATGCTAGTCGGCGTCTACGGTTCCAACGAAGGCCTCGAGAACACGCCGGACTCGCCGAACGGCACGTTACTGCCTGCGCCGAAAGCCCGCGCCGGCGAACTCTTCGTCAAGAAGCACATCGCCAAGCACGGACTTCCCGTGATCCCGATCCATCGCGCCGTGCTTTCGACGCGCCAGGACCACGTCAACTTCCCGCCGCGCCTCCATCCGGGTAATCCTAAGGCGCAGAAGATCCTCGCCAAGGCCATGCAGGAGCGAGCGGCCTGCTTCTGGGCCACGGACTGCGGTCGCGGCTGCGCGATCAAGGCCAACTACCAGTCGACCACCGTCCACCTGCCGCCGGCGCTCGCGACCGGGAATCTTGACATCCTTTGCAACGCCCATGCCCGCGAGGTCACGCTCGGAGCCGACGGCAAGGCCAACGGCGTGATCTACATCGACAAGGCCACCGGCCAGGAACGCGCCGTGAAAGCCCGCGCGGTCATCCTCGCCGCCAGCTCGGGCGAGACCGCCCGCATCATGCTGAACTCGAAGTCCAGCCGCTTCCCGGACGGCATCGCCAACGGCTCCGGCCTCGTCGGCAAGTACATCATGGACACCGTCGGCGGCCGACTCGGCGGCAGCGTCCCGGCTTTCGAGAATCTTCCCGTCCACAACGAGGAAGGCGCCGGCAATCACGTCTACATCCCTTGGTGGCTTTACAAGGAGGCCGGCAAGCTCGGCTTCGCCCGCGGCTATCATATCGAGTTCGGCACCGGCCGGCGCATGCCCGGCATGGGTACCGGCGGCGCGAGCCCCGGTTACGGAAAGAGCTACAAGGAGGAGGTCCGTCAGAAGTATGGCGCCGGCATCGGCTTCTCCGGTCGCGGCGAGATGATCCCTAACAAGGATTCCTTCTGCGAGATCGATCCGACGACCAAGGACAAGTGGGGGATCCCCGTCCTGCGCTTCCATTGGAAGTGGTCGGACCACGAGCTGAAGCAGGCCCAGCACATGGAGCAGACCTTCCACATGATCATCGAGACCATCGGCGGCAAGCCGGCGAAGATGAGCAAGACCAAGGAGGAGGCCATCGAGGCTCCCGGCTCCATCATCCATGAGGTCGGCGGTGCGCTCATGGGCGCCGACCGGGCGAAGTCCGTGACCAACCAGTGGAACCAGTGCTGGGAAGTCCCGAACCTGCTGCTGAACGACGGCTCCGCCTTCTGCAGCAACGCGGACAAGAATCCGACCCTCACCATCATGGCCCTCGCCTGGCGCGCCAGCGACCATCTCATCGAGGAGATGCGCAAGGGTAACCTCTGAACCTTACGAACATGGAAAAACCTTCTTCCGAAAGCCCGAACCGCATCGACCGTCGCGCCGCCCTCAAGTGGATGGGCGCCGTCGTCGCTGCCGCCGCCGTCACCGACAAGCTGCTGGGCGCCCCCAAGGACCCCGGTGCGAAGCCGATCGAAGGCGCCGGCAGGCTCATCGGCACCGACCCGGTGCTGAACAAGACCTACTCGCCCGGAGAACTCTGGTCGCTGACGTTGACGCCGGCCCAGCGTGTCGCCGCCATCGCGCTCATCGACCTCATCCTTCCTCCGGATAATCCCGCGACCGACAAGCTGGCCTCCCAGCTCGGCGTCCAGGACTTCATCGACGAATGGATCAGCGCCCCCTATGAGAACTGCGCGGCCGACAAGCCCGTCATCGTCTCCGGCCTCGACTGGATCGACGCCGAAGCCGGACGTCGCTTCCAGAAGAAGTTCGCCGAGCTCGACGAAGCCCAGAAGTGCCAGATCGCCGACGACATCTGCGGCAAGACTCCGGTGAAGAAGGAGTTCAAGGCGCAGCAACAGTTCTTCGGCCGTTTCCGCTCCCTCGCCGCCGGCGGGTATTACACGACCCCGCAGGGCATGAAGGACGTCGGCTACGTGGGCAACGTCCCGTCGGTCGATTTCGCCGGCCCGACCCCCGAGGCGTTGAAGCATCTGGGGTTGGCGTAAGCGAGAGGGCATGAGGCCCTGAGGGCCGGAGAGGTAGGGACAGCACCACGTGCTGTCCTTTTTTGTACCCCAATGCTTAGGACGGCACGTGGTGCCGTCCCTACCTTTGCATTTAAACTCTTGGAACAATCCCTCGGCCGGATTGCCTAACACGCATACCCCATGAAGCCCTGCGCCCCCGTCTTTTGCCTGTTCGTCGGAGCCCTCGGACTCTTCGCCGCCCCGGCACCGCTGTTCGACGGCAAGACGCTCGCCGGCTGGGAAGGCGACCCCAAGGTCTGGCGTGTCGAGAACGGCGAAATCGTGGGCGGCTCCCTGCAGGGCAATCCCCGCAACGAATTCCTGACCACCAAGCGCAGCTTCTATAACTTCCGCCTGACGCTGGAGTATAAGCTCATCGGCACCGAAGGCTTCGTGAACGCCGGCGTCCAGTTCCGCAGCCTACGTGCGACCAATCCGCCCAACGAGATGATCGGGTATCAGGCTGACATCGGGGCCGGGCATACCGGTTCGCTTTACGACGAGTCCCGACGCAAGAAGTTCCTCGCCCGCGCCGGCACGGGCGTCGGGGCCTATGGCGTCAAGGCCGACACCGAAATCGCCGAACTGGAGAAGAAGGGAGAATGGAACAGGTACGAAGTCCGCGCCGAAGGCCCGCGCATCACCATCTTCCTCAACGGCAAGGCTACTTTGGATTACACCGAGACGGACCCGTCCATCGACGATGCCTACGGCCTCATCGGCCTCCAGATCCACGGCAACAACAAGGCCGAGGTCCATTACAGGAACATCGTCCTCGACCCGCTCAACGACCTGCCCGTCACGACCAAGGAGGCGGTGCTCAGCCGTTTCGGTGAAGTGAAGTCGGCCTGGGTGCCGCCTGTTCCTTTCCAAGAAGGGAAGTTCGACCTGAATCAGGACGAAGTCGTCGTGTTCATCGGCCAGGAAAACTTCGTACGTGAGGCTAAATCCGGCGAGATCGAGTCGCGCATCGCCGCCGCGTTCGCCGCGAAGAACCCCGTCTTCCGTTCCATGGCATGGGAAGCCGACACCGTCCACGAACAGTGGCGCGACCTGAACTTCGGGCCTTGGAATGGGCAGCTCGAGTCCGCCGGCGCGACCACGCTGATCCTGCAGTTCGGCCAGGCCGAGGCCTTGGAAGGTCAGGCTGGCTTGGCCAAGTTCAAGGCCGACTACCATCGCCTGCTCGATGATCTCTCCCGTCATACTCCTCGGATCGTCCTGCTTTCACCGGCCGGCTTCATGCCGTCCCGTCGTCCGCCGGACCTGACGACCGCCGCCCGTCGCAAGGATCTGGCTGACTACGCCGCCGCCGTCGCTGAGATCGCCAAGCTACGTGGGTTACCGTATGTCAATCTGACGGATGTCACGCAGGCCGAGGTGTCCACCGATGGCCTGCATCTTTCGGCCAAAGGACTCGAGAGGGTCGGGCAGGAGACGGCGTTCGCTCTCGGCTTGCCGGATAACATGGAGCTGTCGGCCAGACTTCGTCCGGCCATCGTAGAGAAGAACCGCCTCTGGGCGGATTGCTGGCGTCCGGCCAACTGGTCTTTCGTGTATGGCGACCGCATTTCGCAGAACTATGGCAAGGGCTTCGGCCCCGTACCCTCTTTGAAGGAGAACTTCGAGGCCTACAAGCCGCTGGTGTCATCCTGGGACAGGCACATCCAGGCTTTGGCGCGAGGCGAGAAATCTGTCCCGCCGGCGCCGCAGGCCGGGCCGGTCGTCAGCACGGAGAAGGTGATGACCGCCGCAGAAGAGCAGGCGACCTTCAAGGTCGCCGAAGGATTCCAGGTCAACCTGTTCGCCGACGAACTGCTCGGGTTGGCCAAGCCCACCCAGATGGCCTGGGACGCCAAGGGGCGACTCTACGTCTGTTGCTCCCCGACCTATCCTCAGGCCGTTCCGGGCGTGAAGCCGCGCGACTACATCCTGCGCCTCGAAGATACCGACGGCGACGGCAAGGCCGACAAGGCCGTACGTTTCGCCGAAGGCCTGACGATGGTGCAAGGCGTCGAACCTCTTACTGATGATGCCGGTAACACGTCCATTCTCGTGTGCGATTTCGATCGGCTCATCAAGCTGACCGACTCCGACGGAGATGGCAAAGCCGATCAGACCGAGGTCCTCATGTCCGGCTTCGGGGTCGGCGACACGCACCAGCTGGTCAACTCGATCTGCCATGGCCCCGACGGCACGCTCTGGATGAGCCAAGGTCTCCATGCGATCACCCGGGTCGAGACGCCGCGCGGCATCGTCAGCCTGCCTAAGTCGGGCCTGATGCGCTACGACCTCAAGAACCAGCGTCTTCAGTCGTTCTTCCAATATGGCAAGGCCGGCCACAACTGCTGGGGCGTCGCCTTCGATGATTATTTCCAGCCGTTCCATAAGAGTGGCGACCGCGTCGCCGGTTACTACAGCCTGCCTGGCTTGGGCGCGATCGAGACGCCCGACGAATATGCCGGCACGCATTCGCTTTTCGATTCCCCGCTGAAGTCGAATTCGGTCGAGATCATCGGCACCAAAGGCATGCCGGCAGAGCTCCAGGGAGCGGCCTTGATCGGTGGGTATTACGGTAACACCCTCGACCTGCATCGCTTCGTCGACGACGGTGCCGGCTTCAAGACCGAGCGGATCAGCAGCCCCATCGTCTCCAGCAGCAAGGCTTTTCGTCCCGTCGACGTCTCGGTCGGCCCGGATGGCGCCCTCTATGCCTGCGACTGGTTCAACGCCGTCATCGGGCATTATCAGGCGAGCTATGCCGACCCTCGTCGCGACCGTTCGCACGGGCGCATCTGGCGCATCACCGCCAAAGGCTTGCCGGCCGTGAAGCAGCCGGACCTGAACGCGATGACCGAAGGCGAGTTGTTCGCCCAGCTGGGTTCGCCCGAGCGTTGGACGCGTTATCACGCCCGTCGTCTTTTGTTCTATCGTCCGACGGACAAGGTGGTCGCCGCGGCCGATGCGTTCCTTGCGAAGGATCGTCCCGAGGCTCAGTTCCTCGAAGCCATGAGCGTGCTTCAGTCGCATGGTGCGGTTCGTCCGGTGTTGCTCGACCGACTACAGTCCTCGGACGATTTCCGGATCCGCGCCTATGCCGCCCGCGTCGTCGGCGAATGGTCGAGCCAACTGCCAGATCCCCAGTCGCGCCTGGCTAAGGCAATCGCCGATGCGCAGCCACGTGTTCGTCTCGAGGCCGTCGTCGCCCTCAGCCATGTCGGTGGACAGGCCTCGCTGCGGACCGCCTTGGCGGCAGCGGACCAGCCGACGGATAAGTTCCTTGATTACGCCTTACGTCAGACCGTGCGTCATCTTTTGCCGACCGCCGGAAAACTCTCGGCCGAACTGCCTGCGACTCAGGCGGCTTATCTCAAGAAGGTCGCCAGCAGCGGCCCGGTCGTGATCTCGCCCGGCCAGGCCATCTACGAGGCGCTCTGCCTGAATTGCCATCAAGCCTCGGCCCAGGGACTGACCGGTGTCTATCCGCCTTTGGCGATGAGCGAGTGGGTCGCTGGCGACGCCCAGACCCTGATTCGTATCACCATGCAGGGTCTGGCCGGCCCGACCAAGGTCCAAGGCAAGGATTACGGCCTGGTGCCCATGCCTCCCATGGGCTTGGACGATCAGCAGCTCGCCGATGTCCTGACGTACGTCCGCTCGGCCTTCGGTAACCAGGCGCCCGCCGTGAAGCCCGAGGAGGTCAAAGCGGTGCGTGACGCGACTAAAGGCCGGACCGCTCCTTGGACGTCGGCGGAGCTGGGGAAGTAAGGGTCAATAGGTAGGGACGGCACCACGTGCCGTCCTAAGGTTCGTTCTTGAGGCAAACTAGGACAGCACGTGGTGCTGTCCCTACCTCAAGACTTCTCCCTGCGCGTCAGCGACTGAACCCAGGCCACGCCGGCGAGCGTGATGGCTCCGCCGAAGACGGTCATGCCGGAAGGATGCTCGCCGAGGAGCAGCCAGCCGAAGAGGACCGAGAAGACGGGGATGGCATAGACCGCGCTCATCACCGTGGTGATCGGCAGGGTGACCAGCACCCATGACCAGATCGTGTAGCAGAGCGCCGCGGGCACGACCCCGAGAAAGATCAGGTGGATCCAGCCCATCGCCGACAGGCGCGAAACCGCCCCGGGAAGGTCATGGGAGAAAGGCAGGAGCCCCAGAGTCCCCAGCCAGATGGCCCAGGTGGTCACGTCGACCGCGGCGTAGCGTCGGGTCAGGGATTTGCTGATAAGGGTCTGGATGGCCGCGCATAGGGCGGCGGCGAGGATCAGGAGCGAGCCCAGGTTGAAGGTCAGGCCCGACTCGGAGCCGGCGGCGGTGAAGACGACTCCGGTCATGGACAGTCCGATGCCGAGCCACGCGAGCAGGCCGACTTTCTCGCGACCGCTCAGCACGCCGATCAGGATGACGAGCGCCGGGATGCAGGAGATCAGCATCGAGCCCGTGCCGGCATTCACGGTCCGTTCGCCGTAGTTGATGCCGAGATTATAAAGACAGAATCCAAAGAGGCCAAGGGAGGCGACCTTGGGCCAGTCGGCCCGGTCGGGCAGGGGGCGTCCACGAAGCAGCCAGATCGGCAGCATCACCGAGGAGGCGATCAGGTAGCGAAGGGCGCCGAGCTGTCCGGATCCGACTTCGGGCAGCACGGCGCGGACGTTGACCCAAGACATACCCCAGGCGACGATATTAAAGAACATCGCCGCATAGGCCCATCTGCGGATCGAGGGGGTGACGCTCACGAACGGCAGCCGATGAGCTCGATCAGCTTAGTGGCGCAGGCTTGGGCGAACTCCTTGTCGTTGATCGCCAGGTCGAATTCCTGGACCGGCACCTTCGCGTTCGCCTTGAGCGCCGAAAAGAGGGCTTCGTCGGCTTCGGCATCATGGAAGGGCTGGCCGGACGCGCTGATGACCGAGATCGCCTTCTTCGGGATCATGATGGCCGTGCCCGCGGCGTAGGCGTTGGCTTTCTCCGCGACGATCTCGCCGAGACGCCGGCACTCATCGGCCGTCGTGCGCATCAGCGTGATCTGCGGGTTGTGGATATAGAAATTACGACCCGTGAATTTCGCCGGAACCGAGGCGCGTTCGCCGAAGTTCACCATGTCGAGGCAGCCCGGGGCCACGATCACGGGGATATTCGCCTTGGCGGCGGCGTCCATGCGTTCGGGTCCGGCGTTCAGGTTGCCGCCCACGAGTTCGTCGGCCCATTCGGTCGTGGTGACATCGAGGACGCCCGAGACGATACCGCTCTCGATGACCGATTCCATGATGCGGCCGCCGGTACCCGTGGCCGCGAAGACCAGGACTTCGTAACCCGCAGCTTCGAGCACCTTCTTGGCTTCCGTGACGCAGGTCGTCGTGTTGCCGAACTGACTGGCGACGATGAGGGGCTTGGCGGCACCGACTTCCGGTTCGGCCGAGACCATGCCGCAGATCGCGCCGGCGGCGCGGGTGAAGATGACGCGGGAGAGGCGATTGAGGCCGGCCACGTCGGCGATGCTCGGCATCATCGTGATGTCCTTCGTGCCGAGATAAGGGGCGACGTTCCCGGCCGCCAGGGTCGAGACCATCAGCTTCGGGAAGCCGAGGGGCATGGCGCGCATCGCGGCCGTGCCGATGGCGGTGCCGCCGCCGCCGCCAAGGGAGATGATGCCGTGGATGCGGCCGTCGGAGGCCAGTTTCGAGACCAAGGCCGGGGCGGCGTGGGTCATCGCGACGACGCAGGCGCCGCGGTCTTTCTTCGCCATCAGCGAAGCCAGGTCGAGGCCGATGGCGGCGGCGACCTGTTCGCGGGTTATATCGGGCCGCACCGTGGCCGGGCCGCCGGTGCCGACGTCGATCAGCAGCGGCTTATGGCCATGCCGGGCGATGAGCGCGGCCACGAAGGCATGTTCTTCGCCCTTGGAATCAAGCGTGCCGAGAACCGCGATCGTGGCCATGGGCTCAGAAGAACTTGCGCTTCACCGGGATCTGCTTGAAGCGTTGGGTGAGTTCGGTGAGGGACTGCTCGACCGCCATGCGTTCCAGGCTCGAGGCGCCGACGAAGCCGTCGGTGTCGGTATGCTCGTTGATGAAGGCGGCGTCCTCCGGCGTGTTGATCGGTCCGCCGTGGCTCAGGAAGATGAGGTCGTTGCGCACGGACTTGGCGGCGTCGATGATGCCTTGGGTGATCTTGGCGGCTTCGGGCAGGCTCATCGTGGCGTTGGTCACGCCGATGGAGCCGCCGACCGTCGTGCCCACGTGGGCGATGATGACGTCGGCGCCGGCTTCGGCCATGGCCTTGGATTCTTCGGGGGAACCGACGTAGACGATGGTGAACAGGTCCATCTTGCGGGCGAGGGCGACGGTCTCGAATTCCTTCTTCACGCTCATGCCGGTCTCCTCGAGGATCTGGCGGAACTTGCCGTCGATGATCGTGTGGGTCGGGAAGTTGTTGATGCCCGAGAAGCCCATGTCCTTCACCTTCCCGAGCCAATGCCACATGCGGCGACGCGGGTCGGTGGCATGCACGCCGCAGATGACCGGGATCTCCTCGACGACGGGCAGCACCTCGTATTCGCCGATCTCCATCGCGACGGCGTTGGCGTCACCGTAGGCCATCATGCCGGCCGTCGAACCGTGGCCGGCCATGCGGAAGCGTCCGGAATTGTAGACGATGACCAGGTCGGCGCCGCCGCGTTCGATGAACTTGGCGCTGATGCCCGTGCCAGCGCCGGCGGCGATGATCGGCTTGCCCTTGGACATCGTGTCGCGGAGGCGGGCGATGACTTCGGTGCGGGCGTAGGGGTTTCCTTTTCCGGTCCAGGGATTGGGCATGGTGTTGAGAGGGGAAGGGTGTTCGGGGGTTGCTCCTTGCGGGATAGGTCTTATGCAAAGGGCGTGGCCCGCAAGAGCGATTTAAAACATTACAGCGAGACGCAACTCCGTCATTCCGAGACGGACATCGAGAATCCCCGTTCCCGTCGTCAGAGCGTCGCCGCGGCGGAATATCAGGACGATCGCCCGTGGGTCCTTTCCGGCATGCGTTGCAAGGAGCTCGGCCTGTTCGAGATCGCCCACCTCGGCGTGGCCGAGATGCTCGCTCCGTATGAGGTCGTCCGCGCCAACCAGAGCGGAGCCTTCTTCATGGCCTGCCTGGCCGGACAGGGACAGGTCTGGGTGGATGGTCGCTGGCGGACGATCTCCGCCGGGCAGGCGTGCCTGCAGCCCGCCGGTATCCGTAATTCCCTCCGTATCGGCCGAAGCAAGCGCTGGGATTTCTGCTGGATCCGTTTCGGCGGAGGCGTCCGCTCCAACACCATCTTCCGGTCCAGTTCTCCCGTGTTGGCCGGTTTCGACGCCGAGCCGCTGCGCGCGGCCATCGCCGGCCTGACCGCCGAACTCAAGGGCGCAGGGGTTTCGCGCCGCAACCACCAGTGGATCGAGCTGGCCTATGACTATGTGCGGAGCTTCGCCGGCAGCTTCAGGGGCGACCCGCGCGTGCAGCGCCTGTGGGATGAGGTCCATGGGCGCCTTGATTTCGCCTGGGACACCAAGTCGCTCTCGAAGGCGTCCGGGCTCAGCTTCGAGCATCTCCGAAGGCTATGCCTGAAGGA
>CANGRI010000028.1 GCA_947456525.1 Opitutia bacterium
CTGCTCGTTGAGCATGAGGCACTCGTGGAAGCCGTGCTGCTGGGCTTCCATCTTCGCCATGATGTTATTCAGGTAGTTGAGCGACTTGATCATCGGCGGCAGGGCGGCCGGGCTGATGCGGCGCGTCGGCGCGGTGATGATGCGCATGCCCGTGGTGTAGAGTTCCTCGGGGTAGAGCTTGATGGTGTCGGCGATGCAGACGATCGACGGGGTGGGGCAGTTCTTCGGCGAGAGGCCGAGGTCGCCGAAGCCGCGTGAGACGACGAGGCGGATGTAGCCGTCGGTCAGGTTGTTGCGGCGGCAGGATTCGCAGACGATCTCGGCGATCTCCTTGCGGGACCAGGGCATCTCGAGGCAGAGGGCCTTGGCGGACATCTCGAGGCGCTCAAGGTGCTCGTCCAGTCGGAATACGCAGCCCTTGTAGAGGCGGATGCCTTCGAAGATGCCGTCACCATAGAGGAAGCCGTGGTCGAAGACCGAGATCTTGGCCTCAGCCTTGGGGTAGAACTTGCCGTCGATGTAGACTTCCATGGTGGTGAAAAGGCCAAGTTGGCGGGTGAGGGCGGGTTTTTCCAGCCCGAAAGCCCCTTTTGAGGCGGTTATCTCGGTCGCTCAGGCCGCCTCGCGGACGGTCAGGCGGAATTTCCCCGAATCCTCGGGGGCGATCAGGTTGGCCGTCTCGGCGGTGACGACGGCTCCTAGCATCCCGCTCAAGGTCTTGGTCAGCTTGGCTTGGGCCGAGCCGAGGTCGATGCCTTCGTGCTCCGGAAGGAGGAAGAGATGGGCGGAGCCATCGGATTTCTGGCGGAGCTGATAATGGGCGACGCCGACGACATCGGCGAACGCCTGGTCGATCATGCGCGTGGTGAGCAGCCGTCCGTCGTGGCCGCGCAAGGCATCGCGCTTGCGGCCATGCACGAGGTAGCCTTCGGGAAGTTTTTCGACGAAGTCGCCGATCTCGTAGCGCAGCAGCGGAAGGTACGCGTTCGTGAGCGTCGTGACGAGGAGTTCTCCGAGGCCCCCGGGCGAGGTCGTCTCGAGGAGGGCGGTCTCCGGGCTTGGGCGCATCACCCCGTCGGCTTCGACGAGCAGGTGGCCGGTCTCGCTGGAGCCGTAGAGATTGATCACCGGCACGCCGAAGACGCGCTCCATGATCGCGCGGTGGACGACGCTCGTGTATTCGTAGCTCGTCAGGATGAAGCGCAGCGAAGGGAGGCGGATTCCACGGCGTTCGCAGTATAGCGCGAACCACGCGCCGTGCACCGGATCGACGTCCAGGAACTCCGGCGCCCAGTCGGTGGCCTCCTTGGCCATTCCGGCGAGCTTCTCTTCGCCCAAAGTGAAGGGGATGCGGGACTGGTTGACGAAGAGGCTGTCGCCGAGCGTACGCTGCTCGAGGTTGAGCCAGCGGTTGTAGCAGCTCACCCCGCTGCAACCCGGGGTGGTCAGGACTGCGCGGCGGAGGCTCGGACGTTCGCCGAAGAGGCCGGCGAGAAAAGGATTTCGAATCAGCGCGCGGCGTTCCTGTTCCGCCCACCAGGTCTTCCCGAAGACGACGCGGACGCTGGCGCCTGAGGTGCCGGAGGTGCTTTCTTCTTCGATGAGCCCGCGGGCGACGAGGTCCTTGAGTTCCATCCCTGACGGAAGGAAGCCTTCGGGAGAATGTTCGCGGAGCTGGCTCTTGGTGATGCGCGGCAGGTCGCGGAGCTGAGGGGCCGGAAGCGCGAAGGCGGCCTGCCATTCGGCCGAGGCGTAGAACGGCGAGGTCTTCGTCTGGCCGATCGCCTGGGACAGGCTCGACGTCTCCTCGGAGGCGAGGACGGCGGGCGTGGGCGAATTAGGCATGACACCATCTTGAACAGATGTCCGCCGAAAGCAAAGCGGCCGTGTCTTTTAACGGAGGAATAGTGCCATATAGATAGATTCGTTCCAGCGGGGGAACTATCGGGGTTGAACGAGGTCTTTTCTCTTCATAACACCCCGCATGCGATTACCCCGTCGTTCCTTTCTCCGTAAGGCCGCTGTCGCCGCCCTTGGCTTCACGATCATCCCGCGTCACGTCCTCGGCCGCGGCTTCGTCCCGCCGAGCGAGACGCTGAACCATGTCATCGTCGGCTGCGGCGGCATCTCGACGATGCACTCCGAACCTCGCATGACGGGCAAGAACCGCATCGTCGCCATCTGTGACGTCGATGCCCAGCGCATGCAGAAGAAGTTCGACCGCATCAAGCAGGCCGGCGGCGGCACGCCGATGATGGCCGGAGATTTCCGCGAAGTGATCGCGCACCCGGACGCCGACGTGGTCCACGTCTGCACGCCGCCGCACTGGCATGGCGTCATCGCGGCCGCCGCGGCCCGTCGCGGCAAGGCCGTCTGGTGCGAGAAGCCCCTGACCCGCACGATCGGCGAGGGCATCGCCCTGAGCCGCGTCGTGCAGCAGACCGGCGTGCCTTTCCGCGTGAACACCTGGTTCCGCCTCAACCGCACGAACTACTACGGCGTCGGTCCCGCCCGCGAGATCAAGCGCGTCGTCGCCAGCGGCGTGCTCGGCGGTCCGCTCACCGTGCGCCTCGCCCCCGTCGGCGGCATCCAGTGGAAGGTCAACCTCTGGACCGGTAAGCCCGACCTCAAGCCCGAGGCCGTGCCGGCGCACCTCAATTGGGACATGTACTGCGGGCCTTCGCAGCTGATCCCTTACCATCCGCATCGCTGCCACGGTTCCTTCCGCGGCTATTGGAATTTCGACCAAGGCGGCCTCGGCGACATGGGCCAGCACTTCCTGGATCCGGTCCAGTATTTCCTCGGCAAGGATGCCGAGTCCCCGATCAGCGTCGAATGCGACGCGCCGGCGCAGGATGCCATGGCTTGCGGCGTCTGGAAGACCGTCACGCTCACCTACAAGGACGGCACCCGCATCATCCTCGAGTCCGAGCTCGCCGAGCGTAACCCCGAGAATCCGTTCCTCGAAGGACCGAACGGCAAGCTCTTCGCCGGCATGCGTTGCAGCCGTCCCGAACTCCTGGCCAAGGCCGCCGAGTTCCCGCTGCCGGAATATCAGGAAGATGATTTCGACCTGTGCGCCCGTGAGAAACGCCCCTTCGGTTATGGCGTCAACGAGGCCTTCCGCAGTTCGACGCTCGTCAACCTCGCGGGCCTCAGCGTCCGTCTCGGACGTAAGCTCAATTTCAAGTCCGATGCCACCGGCTTCATCGATGACGACCAGGCCAACCACCTCCACTCGCCGGCCATGCGCGGCAACTGGTCCCTCTGAGCGAACCCTCCTCCACCAGACCATGAAGCCCCTTTCGTTCTTCCTCGCCTGCGTCGCCTGCCTCGTGGGCTTCGCCGCCGAGGCCCCGACCGACGCCACTTTCGCCGACCTCGCCGTCGCGGAACAGCGTCTCGCCGCCCAGCAGGCGATCTTCGATCGCGCACGCACGTTCGCCAAGGTCTCGCCCGAGTCCAAGGCCTGGTTCGGCCGTGTCAGCGCCGCCGCCAAGGCTTCCGATGATCCCGAGGTCCAGGCCGCGCTCGGCCAGATTCTCCTGCTGGATCCGGACTACGTGAAGCACATTCCCCTCAATCCCAAGCAGCCCAACGAATACGAGGCGCCTGAAGGTACCACTCCCGAGACCAAGCTGGCACAGCTCGAACGTCAGCTCGACCAGCGTCGGCCGAAGGAGGAGTACCCGCTGAGCACCAAGGAGCTCGTGACGCTGGCTCATTCCGAAGATTTCCCGACCGCCCAGCGTGCGAATCGTTTGTTGCGCCGCATCGATGGCATCGCCGCCGCTCCGATCCTCTGGGAGCGTCTGTTCAAATTGACGCAGCGGTCGCAGGTGCAGGAGGTCGAGGACGAAATCCTGCGTCTTCCGGCTTACCTCGCCATCAAGCTCCTGCCGACCGACCCGGAGGGCGCTTCGCTCGCCGCCAAGGCCGCTTGGGCTCGGATCGTGCTCGTGCGGGTCCAGAGTCAGGGCAAGACGCGTCTCGCCATCAGGTCGAAGATGCTGCCGCTGCTCAAGGGGCCGGCCAATGAGCTGACCGAGGCGGCCTGGGCCACGGTGCCTAAGCTGTTCGCCGAGGCCGACCGTACCGTCTTGACGGAGGCTTCGCAGGGTCTCTCCGAGCGCCTTGCGCCCAAGGTGAAGGCTGCGCTCGACGCCTTGCCGGCTAAGTAATCCCCCGTCGCTTGTCGCTTGCCGAGAGGCGGGCAGGGGCTTGCTATGTCCGCATGGCGCCCGTCGCGAACAAGGATGACTCCCCGAACCTGATCCTCGCCGGATTCATGGGCACGGGGAAGTCCGCGCTCGGTCGTCAGCTGGCCAAGCGCTGGCGCCGCCGTTTCTACGATACCGACGAACTCGTCGAGAAACTGGCCGGCGCTTCGATCGCCGACATCTTCGCCGAACACGGCGAAGAGCATTTCCGCGCGCTGGAGCGGAAGGTCGTGGAAGGCCTCCTGCCGGAGCATGGCGCCGTCATCGCCTGCGGCGGCGGCTTGGTCGTCCCTCCCGGCATGGGCGAACTCGTCCGTTCGAAGGGCATCGTCATCACGCTCTTCGCCTCGGTGGATACCATCCTGCGCCGGACCGCCGGTAATTCCCGCCGACCGCTGCTCAAGGGCGACGATCCTGAGTCGAAGATCCGCGACCTGATGAAGAAGCGCGAGCAGGCCTACATGAAGGCCGGTATCGCCGTCTATACCGACGGACGGTCCTTGCAGCAGCTGTGCGTGATCGTCGAGCGCGTCTACGAACGCGAGGCCCGCGCGCTGCTCAAGTCGCGTCCGAAGCCGGAATAGCCGCGAACGCGTCGCCTGCGGGCGGCTCGTCGCGGTACCGCTTCACCACTTCCAGGAATTCGGACCGGTCGGCGGCGAAGGCCCCAAGGCTGGCGAGGTGCGGCGTGGGCACCTGGCAGTCGATGAGGAAGTAGCCGCAGGCCTGGAGTCGGGCGACGAGCGTGGCGAAGCCGACCTTCGAGGCGTCGGCTTTCAGGTGGAACATCGATTCGCCGTGGAAGAGCCGGCCGAGGGCGACGCCGTAGAGCCCCCCGACCAACTGTCCTTCCCAGCTCACTTCGACGCTATGGGCGATGCCTAGGCGGTGCAGTTCGCAGTAGGCCGCGATCATCTCCTCAGTGATCCAAGTCCCATCCTGGCCGGGGCGGGGGACTTCGGAGCATCGGCGCATCACCGTCTCGAACTGCCGGTCGAAGGTCACCTGCCAGCCTAGCTTGCGCATGGTCTTGCGGAGGCTGTCCGTCAGGCGGAAGTCGGAAGGGCGCATCACGAAGCGCGGGTCCGGGCACCACCATTTCACCGGCTCACCCGCGGAATACCACGGAAAGATCCCGGCCCGGTAGGCTGCGATCAGGTGCGGGGCGTCCAGCTTCCCGCCGCGGGCCAAGGGCGCCCGGGCGGGGGCTTTCGACGGATCGCCGAGATTCCATTCCTGCATCGCCGACACCTTCGGCGAAGCGGGAATGGCGGGCAAGGTTAGTCCTTGGTGATGTTGTAGACTGACGGGATCGAGATGCCGAGCTCAGCGGCGATCTCACGGACCGGGGCGCCTTTCTTGCGCATGTTCTGGGCCTTGGCGCGCATGCTGTCCGAGATCTGGGCTCGGGCGCGGTTCGGACGGGAGAGCAGCTTGATCAGGCGCTTGGCGAGCTCCGGTTTGGAGAGGCCGGCGACTTCGCGCTCGATCAGGGACTGGCGTTCGCTGTGCTCGTCTTCCCAGGCCTGGACGGCCAGGTCGCGGGCCTTGGAGAGGGCGGCGCGGACGTAGGCGTCTTTCGAGGTGAAGGCGGAGGGATCGAGGTCGATTTTCATGAAAGATATGAGGGGTGGTTTATGATGGGGGCGACAAATCTATGAATAAAGCGTCACCGACCCCCTCAATATTTTATAATATTCCGAATTGTCAAACTTCTGTAAAAGATATTCACCCTATAAACATTAATAAAAAGCGTCGTTCCGGCCTTATTTGCTCCACTCGAGCATGCGGCGCAGGGGGATTTCGGCTGCCAGGCGGACTGCTTCCTCCATGAGGATTTCGGGCGAACCGTCGCGGAGGCAGTCGCGGACCTTGGCCAGCGTGTTCATCTTCATGAACCGGCAGTCGTTGCACGAACAGCGGTCGGTCGGCGCGGCGACGAACGTCTTGCCCGGGACTTCCTTGCGGAGGCGATGGATCATGCCCGATTCGGTCGTGATGATGATCGTTTCGGCCGTCTGCTGCTTGCACCAGCCGACCATGAGTTCGGTGGAGCAGACCATGTCGGCCATCTCTCGCACGGCTTCGGTGCACTCGGGGTGGGCGACGACGGGCGCCCCGGGGTGGGCGGCTTTGGTCCGGAGCAGGGCGCCCGGGGTGAACTGCACGTGGGCGTAGCAGTTGCCCGGCCAGAGCTGCATCGAACGGCCGGTCTTGCCGGAGACCCAGCGGCCGAGGTTCTGGTCGGGCACGAAGAGGATGTTCCGGTCGGCCGGCACGCGGCTGACGATCTTCGAGGCGTTGCCGCTCGTGACGATGACGTCGCTGAGCGCCTTCACCGCGGCGCTGCAATTGATGTAAGCGACGACGTAGAGGGAAGGGTCCGCGGCCTTGGCGGCGGCGAGCTTCGAGGCAGGACAGGAGTCGGCGAGCGAGCAGCCGGCTTCCATGTCGGGCAGCAGCACGCGGCGCGTCGGGTTCACGATCTTGGCCGTCTCGGCCATGAAGTGCACGCCGCAGAACACGATCGTGGACTGCTTCGCTTCGGCGGCCTTGTACGCGAGCCCGAGCGAATCACCCACGAAATCGGCCACGTTCTGGATGTCCTCGCACTGGTAGTTGTGGGCGAGGATGATGGCGTCCTTCGCCTTCTTGAGGGCGAGGACTTCCTTCTGCAGGTCGGACAGCGGCGTGCCGCCGACGGGCAGGGGAGGGAAGACGGAGGCGGAGGGATAGGTGCTCATGGGCGGGTGGTCTTGCGCTTCTGGCAACGTTCGCAGAGCGCGGTGACCTGGAGTTTCTGGGAGATGGGACGCATGCCGTGCTTGGCGGCCACGGCCTTGCCGTACCACTCCATGAACGGGGCTTCGACTTCGACGATCGTCTCGCAGCTCTCGCAGATGAGCTGGGCGCGGAAGGTCGCGCTGCCGGCCTCGGCGAGGTAGTACTTGTGGTCGCGGCCGACATCGACCTCGCGGATCACGCTGCTGCCGATGAGCAGGGGAATCGCACGGTAAATCGTGGCGCGGGAGACGCTGCGGTCGAGGGAGCGGGCTTTCTTGAGGAGGTCTTCCGCCGTATAGTGCCCTTGGATGGTGCGGGCCGCTTCGAAGACCGCCATGCGTTGGCGGGTGGCGCGCAGGCCTTGCTGGGCGATGAACGCCCGGAAGGCTCCGGATTGCTCCGGCGATTCGCTGGCGATGGGCTTAGGCATGCCGATTTGAGACACTTTTGATACTGCAAGCCCCTCGCGTCAACACGGGACGCGTCATTGACACCGGGGCTTCAGACCCCTTCATTTACCCACTTTTCCCACAGGGAAAGGCCTTTCACCCGATGTACCACAATACGGACGATCTTCGCATTCGCAGCCAGCACCCCCTGCTGACTCCCGCCCTCGTGCTCCAGGATCTGCCTGCGTCGGAGAAGGCTACCGAGGTCGTGACCACCGCCCGTAAGGACGCTGCCAAGGTGATTTCCGGTCAGGACGACCGTCTGATGGTCATCGTCGGCCCTTGCTCGGTGCACGATACCAAGGCCGCCTTGGAGTATGCCGCCCTCCTCCAGAAAGAGGCCAAGAAGCATGCCGCCGACCTCTTGGTCGTCATGCGCGTCTATTTCGAGAAGCCCCGTACGACCGTCGGCTGGAAGGGCCTCATCAACGACCCCCAGGTCGACGGCTCGTTCCGCATCAACGACGGCCTGCGCCTCGCCCGCGGCCTGCTCGCGCAGATCGCCGAGATGGGCCTGCCGGCCGCGACCGAATTCCTCGACCCGATCACGCCGCAATACGTGGCCGACCTCGTGTCCTACGGCGCCATCGGCGCCCGTACCACCGAAAGCCAGATCCATCGCGAACTCGCGTCGGGCCTGTCGATGCCGGTCGGTTTCAAGAACGGCACCGATGGTTCGATCCAGGTCGCCGTCGACGCCTGCCTTTCGGCTCGCTCGTCGCACTGGTTCCCGTCCGTCACGAAGGAGGGCATCGTCGCCATCTTCCAGACCTCC
Source organism: Opitutia bacterium (assembly GCA_947456525.1). GTDB lineage: Bacteria > Verrucomicrobiota > Verrucomicrobiia > Opitutales > UBA953 > UBA953. Next base: position 8,229 of record CANGRI010000028.1, read on the forward strand.
GGCAATCCGGACGCGCACATCATCCTGCGCGGCGGTTCCCGCACCGGCCCGAACTACGGCGCCGAGTTCGTCACTGACGCCGCGGCCCGCATCCAGAAGGCCGGCCTGACCTCCCGCCTCGTCATCGATTGTTCCCACGGCAACAGCTCCAAGGACCATCGCCGCCAGCCGCTCGTCGCCGCGGACATCGCCGCCCAGGTGGCCGCGGGTTCACGCGTGATCGCCGGCGTGATGATCGAGAGCCACCTCGTCGAAGGCCGTCAGGACTGGAAGGGCAAGGACGCCTCCACTTACGGCTGCAGCATCACCGACGCCTGCATCTCCTTCCAGGAGACCATCCCGGTCCTCGACGGCCTCGCCGCCGCCGTCCGCGCCCGCCGCGCGCTCAAGCAGGCCTGATTTCCGCCATGAACTCCGTACTCAAGCTCATCCTCGACGGGGAAGCCCTCGACACCGCCCAGATCGGCAAGATCCTCGGCCTCGGCGCCGAAGCCGTGGACCGTGAGCTCGCAGCCTTGCGCAAGCAGGGCGTGCTGCTGGGCATGCGCCCGGTGCTGAACCCGAGCTACGAGTCCGAGCACCGCGTCCGCGCGGTCATCGAGATCAAGATCCGCACCGAAGGCGTCGGCGGTTTCGACGGCATCGCCGAACGCATCTCCAGCTTCGAGCAGGTGGAAAGCTGTTACCTGATGTCCGGCGGCTACGACCTCCTCGTCGTCGTCACGGCCGACAACCTCTACAAGGTGGCCGGCTTCGTCCATGAGCGCCTCGCCCGCATCGACGGCGTGCAGGGCACCTCCACCCATTTCTTCCTCCGCGCCTACAAGAAGGACGGCTTCATCGTGAACGCCGAAGGTTCCCGCCGCGACCAGCCCTCGGTCAGCCCCTGAGCCGCACCTGACCATGGATTCTTCCGGCCGTTTCGTGGCGCGACATGTCGCGACCTTGCCCAAGTCGGGCATCCGTGACTTCTTCGCCATCGTGTCCAAGATGAAGGACGCCGTGTCCCTCGGCATCGGCGAGCCTGACTTCGTCACGCCTTACCATATCCGCGAGGCGGCGATCTCTTCGCTCGAGAAGGGGCGCACGTCCTACACCGATAACCGCGGCACGCAGCAGTTCCGCGAGGAGATCTCCCGCTACGTCGCCAAGAACTACGGCCCCGAATACGACCCTGAGACCGAGATCCTCGGCACCATCGGCGTCTCCGAAGCCCTCGACATCCTCCTGCGCGCGACGTTGAACCCCGGCGACAAGGTCCTCTATCACGAACCCTGCTACGTGAGCTATGCGCCGAGCGTCACGCTCTGCCACGCCGAGGCCATTCCCATCCGCACCGTTTCCGCCGACCAGTTCGCCCTTGATCCGGCCGCGCTCCGCGCCGCCTGGCAGCCGGGCTGCAAGCTGCTCGTCCTGAACTTCCCGACGAACCCGACCGGCGGCACCGCCGACCGCGCCAAGCTTGAGGCCATCGCCAAGTTCGCCATCGAGAAGGATCTCCTGGTCGCTTCCGACGAGATCTACTCCGAACTCACGTTCGAAGGCGACCACGTGTCCATCGCCTCCTTGCCCGGCATGCGCGAGCGGACCATCTTCCTGCACGGCTTCTCGAAGGCTTTCGCGATGACCGGCTTCCGCATCGGCTATGCCTGCGGTCCCGCCGCCGTCATCGACGGCATGCTCAAGGTGCACCAGTATGGCATCATGTGCGCCCCGATCATGAGCCAGGAGGCCGCCGTCGAGGCGCTCCGCAACGGCCGTGATTCGATGCTCCACATGCGCGACAAGTATCGCGAACGCCGCGACTTCATCGTCCGCCGTTTCAACGAGCTCGGCCTGAAGTGCCACCTCCCGCGCGGCGCCTTCTATGCCTTCCCCGACATCACCTCCACGGGCATGGATTCGATGACCTTCGCCCAGAAGCTCCTCGAGCAGCAGAAGGTGGCGATGGTCCCGGGTACCGCCTTCGGCGCGGCCGGCGCCGGTTTCTGCCGTGCCTCTTTCTCGACCAGTTACGAGAAGATCCATGAGGCCGGCGAGCGTATCGCCCGCTTCTTGGACACCATCCCGCGTCGCTGACGCATCCTTGCTTGCTAGGCGGGCGGGTAGCCCTGACTGTCGTCCCATGGAACGGAACACTGAAATTTCCCGCGCGGTAGCCATCGTGGGCCGTCCCAACGTCGGGAAGAGCCGCCTCTTCAACCGTCTGGTGGGCCGCCGCATCTCGATCGTGCACGACCAGCCGGGGGTAACGCGCGACCTCATCACGTCCGACGTCTTCGAAGGCCGCTACACCCTGATGGATACCGGCGGCATCGGCCTTTATCGCGCCGAGCTGACCCCCAAGATCATCGCGGACGCCGTGGAGGAGCAGGTCGACTTCGCCCTCGCCGCCGCCGCCCTCGTGCTTCTCGTCGTCGACGCTTCCGAAGGGTGCGCCGCGCTCGACCTCGAAGTCGCCGCGAAGCTCCGTCAGGCCGGCAAGAAGGTCCTCGTCGTCGCCAACAAGGCCGACACCGAGGAGCGCGACGGACTGATGTCCGAGTTCTTCGCCCTCGGTTTCGGCGAGCCTCTGCTCATCTCCGCCGAACATGGTCGCGGCATCCCGCAGCTGCAGGCCCTGATCATCAAGCTGCTTGGACCTGAGCCTACCTCGCCGCGCGAAGAAGGCCCGCGTCCGATCCGCCTCGCCCTCGCCGGCCGCCCGAACGTCGGGAAGAGCTCGCTCGGCAATCGTCTCCTCGGCGCCTCGCGCCTGATCGTCAGCGAAGTCGCCGGCACGACCCGCGACCCGGTCCGCGCCGGACTTTCCCGCGCCAAGGCCGACGGTTCGTTCGCCAAGTTCTCGCTGGTCGATACTGCCGGCCGTCGCACCGCCAACAAACGCGACACCCTTGATTTCTACTCGCAGGTCCGCTCCGACGAGATCCTGGCCGAGACCGACGTGGTCTTCCTGGTGCTCGACGCCGGCCAGGGCGTGACGCGCATCGACAAGCAGCTGGCCGGCGAGCTCGCGCTCCTCGGTTGCGGCATCGTCCTGGTGGTCAATAAGTGGGACCTCGCGAAGAAGGCCTTCCGTGAGAAGAACATCGACGGCTTCGAGGACGAAGAGGAGTTCCGCGCGAAGTTCCGCTCGGCCATCCGCCGGGAGCTCTTCTTCCTGCCCGAGCCGCCGATCCTGTTCGTCTCCGCCCAGACGGGCCTCCGCGCCGAGGACATGCTGGATGCCGCCGAAGGCGTCTTCGTCCGAGCCGGTACCGCCATCTCCACCGGCCGACTCAACCGCGTCGTGCAGGACCTGATGATCAAGCGCCCGCCGCGCATGGTCTCGGGCAAGCGCTTCAAGTGCTACTATGTGACGCAGGTCTCGAAGCGTCCGATCCGTTTCCGCCTCTTCTGCAATTCCGAAGAACGCCTCGAGGACGCCTACCAGCGCTTCCTGGTGAAGGGCGTGCACGAGAGCTTCGACCTCTCGGGCGTCCCGCTCTTCCTCGATATCGTCGGCAAGCCCAAGCAGACGGGCCGTCGCGCCGGCGGTCCCGGCGCCGCCGCCGGTTCTCCGTTGCCCGAAGAGGGCGAAGTCCGCAAGCCGCTGGCCAAGGTGTCCGGCAAGGCCGTCATCGACGCGACGCCGAAGAAGGCGATCGGTCCTTCCGGTCCGCGTCTCGGCAAGTCCAAGAACCCGCGCAGCAAGGCCGGTCCCGTCCGCAAGAAATCCTTCACCCGCTGGGATAAGCCGCGTTCGCTGAAAGGCCGCGCCGCGCGCCAGGCTCGCAAGTAAAGCATGCCCCGGAGATTGGTCCTGCTCGGTTCGGATGAGATCGCGCTCCCGGCTTTCGCCGCGGCCCGCGCCTTGCCCGACACCGAGGTGGTGGCCGTCTACTCGCAGCCCGATCGTCCGGCAGGCCGTGGCCAGGAGGTCCGTCCGAATCCGGTGGCCGCTTGGGCGCGCGCCGAAGGCCTGAACCTGTTGCAGCCGGAAAAACTCGAGGCCGCCGATGCGGCGCACCTCGCTTCCTTGCGGGCCGACCTCGGCGTGGTCATGGCCTACGGTCAGCTGCTGAAGGATGACTTCCTCGCGGCGACCTGTCTCGGTTTCGTGAATTTCCATGGCTCGCTCCTGCCGGAACTCCGTGGGGCGACGCCCGTCGAAGGCGCGCTCGCGCTCGGTCTGGCCGAGACCGGCGTCTCGATGCAGCAGGTGGTCCGCAAACTCGATGCGGGGCCCATCCATGCCGCGTCCAAGACCTTCATCCGACCAGGCGAGGGCAGGGCGGCGCTTCGTGCGCGGCTGGGCGTGCTCGCCGGCGAACTGGCTTCCGCCGCTTTGCCCGCGGTGCTCGCCGGCGCTTCCGTCGCCGTGCCGCAGGACGAGTCGAAGGTCACCTACGCCCGTCGCCTCGCCCGTGCCGACGCGCCGTTGGATTTCCGTCAGCCCGCCGCCGTACTTTGCCATCGCATCCTTGCCGTCGAGGGCTGGCCTGGCTCGACCTTCGAGCACCGCGCGTCGCTGATCAAGGTCGGCGCGGCGACGGCCGAGGACGGCGACGTCGCCGGCGCCCCGGGCGCCATCGTCGCCGCCGATCGCGCCGGAGTGCGGATCGCCTGCGGGCGCGGCTCCCTGCTCATCTCCCATCTCCAGCGTCCGGGCGGCAAGATGCTCCCTGCCGCCGAATTCCTCGCGGGTTATCCGCTCGTCGTCGGCGAGGTGCTGCCTTCCGCCGAAATGCCCGCCTTCGTCGCGGACCGGCCGTTTCCGCGGGTGGCTAAGGCATAATCGCTTGATAAGCCATCGCCGCTGGGTGTCATAAGGGCCATGCGAGCCGTCCTTCTCTGCCTCTTCCTGGCCGCGGGAGCTATGGCACAGCAGAAAGATGTCTCCTTCCGGCAGGTCGTCGGAGGTTCTTTCTCCGGCTTCTCCGAAGACGAAAAGGCCGAGAAGGTCTGGGAAGCTACCGCCAAGTTCATGCACCCGACCGCCGACCCGGGCGTGTGGGACATGGATGTCATCAAGGTCCAGTCCCTCCGCGCCGGCAAGCCGTGGGCCGTCTTCACGAGCCCGAACGGCACGATGATCCCCGCGCGGCGTTCCGCCCAGGGCGTCGGCGTCGTCCAATCTTCCTCTCCGGCCTACAATCTCACCGGCAAAGGCTGGAGCTGGCGTTCGACGTCCAAGGGGGACACTTTCGCCATCCTCGCCGACGTCGTGGCTGAGCTCGACCTCGCCAAGCCGCTCTCCCGCCGTCTGCGCCTGCGCGCGCCTCGCATGGATGCGTCGCCGACCGAAGGGGGCACGTTGATGGTTTTCCAGGGCGGCGTCGTCGCGGAGCGTTTCGGCGAACGAACGACCTGCGAGCGGCTGGAGTGCCTGGTCGCGGATGGCCCCGGCGGCGAGGCCACTTGCCGTTCGGTCGTGGCTTCCGGTCGCGTGGTGCGCGTCCTCGATAAGCAGACCTTGCGCGGCGATGGCGCGACCTTCGATCCGAAGGACGATTCGGCGGAACTCGTCGGCCATGTCGAACTCGAGGAACCTGAGTTGAAGGGGACGGCGCAACGCCTTCGTCATCAGCCTAAGCTGGGCCTCACGCAACTCTTCGCCGGAGACGGCCAGCAGGTGAAGCTCCATCAGCAGCGCAAGCAGCAGGATGCCGCCGACCTGGCCGGCGAACTCGTCACGATCCGCCGCGACGCCGCCGCAGGCACTTCGCAGGTCGAAGTCCAGGACAACGCCTCCTATCTCTCGGCCCAATCCAACCTGACGGCCCGTCGTCTCGTCGCCACGGAAGGTCGCGACGGGTCCAGCCTGCTGGTCGGCGAAGGCGGCGTGAGAGGCCGGCTCGAGGGCAATACTTTTGAGGCCGGCAAGGCCCGTTGGGATCGGGCCAAGCGGGTCCTCGACCTCGAAGGGCTCCCGCGTATCCGCGAGGCGCGCGGCCTAGAAGCCGCCGGTTCCTCGATCCGGACCGACGCCCTGAAGGACCGCATCGAGGTGCGCTCCGGCCCGGGAGTCCGCGCCGCGATCCGTCTGCCGGCGGGCGAAGTCGGCGTCGCGCCCGGCTTGGCCGAAGCCAACCAGGTCGTCGTCGTCACCGAGGACGGGGCGATGCAGGCCGAACTGATGGGAGCCGTTCATTACGTCTCCGGAGCGATCACCACCGAGTCCGACCAGATGGTCGCGTTCGCGACGCCCAACCCCAAGAAGAAGTCCGAGTACGAGCTGAACAAGGCGATCCTCTCCGGCCATGTCCGTTATGCCCAGCCCGGCCTGCGTTGCGCCGCCGAGCGCATCGACCTGACGCCGTCGGTGCAGATCGAGGAAGTGCTGACCAAGGACGCCCTGTCCGGCCGTCCGCGGCTGCTGACGCTGTCCGGCGGCGCCGGCCCGACGCGCCCGCATCTCTTCATGACCTCCGCCGGTGGCAAGAACGTGGAGTTCGTCGCCGATGCGCACGAGGTCCTGACGTCACCCGGGCTCACCAAGTTCTTCCTACGTGGCGCCGTGGCGATGACTTCGGAGGCGACCGATGCGACATGTGACCTGCTCGAAGGCATGGCTGCGCCCGACAAGGCCGGCCATCTCATCGCCCGTCAGATCGTCGGCCGCGGCAACGTCGTCGTGGTCGCCGGTGGAAGCACGGCCAAGGGTCGTACGCTTGAGATGCAGCCGGAGAAGGGGACCGCCCGTCTGCTCGGCGACGCCCGCATCGTGGACAAGCTCGGCAACGAAGGCGTGCCGGCCAAGGAGGTCACCTATGATCTCGCCACGCGCGCCTGGCGGATGGAGTCGGCGCCCGATGATGCCAACCCGGGCCAGGTCGTCCGTCCGAAGATCTTCCTGGGGCGCGACTTCACCTTGCCGGAGGTCAAAAACCTCGACAACGGACGCTGACCGCATCCTCCTATCCCTATGGCCGAAATGAGCGAGAAGGGCGTCATCCGGGCGCAGGCCTTGGCTAAGCATTATGACGCCAAGGTCGCGGTCCAGGACGTCAGCCTGACCCTTCAGGCCGGCGAGATCGTCGGTCTGCTCGGCCCCAACGGAGCCGGCAAGACGACGACCTTCTACATGGTCGTCGGGCTGATCCCGGCCACGCATGGTCGCGTCTATCTCGATGGTCGCAACGTCACCGCGATGCCCATGTGGCAGCGCGCCCGCAACGGGGTCGGCTACCTGCCGCAGGAAGCCTCCGTCTTCCGTAAGCTCACCGTCTGGGAAAACGTCATGGCCGTGGTCGAGACGCTCGACCTCGACGAGCGCGAACGCCGCGACCGTACCGCGCAACAGCTCACTGAGCTTGGGCTCGAGAAACTCGCCCGCCAGCCGGCCTTCACGCTTTCCGGTGGCGAACGCCGCCGCCTTGAGATCGCCCGCGCCCTCGCCACGAAGCCCCGCTTCCTGCTCATGGACGAGCCTTTCAGCGGCGTGGACCCGATTTCCGTCGCGGAGGTGCAATCCATCATCCGCAAGCTCAAGGAACGCGGCATCGGCATCCTGATCACTGACCATAACGTCCGCGAGACGTTGTCGATCGTCGACCGGGCCTACCTCATCCACCAAGGCCGCGTGCTTGTGTCTGGCACTCCCTCCGAGATCGTCAACAATCCCGAGAGCCGTCGCCACTACCTGGGCGAAAGCTTCAAACTCTGACGCCATGTCCGACCCCGCTCCCGATACCCGTCCGGAATCCGTCTCCGTCCGCGAGTTCTTCGATTCCTTCAAGGACATGCTCCAGATGGAGCTCCTGGCCGGCGAGCAGGGCCTCGACAACATGATCGCGGAGAAGTCGCTGAACCGTCCCGCCCTGGCGGTGACCGGCTACTTCAAGGAATTCGCCCATAAGCGCCTCCAGCTTTTCGGAGCGGGTGAGATGGCCTACCTTTCGGACCAGAGCGCTCCGCTGCGCGAGAAGCTGCTCAACGACGTCTTCTTCAAGAAGATCCCGGCCGTCGTCGTCTCGCGCGGCCTGCCGGTCGACGATTTGCTGCTCCGCATCTCGGACCGTCATCGCGTCCCGCTGATCCGCACCCAGCTGAAGTCCAAGGATTTCTCGGCCGAAGCCACCGTTCTCCTCGAGGAGAAGTTCGCCCCCCGCACCAACCTCCACGCCACCTTGGTCGATATCAAGGGCGTGGGCGTGCTCCTGCGCGGCGCTTCCGGCGTCGGCAAGAGCGAGTGCGCCTTGGCGCTCATCGAGCGCGGCCATTCGCTCGTGGCCGACGACTATGTCATCGTGACGCTGATCGGCGACCGCGAGCTTCAGGGCACTTCCAAGGAGCTTAACCGCGGCTACATGGAATGCCGCGGCATCGGTATCATCAACGTCGCCTCGATCTTCGGCATCCGCTCGGTACGGCGTGAGAAACGCGTCGACCTCGTGGTCACCTTCGTGCTGTGGCAGCCTGGCATGGACGAGGAGCGCTCCGGCCTCGAGGTAGAGACCTTCGAGATCCTCGGCCGCAAGGTGCCGCACATGACGATTCCGGTCCGGCCGGGACGCGACATGGCCCGCCTCGTCGAGGTGGCCGCGATGGTGCAGGCCCTGCGTGGCATGGGCCATGACTCCGCCAAGGAGTTCAGCGACCGGCTTATCGAGTTCATGGCCAAGGACAAGAAGGGCGAGGCCTGAGGCCTTACTTCTTCTTCCCGTCCCAGCGACAGTCGGCCATCACGCGAAGGCACACTTCGCGGAGGTCGAACAGCGTCGATTCGATGTCCTGCGCGGCTTCGGCGGCGGAGAGACGTGCGCCGCTGGGGATGCCGGCGGTGAGTCCGATCGAATAGTTGATCGCGGCCAGGGCGCGCTTCATGTGCACCAAGGCGAGGGGTAGGTCGCCGGTGTCGGTGGCGTTGATCGCCATGATCATCTGGTGCTGGGCGTCCCAGAAGGACAGCATGATGTCAGCCGCATCGACCGCGGTGATCTGCGGACCGGCGGCGACGCATAGGCGCTGAAAGGAGTGCGTGAGCTGCAGGCTCAGCGCCCGGGCCACGACGTAGACCGGATGCTGGTGGATGCAATAGGGGAGGTCTGGGCCTTCGTCTTCGGCGTCGTTCACTTCTTCCGGTCCGTCGCCCGGAGCCCAGTCGGCGTTCTCCCAGCCCATGCGACGGGCGCTCACGTCGAGCCGGTCAGGCAGGTCCTTGACCTCGGTGTAATAGGAAAGGAAGCGTCCGACCTCGAGGTCGTTGCGTTGGAGGTAGCCGGCCCAGTCGGCTTCGCCCCAAGAGGCGTTGCCGGATCCGTCGAAGTCGCCCTGGGGGTGGTCGCCATCGTCCATAGGGTCCATCATTGGGTGCTTTTCCCGCGTTGCAAACCCCTTGTGGCGAAAATGCCCTTGTCCCGAGGCCCCCGAGCGTGGCTAATCCGGCATGGCCTCGGATCTCTCAGCCCTGACCGCCGCGATGTCGGCCGGACGCGACCTCGCCCCGGACGAAGCCGCGTACGCGGCCATGGCGATGACCGATGCGCAGGTCGCCGATGCGACCAAGGAGGCCTTCCTGCTGGCCCTGACGCGCAAGGGGGAGACCGCCGCCGAAGTCACCGGCTTCGCCAAGACCTATCGCGACCTCGCCCGACGCGTCGACTTCGGCGCCTGGCCGGCTCAGGGCATCGATATCGTGGGCACGGGCGGCGACCGCTCGGGCAGCTTCAACATCTCCTCGGCCTGCGGGCTCATCGTGGCCGCCGCCGGCGTCCCGGTGCTCAAGCACGGCAACCGGTCCATCACCTCCAAGTCGGGCAGCGCCGACTTCCTCGCCGGCCTCGGCGTCGTGCTCGACGCCACGGACGCGCAGCTGCTCCGCGGGCTCACGCAGGCTAACTTCTGTTACCTATACGCCCCGGCATTCCATCCGGCCTTCAAGGCGGTCCTAGGCGTGCGCAAGAAGATCGCCGAGAGCGGGACGAAGACGGTGTTCAACGTGCTCGGTCCGCTGATCAATCCTGCCCGGCCGGCGCACATGGTCGTCGGGGTCTATGACGAACGCTGGGTGGAGCCGCTCGCGACCACGCTGGGCGAACTCGGCGTGAAGCGAGGCCTCGTGACGCATTCGCGAGCCGGCGGCGGCATGGACGAGATCACCACGTGCGGCGAAGTCCGCGTGCGCGGCTGCGGCGAGCTCGCCTCCGTCGACGCCGTCTGGTTGCCCGGCGATTTCGGTTTCAAGGCCTGCGCCGTTGCCGACCTGCGCGGCGGTACGCCGGAAGAGAATATCGCGATGTTCAGCGACTTGCTCGTGGGCGGAGTCTCGGACGGCCTCATGGATACCCTTTGTCTCAGCGCGGGCACGGCGCTCTGGGTCGCCGGCAGATGCGCCGACCCTGCGGCCGGCGCCAAGCGGGCGCGCGAGATGATCCTCGGCGGCGAATTGCGCGAGGAAGCCCGTCGTCTGCGCGAGGCTTATCGGGCCGACTGAACGGCCTGCAGCAGCGCAAGCGTGCGCTCGGTCGCCCCGCGGTTGCCCTGATGCCAGGCGGCTCCGCGTCGTCCCATGTCGTCCCGCAGGTCGGATGCGTCGACGAGACGGCGGAGCAGGCCGGTCAGTTCGGAGGCATCCTTGGCCTTCAGCGCGGCCTTGGCCTGTTCGAGGCCGCGGCAGATGTCGCGGAAGTTGGACATATGCGGACCATAGACGATCGCCACGCCGGCCGCGGCGCATTCGACCGGGGTCTGTCCGCCTTCGTGCGGAGCAAGGGTCTTGCCACAGAAGGCGAGGTCGGCGGCGCGCGTGAGGCGACGCAGCTCGCCCGTGGTATCGGCGAGGTGGATGACCGTATCGGCCGGCGCGACGGGGCCGCCGGTCGAACGTTGATGCCAGGCGAGGCCGCTGGCGCTGGCTTCGGCGGCGACTTCGGCGCGGCGTTCGGAGTGGCGCGGCACGAGCAGCAGGCGGACGTCGCGTCCGGCGGAGCGGAGGTCGCGGACGGTGCGCAGCAGCAGCGTCTCTTCGCCCTTCCAGGTGGAGGAGCCGAGCAGCACGACCGTGCGAGGATCGCTGCCGAAGCCGAGGTCTCGGCGGAGCTGCGTGCGTTCGTCGGCCGACATCGGGGCGTCGCTCGCGACGTCGAACTTGATGTTGCCGGTGAGCGTGGCGTCGAAGCCGAGCTCGCGGAATCGCCGCACGTCTTCTTCGCTGCCTGCGGCGATCATCTGGAAATGTCCGAGGACGTAGGACGACAGTTTGCGGAAACGCCGATGGCGCGCGAACGACTTGTCCGAGATGCGCCCGTTGATGAGGAAGGCCGGGACGCCGCGGGCGCGGGCTTGGGCAAGGTGTTCGGGCCAGAGTTCGCCTTCGACGAGGATCGCCGCGTCGGGGCGGATGCGCCGCCAAGCCAATGCGGAGCAGGGCCAGAGGTCGGCCGGGAAGATGCCGATGCGGTCTGCGACGTCGGCGTAGCGGTCCTGAGCCAGTCGGTAGCCCGTGCTGGTCGTGGTCGTCAGGATGATCTCAGCGGTCCCCGTGGCCTTCAGTTGACGCAGAAGGGGGCCGATGGCTTCGATTTCCCCGACCGAGACAGCCTGGATCCAGAAACGGCGTCGTCCCGGGCTTTTGGGGCTTAATTCAGGGAAAAAGCCAAGTCTTTGGCTGAAACCCTTGCCGTAGCCACCGCGACGGAGCATTCGCCAGACATAGTAGGGGAGGGCCGGAATCAGCAGCAGGGGGAAGAGTATCCGGTAGGCCCAAGACATCGCGTTGCGCCGAACCTGCGGAGGCTGGGGAAGTCTGTCAGTTCCAAAGGAGGCCCTTTAGGCTGATTTTCCCGCTTGCACCGGGCCTCGAGGGGTGTTTGAACCCACTTTCCACCGTTTGAAGCGACCGCAGATCGCCTCGGACATAAAACCAAAACCCAGTCAGTCATACCTGATCCAATGTCCCCTCCTTCTGCAGGAAAAGGGATACGGAGCCAAAAAATACCATGAACATCACAGTCAAAGACCTCCTCGATGCCGGCGTCCACTTCGGTCACCAGACCCGTCGCTGGAATCCCCGCAGCCGTCCGTACATCTTCGATCACCGCAACGGTGTTTCGATCATAGACCTTGAGAAGACCAACGCGTGCCTCGCCGCCGCCGCCTCCTTCGTCGAGGA
>CANGRI010000029.1 GCA_947456525.1 Opitutia bacterium
GATATCTTCACCTTCTTCGGCACCTTCGGCTTCTTCTCCGTCCTCTTCCTCCTGTTCGTGCGCTTCCTGCCTCTGCTCCCCATGGCCGAGGTGAAGATGGTCGCGCCGCAGGCCGACCCCCACGCCCACTGATTCCAGCCGTAACCCGACCATGAACGAACGCAACGAACGCATCCACGGCGTGGCCTGCACCTTCCGCAAGGTCTCCGACGTGTTTCACGCCGCCGAGAAGGTGCGCGATGCCGGCTGGAAGAACTGGGACGTGCACACGCCTTTCCCGATCCACGGCATGGACCAGGCCATGGGCATGCCGCGCTCGCCCGTGCCGCGCCTGACCCTCCTGGGCGGCGTCACCGGCTTCATCACCGGCTGCCTCCTCACCTGGTACACGAATTCCTACGACTACCCGCTGATCGTCGGCGGCAAGCCCTACTGGAGCGTGATCTTCCCGTTCCCTGTGCTCTACGAATGCACGATCCTGTTCGCCGCCTTCGGCACCTTCTTCGGCCAGTTCATCTTCAACCGCCTCCCGCGCCATAACCACCCGCTGTTCGAACTCCCGAACTTCAGCCGCGTGTCCGACGACACCTTCATGATCGTCCTCGAGGCCCGCGACCCGCAGTTCCACCTCGATGAGTCGCGCAACTTCCTCCAGTCGCTCGGCGGCCAGGAGATCACCGTCATCCGCGACTAATCCGCACCCATGAGCCGCTATCTCGCATTCCTCGCCGTCGCTGTCGTCGCCACGATCAGCTTCCTCGGCTTCCAGGGCAAGAAGTCCAAGGACACGCCAGTCTATGTCTTCGACGACATGGACTACCAGAACAAGTACAAGGCCCAGGGGGAGAACACTTTCTTCGCCGACGGCCGTGACGCCCGTCCTCCCGTCGCCGGCACCGTCGCCCGAGGCAACGCCCTCGAGCCTACGAAGGTGTTCTCGGCCGACTTCAAGCGCGCCGAATCCCAGAATCCCTCCTTCGTCACCGGCAAGGACGCCAAGGGCGCCTTCCTCTCCGGCTTCCCGGAGAAGTCGCTCGGCTTCACCAAGGGCAAGCTCAACGACTACGCGGTCACCCAGAATACGCTCGATGTCGGTCGCGGCAAGTTCCAGATCTACTGCGCCGTCTGCCACGGCCAGGCCGCCGACGGCAACGGCATCATGAAGGTGCGTTCCGCCATCGAAGGCGACGCCGCCATCGTGACCATCGCCAGCCTCCAGACGCCGATCATCCGCGCCTACCCGAACGGCCAGATCTTCGACGTCATCACCAACGGCAAGAACACCATGATGGGTTACGGCGACAAGCTCTCCCCCGAGGAGCGCTGGGCCGTCGTCGCCTACGTGCGCGCCCTGCAGCTCTCCCAGAACTGCCCGCCCGACCTCGTCCCCGCCGCCGTGAAGGCCCAAATCAAGTAATCCGCACATGAGCTCTTCTTCGCCTCACGCCCTGACCGCCCGCTGGAAGAAATTCCTGGCCGCCGGCGTCGTCGCCATGGCCGTCCTCTGGTACTTCGCCTGCGCCGGCGTCGCCCACCACGAGAACCGTCAGGCCCTTTCCATCCTCGTCGGCTCCCTCTTCTGGATCTCCGTCCTGATCGGCATGCTGATGCTCACGATGATCACCCGCGTCTTCGACGCCGGCTGGGCTCCGATCGTCCGCCGCAACTGGGAACTCCTCATCATCGCGCTCCCGGTCGTCATCGTCCTGGGCGTCGCTCCGCTGGCCTTCAGCACGAGCTTCCGCCACGCCCTCTGGGATTGGACGGACGCCGCGCACGTGCTGCCGAGCGGACACGCCGTCGGCCATGACCCGATCCTCCAGGCCAAGAGCTGGTTCCTGAACGAGAAGTTCTTCCTCATCCGCATCAGCCTCTACGTCCTGGTCTTCGGCGTGCTCGTCACGCTGCTGCGCCGCTGGTCGTTCGCGCAGGACACCGACCGCACCGCCGGTCATACCCATCGCCTCCATGCCGTCTCCGCCGTGGGCATCCCGCTCTCGGCCGTGACGCTGACCATGCTGGCCTTCGACTGCCTGATGGCCCTTTCGTACCACTGGTTCTCGACCATGTACGGCGTGTGGTTCTTCGCCCTCTCGATCCGCCTGGCCCTCGCGGTCACGGTGATCCTCACCTACAAGCTGTCCAACGGCGGCTGGCTTGACGGCCTCCTCAACCAGGCCCACCGCCACGTCCTCGGCTGCCTCATGCTGGCCTTCACGGTCTTCTGGGCTTACATCAGCTTCTCGCAGTACTTCCTCATCTACACCGCGAATATCCCGGAAGAGACCTTCTGGTATAACATCCGCGAATTCGATCCCGCGACCGGCCTCAAGAACCAGTGGTGGGGCGTCTCGATGTACATGATCTTCGGCTTCTTCCTGCTGCCGTTCCTCTCCTTGCTCTTCTACCGCACGAAGATCGTCGCCGGCCGCCTCCTGACCGTCGCCTGGATCATCCTGATCGGCGGCATCGTCGACCTTTGGTTCAACGCGCTGCCTCGCCAGGTCTACGATAAGTCCGCCCCGGAAGGTTTCGTCGTGACGCCTTTCCTGACCTCGTCGCTCGTCCTCGACCTCCTCGCGATCGCCGGCTTCGGCGCCATCGTCATCGCGCTCTTCCTGCGCAGCGCGTCCAAGCAGGAGACCATCCCGGTCCACGACCCCCGCATTCTCGAGTCCATCAACTATCATGAGTGAACAACCTTCCTCCGGGAATCGCCCGCTGATTCCCGGCCAGATCGCCGCCTGGCTGCGCCTCGTCTGCTTCGCCGCCGCCGCGCTGATCGTGACGGGCTACGTCTACCTCTCCGTGCGCAAGGCTCCCAATGCCGAAGCCGACCGCCGTGCGGCCCAGAAGGTCCTGCGCGCCGAGAACACGAAGAAGGGCCTCGCCCTGATCAACGAGCCCGGCCGCAACGCCGACGGCACCTATCGCATCCCGGTCAAGGATGCCGCCGCCCTCATCGTCGCCGACAACAAGGTCGTCGCGAAGCTCCAGGCCGCCGCGGGCCCGGCTCCGGCCCCCGCCGTCGCTCCTGTCGCCGCCGGCGCCTTCGTGAAGGCTTCCGACGAACAGATGAAGCGTGGCGCCGCGGTCTACGCGCGTACCTGCATCGCCTGCCATCAGCCGACGGGGAAGGGCCTTCCGCCCGTCTTCCCGTCGATCGCCGAAACGCCCATCATCGTCGGCAATCCTGAACTGCCGATCAAGTTCATCCTCCAGGGCCTGATGGGCCCGATCACCGTCGGAGGCATGACCTTCAACAGCATGATGCCTCCTGTTGCCGGCGTGAACGACCAGGAGATCGCCGATGTCCTTACTTACGTCCGCCAGAGCTTCGGCAACAAGGGCAACCCGGTCTCCGTCGACCAGGTGAAGGCCGTCCGCGCCGCCACCGCCGGCCGCACCGCTCCTTGGACCACCGCCGAACTCGGCCTCAAATAATCCCCACACTTCCTTCAACCGATGACTCAGGAAAATCGTTCCGGCCGCCCGCAGGGCCGTCCCCCCGAAGGTGACTCGCGCCTCTCGCGCGTCGAGGCCCAGCTCCGCGGCCCGTTCCTCCTCTTCTTCGTCTCCGCGGTGATCTGGCTGCTTGCGGCTTCGGTCCTTGGCGTCGTCGCCGCCCTCCAGCAGGGTGCCGTCGCCGGCGGCCCGTTCCGCGACTGCGAAGTCTTCACCTTCGGTCACATCGCCTCCGTCCAGCGCAACCTGTTCGTCTACGGTTGGGGCTTCAACGCCTTCTTCGCCCTGAACCTCTGGCTGCTTTCGCAGCTCGGACGTTTCGAGCTCCGTAATGGCTGGCTCGCGACCCTGGGCGGCGCGGTCTGGAATCTCGCCCTCACTTACGGCGTGGTCCAGATCTTCGCCGGTCACCAGACCGGTTTCGGTCTCCTTGATTTCCCCCGCGAAGTCGGTCCGGTCCTGGCCGTCGCCTTCCTGCTCGCCGGCTTCTGGCCGATTGTCGCCTTCGCGCGCCGCCCCACGGGTCATACCTTCGCCTCGCAGTGGTTCGTGGTGGGTGCTTCGTTCGCCTTCCCGCTGTCCTACCTGCTGGCGCAGCTGCTCGTCCTCTGGCAGCCGGCCTCGGGCGTCGTGCAGTCCATCGCCTACAGTTGGTTCGTCTCTAACCTCCTGCTGCTCTGGGTCGCCGCCTCGGCCCTCGCCGCGGTCTACTACTTCCTGCCGAAGGTGCTCGGCCGCACCATCAGCGGTTACTATCTCGCCCCGGTGGCCTTCTGGACGTTCTTCCTCTTCGCAGGCTGGACCGGTCCGGCCGCGCTGGTCGGCGGCCCCGTGCCGCTCTGGATCCAGTCCGTCGGTGTCGTCGCCGGCGCCATGCTGATGGTCCCGGTGATCATCACCGCGATCAACTTCCACGGCACCCTTTCCTCCGAAGGCGGTTGGGCCCGCGCCTGGAATGACACCACGCTCCGTTTCGTGAGCTTCGGTGCCATCGCCTTCACGCTCTTCGGCGTGCTCAACGCGGTCTTCGGTTTCCGCGGTTACAACGCCGTGGTCCGCTTCACGTCCTTCGCCGCCGGTCAGGAGCAACTGCTGACCTACGCCTTCGCGACCATGGTCCTCTTCGGCGCCGCCTACTTCGTGCTGCCTCGTCTCACGGGTTCGCTCTGGCCCTCCGCCAAGCTCGTCCACGTCCACTTCTGGGCCACCGCCCTCGGAGCCATCGGTACGCTGGCCGGCCTGCTGCTCGGCGGCTGGCAGGAAGGCAAGTTGCTGGCTGACGCCGCCGTCGGCTTCCCACAGGTCGTCAAGGCCGGTTCCGCCTGGAACTTCGTGCTCACCGTCTCCGCGGTGCTCCTGCTCGTCGGTCACGTCGCTTTCGCCCTCAACGCTTTCGGCATGATCCTCAAATCTTCCGCTCCGGCCTCCGAAGGCCGCCACGACTAATCCGGACCAACCATGAAGAATCTCAACACTCTCCTGGCCGGCGTCTTCCTGGCCGTCGCCTTGCCCTTCGGCGCGCTGGTCATCAGCAGCCAGGCCCAGCTTGGCTCGCTTGGTCGCGCGCCCGCCGAAGACGGTGGTCCGCTCTTCCCGTCCCGCGAACCCGGCCTGGCCATCCAGGGCCGCGCGGTCTACGTCTCCCTCGGTTGCGTCAGCTGCCACACCCAGCAGGTCCGTCCGGCCGGGCAGGGTAGCGACATCGCCCGTGGCTACGGTGTCCGTCCTTCCGTCGCCCGCGACTACGCGCAGCAGAAGCAGGTCCTTGTCGGCGATCGCCGCATCGGTCCGGACCTCGCCAACTACGGAGCCCGTACCAGCAAGATCGACCTCGAAGCCCTTCTCCGCGATCCCGCTTCCAGCGGCGCCGCCTCGCATCCGTCTTACTCGTATCTCTACGGTCGCTCCGCCGACGGTAAGAGCATCGTCCCTTCGGAGCGCGCCGTCGCTCTGGTGGCCTACCTCAAATCCCTCCGTCAGGATTACTCCTCGCCGGAAGCCAAACTGAAGCAGTGAACCCATGAACGACCGTAACCGTCATCCTGATAACAACCGCAACCGCCGGGGTCCCTCCGGCGCTGGCTCCGACGGCCCTTCCGACGGACGCCTCGTGGAGGTTCATTCGCAGCTCTCGCGCGACAAGGACGAGCCGACCGAGGGTTTCTCCCTGACGCCGATCCTCATCGTCTTCCTGTTCTGCGGATTCGGCTTCTGGGCCGGCCTCTACATCACCCGCAACTCCGCCGAGTTCTCTCCCTCCGCCTTCGACCTCAACGCCCCCAAGGCCGCCGCTGCCGGCGGTCCGGTCGCGTTCGAACCCGATGCCGCCAAGGGCGAGAAGCTCTTCCTCGCGAACTGCTCCGCCTGTCACCAGGCGACCGGTCTCGGCGTCCCGGGTGCCTTCCCTCCGTTGGCCAAGTCTCCTTGGGTCGCCGGCTCGGAAGAACGCATGATCAAGGCCATCCTCGCCGGTCTCGCCGGTGAGATCGAAGTCCTCGGCGCGAAGTATAACGGCAACATGCCGAACATCGGCGCCGGCCTCAAGGACGCGCAGGTCGCCAATATCGCCACGTATGTCCGCCAGGCTTGGGGTAACAACGCCGAGCCGGTGATGGACACCAAGGTCGCCGAGATCCGTAAGGCCATCGGTAACCGCGGACAGTACAATCCGGCCGACCTCCTGAAGGAACATCCGCTCCAGGCCAAGTAAGGCCTCGGACCAAGCGGCAACAAAAAGGCCCGGGAGCGATCCCGGGCCTTTCTTATTGGGCTTTTAGCCCGACTCAGGCGTGCTTCTTGATGAAGGCGGCGATGTCACCCTTCGGGCGGGCACCGACCATCTTATCCACTACGACGCCGTTCTTGAACAGGAACAGGGCGGGGATGGAGTTGACGCCGAGCTGCTGGGCGAGCGCCTGGTTCGTATCCACGTCGACCTTGGTGATCTGCACGGTGCCGTTCATCTCGACGGCGAGCTGATCGAGCACCGGGCCGATCTGCTTGCACGGACCACACCACGTGGCCCAGAAGTCCACCAGGACGGGGACGGTCGACGCCTTGATGGTGGCGTCGAAGTTTGAGTTATCGAGATTAAGGATGAGTTCGGAGGCCATGAAAGAGACGCTTAACCTTTGGATTTGACGAAGAGTTCGAGCGCAAGGAGCACTGCTCCGACCAAGGAAGCCGCGAGGGCGAGGACGTCAAACGCGGCGGCGACATTGCCGACGGAGCGGTTGGCGGTCGGGGCGACGGCGGGGCGAGGCGCAGAGGCGGTCGCGGCGGCCGCCGGGGCGGGAATGGCGGCGCCAGCGTCGGCCGAAGGGGCGGGAGGAGGCGGAGGAACGATGCCGACAGGCTTGTTGAGCTTAAGCTTAGGAGCCTGAGGCGCGGAATTATCACCGTCAGCAGGAGGAGGGGGCGGGGGAGGGGGCAGCTCGTTGCTCATTTGTGGGGAGAAGGAGTCAAATCCTGCGAAAGAGGTGAGTCAACCCGTCTGTGGCTCCTTTTTGCGCTCAGGCGCCGCGGTCGTGCTTGCGCAGGAGGTCGGCGAGTTCTTCCGGATGGGCGTCGGCGATGGTGCGTCCCTTGCGTCCCAGATCCTCGCTCGTCTTGATGACGGTTTCGGTCATGCGCTCGTGGGTCTCTTCGGAGCCGCCGACGAGGTTGAAGCCGTCGCCGCGGGTGATGCGCTTATGCTTATCCTGGCCGTCGAGGCCGATGCCGAGCAGGCGGTTGGAGGGACGCTTTTCGCGAGCCATGGGTCCAATCTGTCCGGAAGGCCGGCGATTTCAAGCCCGCGGCTTATTCCGTCGGAGCCGTCGGTTCGTCGAATTCCGACTTTCCTTCCAGCGCCTCGCCGGCGTTCGGCGCAGCGGTGGGCTCAGCCTTGGAGCAGTTGATCTCGGCAAAGGAGGCGTCCTGCTCCAATTTGAGCTTACCCAGTCGGGCGAGCTCCAGGCAGGCGAGGAACGTCGCGACGAGGTAGCCGACGGTCGGGCGCTCGGGCAGCAGGCTGGTGAAGACGAAGGTGCTCTCGGATTCGAGGCGGGCGAGGATCGTCTCCATGCGGTCCGAAACCGTGACGGTCTCGGTCGTGATGTTGCCCGGCTGGATGCGTTCGGCGAGGCGACGCAGGACGAGGTTGAACGTGTTCCAAAGTTCGATGCGGTCGGCCGGGGCGACGGGTCGCACGACGGCGTCCTCGCCCTGGGGTTGGACGACGTATCGGCTGAGCAGGCCTTGGCGGTCGTCGACGAGTCCGCGGATGATGGCGGCGGTCTCCTTGACGCGCTTATACTGGATGAGCTGCTGGACGAGCGCCCAGCGCGGATCCTGGCCCTCGTCAGTCGCGGCGACTTCCTCTTCGGGGCGGCTTTCAACCGGCAGGAGCATGCGGCTCTTGATGTACATCAGCGTCGCGGCCATGACGAAGAAATCGCCGGCGAGCTCGAGGTTGTCCTTCTCCTGCGTGCGGAGGATCTCGAGGTACTGCTGGGTGACCTTCTCGATCGGGATGTCGTAGATATCGATCTCGTTCTTGCGGATCAGGAACAGCAGCAGGTCCAGCGGGCCTTCGAAGACGTCGAGGCGGATCGGCAGGTCGGCCGGCGGCAAGATGCCGTCCTCGGGAACCGAAGGGGAGTCTGGAGGGGTGTCCGTCACGCTCAGAACTTGAATAATCTGGCCCGCAGTTGGAAGCCCAATGAGCTCCTGCCGTTGTTAAGAGGGTCCAGACGCTGCATGACGCCGTATTCCAGTTCCCAGGAGTTGGCGATCCGTTGGACGAGGCTGACGCTCTCGTAGGTGGTCTGGCCGGCCAAGGCGTCGTAATTGAGCACGGCGACGAGGGAGTAGACGGAATTGAGGGTGACGCGGCCTTCCCAGATGAGCTGGCGGGCCACGGTGATGTCGCGGAGTTCGACCCAGCTGAGGTTGGTACGCCAGAAGTCGCCGGAGTTGAAGGCGATGGTCTGGATGGACTCGAGCGGGGCGCCGCCGCCGTTCGGTAGGCGAACGCCGGAGCTCAGGGATACCCAAGGAGCGGGAGTCAGGCTGATCGCGCACTGTAGGTCGCTCCGGCCCGTCTCGGCGTCGGTCGGCCCTTGGCGCCAGTCGGCGAAGAGGTCGGCTCGAAGCAGTTCACGGGTGCCGACCTTGGCGTCGCGCGTCTCGACGGTGTTGCGCAGGCCGAAGCGGACGACCTGGCGGTCGGTGGTGGAGGCGGGGTCGAGGCGGTCGGCGAGGTCGACTTCTTCCAGGGCGGAGGTGGAGACGGCGCGCTGCGTCAGGGGCAACGTGCCCATGTCGCGGTCGGCGCCGGGCATGACGCGGTATTGCAGGACGGGACGGATGCTGTGGCGGAGGCCGTCGATGCCCCATTTATCTGCCTGTAGGTCCCAGGAGCCGGTGGCGAGGCCTTCGAGGTCGAAGCCGGTCTGAGCGATGACCTTGGCGGCGGTGCCGGTGCCGTTGATGCCTTCGGACCATCCCGTAGCGCGGACGCCGGCGACAGGTTTGAACGTCAGCCAGTCGCTGAGGACGAAGGTGCGGTTGACTCCGAAATAGGTGTCGAGACGGGCGGTCGACCAAGCTCCGCTGGCCAAGGTGGCCGTCTGGAAGTTCGGGAGGGGGAGGTCGGCGGAGGGGCGCTCGGAGAAGTAGCCGAAGCTCACGAAGCTGCGGCGGTTCCAGTCGCTCTCGTCGATCGACTGCTGGGGCAGGTCGAAACGGATCTCAGGCAGCTTCTGGACGATGTCCTGATAGTTGTCGGTCTTGGCCGTCAGCGAAGCGGAGAGATAGCCGCCCGCATAAGGGGAAGAGACCTCGAGGTTCGCCTGCGGGTTGCCGCTGTCGCGGATCAGGTTCGGGCGGAAGTCGCGCATGAACCCGGGGTCGGTCTGGCCGAAGATGTTGCCGGCGATTTCGACGCCGTCGACCGTTCGTCCGTTGATCTCGCCCAGGACGAAAGCGCGCTGGCGGTCGGGCGTGCGGCCGTAGGCGTCGGTCAGCAGGTCGCCGCGGTCGTTGATGTAACCGCTCTCGAACTTGCCCTTCCAGACGATGCCGCCTTCGGGTTGCTTGCTATTATCGTAGCGGAAGGCCGGACCGACGAGCAGGCCGGACTTGCCATAGATGTCGAAGAGGCTGCCTATCCAGAGGGACGGGCCCTGGCGCATCAGGAAGGTGGAACGAAGGTAGCGCCCCAGGTGCGCTTCGCTGCCCGTATTCAGGTACAGGTCGTACGGGATGTCACGGTAGCCATCCTGACCGTAATACGGCAGGTTGAAGAACGGGATGCCGGCGACGTGCGGGGTGACGCTACGCAGGGTGAGGTGGTCTTCGGCTTCCACGTAGGCGGCCTCGGCGATCTTGAGGTGCATGCCCAGCGGCTCGGGTTCGCTGTTCCACATGCGCAGTCCGCGCATGGTCTTGTCGCCTTTGACGATCTTCAGCGACTCGGCGGTGAAATACACCGGCGCGCGTCCGAAGCGCACGTTGGTCGCCAAGATGGTATCGTTGCGGGGGTCGGCTTCGATCTTCTCGCCGATGATGCGCAGGTTCTTGGTGGCGTAGACGACGTTGCCTTCGGCGATAATGATGCCCGTGCGGTAGTCGAAGCGGATCTTATGGGCGTCGATGGTCGCGTCCTTGCTTTCCAGGTGGGCGTTGGTGGCCACGACGATCTTGCCGCCTTCTTCCGGAGCGAAACTGTCGGCGACGATGTTGGGCTGCTCCTCGCCGGTTTTGGCGGCAGGCTTGGCGACGTCGGCGGCCATCGCCGCCACGGTCAGGGAGAGGCTTGCGGCAAGGATCCAGAAACGACGGCCAGGCATCCGTCGAGAGTTGTCGCTCCGGGGTTTCCCTCAAGTATTTTCGGGCAATGAGCGCTTGCCGACCCTCGGCCTCGCGTGGAGTCTTCAGGGATGCGCCTCAGTCCAGCAGAGTTGACCGCCCTGGTGGACGCCACGGAGACCTCCCCGCATCGCTTCCTGGGCCTTCATCAGCTGGCCGGCGGCGGCCTGGTCGCCCGTTCGCTCTTCCCTTGGGCGAGCGCCTGCGAACTCGTGCCGGACGGACCGAACAAGCCTCTCCCGATGAAGCAGCTGCATGCCAGCGGCGTCTTCGAGGTCGAATTCCCCGGGGCCGCTCTTTTCCGCTACCGTTTCCGCGTGACCTATCCCGACGGCGTGAGCCGCGTCGTGGACGACCCTTATCGCTTCCTGCCGACGATCACGGAGGACGACCTGTTCCTCCTCGGCAAGGGCGACGACCATCGCGCCCACTATAAGCTCGGGTCCCACGTCCGCACGCTCGACGGCGTCAAAGGCGTCTCCTTCGCGGTCTGGGCTCCGTCCGCCCGCCGCGTGTCGGTCGTCGGCGACCATAATCTCTGGAACGGCCGCGCCCATCCGATGCGCAATCTGGGCGCCTCCGGCATCTGGGAGATCTTCATTCCCGGAGTGGCCGCCGGCGCCCGCTACAAATACGAGATCGTCGGCCCGCATGACTCCACGCCGTTCCTGAAGACGGATCCCTACGGCCTTCATTTCGAGCCCTCGCCGAACCATGCGGCGATCGTCTGCGACCTTTCGAAGTTCGTCTGGAACGACGCCGCTTGGATGGAAGCCCGCCGAAGCCGCGACCTCCGCTCGCGCCCTATGTCCGTCTACGAGGTGCATCTCGCCTCCTGGCGTCGCGTGCCCGAGGAGGGCGGCCGCGTGCTCGGCTATCGGGAACTCGGCGAGCAGCTCGCCGCCTACTGCTCCAAGATGGGCTTCACCCACGTGGAACTGATGCCGCCTTCCGAGCATCCGTTCGACGGTTCTTGGGGCTATCAGGTCACGGGCTTCTACGCCCCGACCCATCGTTTCGGCTCGCCGCTCGACTTCATGACGATGGTCGACGCCCTCCATCGCGCCGACATCGGCGTGATCGTGGACTGGGTCCCGGCCCACTTCCCGCGCGACTTCTTCGCGCTGGCCCGTTTCGACGGCACGCATCTCTACGAGCATGCCGACCCGCGCCTGGGCGAACATCAGGACTGGGGCACGCTGATCTTCAACTACGGACGCCACGAGGTCCGTGGCTTCCTGGTCTGCTCCGCGTTGTCCTGGCTCGAACGCTTCCATGTCGACGGCCTGCGCGTCGACGCCGTCGCCTCGATGCTCTACCTCGACTATTCCCGCAAGGCCGGCGAATGGATCCCGAACCGCTTCGGGGGCCGCGAGAACATCGAGGCGATCGAATTCCTCAAGCAGGTCAATTCGCTGGTGCACCTCTATCAGCCCGGCGTCGCGATGATCGCCGAGGAATCCACGTCCTTCCCCGGCGTGACGAAGTCCGTCCCCGAAGGTGGCCTGGGCTTCGACTTCAAGTGGAACATGGGCTGGATGCATGACACGTTGCATTACTTCCGCCAGGATCCGCTCTTCCGGAAATTCCACCACGACAAGCTGACGTTCGGCATGTTGTACCAGTGGACCGAGGCTTTCGTGCAGTCGTTCTCCCATGACGAAGTCGTGCACGGCAAGGGCTCGCTCATCGGTAAGATGGGGGGCTTAGACGACGCCACGAAGGCGGCCAACCTCCGTTGTTTGCTGGCCTTGCAGTGGTCCTGGCCGGGCAAGAAGACCCTTTTCATGGGCTGTGAATTCGGGCAGTTCGCCGAATGGAAGTACGACGCCTCGCTGGACTGGCATCTGCTCGAGTACCCGATCCATCTCGGTGTCCAGCGCCTGGTCGCGGACCTGAACAAGCTTTACGTGGGCGACGCCGCCCTCGCCGAGAACGAACTGCGTCCGGAAAACTTCAGCTGGCTCGTCGCCGATGACGGAGCGCAGAGCGTCCTGGCCTTCGAGCGTCGCGGCCGCGATTGCGCTTGGACGGTCGCCGGTAACTTCACCCCGGTGGAACGCACCTACCGGCTCGGCGTGCCTTTCCCCGGCCTTTGGGAAGAAGCCCTGAACACCGATTCGAAACACTACGCCGGCCATGGCCTCGGCAATCTCGGCGGCGTGGCCGCCCAGCCGATTCCTTGCCAGGGCCGTCCCTATTCGATCGAAGTCCGCCTGCCGGGACTCTCGATGGTCATCTTCCGTCAGTCGTCCAAGACGAAGGCCTGAGCATGTCACGATCCGAGCTCTTCCGCCGACACGTCGCCGCCGATCCGGCGAATCCGCTGTTCCGTTTCTCGCTCGGGCAGGCTCTCTGGACCGAAGGCGACGCCGCCGGAGCCGTCGAGCACCTGCGGCTCGCCGCCGACTCCAAGGCGGACTGGATGATGCCGCGCATCCTGCTCGGCAAAAGCCTGCTCGCCGCCGGCGACAAGCCGGGCGCACAGGCGGCCTTCGCGGACGCGCTCGCCTTGGCCGTGGCGCAAGGCCACGAGGAGCCCGAGGAGGAACTGCGCGCGTTCCTCGCCTCCCTCTGACGGATCACTCCGTCTCGGGGTAAGGAAGGAAAGCGGTGAGGCTGATGGCCTTGATCGCCGGCGCGTTCATGGACGCGCTGCGCATCGGGCCCGGCTGATCGATGCGTTCCAGGATCACACGGCGCAGGTCCATGACCGCGGACTTCGCTTTCTTGAGCGGACGGATCGTCAGGGTGTTGTCGCCCGCCGCCAGCTCGACCTGGCCGATCTCACGCGGCACGAAGCGCTGGAAGTGGCCGGTCTCCTCGACCGTGAATTCGCACCTGCCGGCGCCGGCTTCGACCGCGACGGTCGAGCCGCCGTTGCCTTTGCCGCAGCCTTGCAGGACCGTGACGCGGTACTTGCCGGCCAGCGGCGCCTGGAACGTCCAGGACGCGGTGTCCTCGACGTTCACCCAGTAGCCCAGCGTGTCCTTCTGCGGCAGCTCTTCGTATCTCATCTTCGTGGCCTTCATCTTCGCGTCACGTGCTTCGAGGAAGATCAGCGAGTTGGTCCCGTCGGTCGCCGGGTTCTGCATCGCCTTGTGCCAGTCGGCGAGCAACGGGCGCATGGCCTCGGAGGTCGGCATGGCCTTCAGCTTGGAGGTGTCGGTCTTGACGAAGCAGTTCTCCCAGGAGGTGCGGCCGAAGCGGGGGTTGGCCTTGATCGGTTCGGCGCCGACGCTGCGTCGCCAGGCTTCGAGCTTGCCGCGCATGGCCGCCACGCGGGCGGGTTCGGACGCGGACAGGTCGGTGGTCTCGCTCGGATCCTTGGCGAGGTCGTACAGTTCCATACTGCCATCCTCATATTGTTCGATCAGTTTCCAGTCGCCTTCGCGCATCGCGCCGCCGGGCTTGCCCCCTTGGTTCATGTAGTGCGGCTGGTGCCAGAAGAGGGCGCGCGGCTTGGCGGCGACCGGCGTTTTGCGGTCGAAGAGCAGCGGCGAGATGTCCTGGAAGTCGAGGGTCTTCGGGGCCGGCACCTGGGCCAGCGCGCAGATCGTCGGGCAGAGGTCGCCGAGCACGACCGGTTCGCTGATCACGCCGGACGCGAGGCGTCCGGGATAGCGGATGATCAGGGGCGTGCGGATGCCGCCTTCGTAGAGGTAGCCTTTGCCCGCGCGGTACGGAGCGTTGTAGGTAGGCGGGGTTTCCTTCAGTTCCGAGATGTGCACGCCACCGTTATCGGAAGCGAAGACGACGAAGGTGTTCTTCGAAAGCCCGTTGTCCTCGAGGGCCTTCAGCACGCGTCCGCAGGCGACGTCGAGCGACTCGACCAGCGCGGCGTAGGTGGGGTGGAAGGCCTTCGCGTTGGCTTCGATGCCCTTGGCCGGTGCGGCGAGCGGGATGTGCGGATTATCGAAGGCGAGGTAGAGGAAGAACGGCTTGTCCTTGCTGCGTTGGATGAACTTCACCGCGTAGTCGGCGTGGCCGAGCTCTCCCTTGCCGCCCATGGGAGATTCTGCCCCCGGGTTGGCTTTGCCGGCGAAATATTCGTCGAAGCCATGGTCGGTCGGGAGGTGGCCCCTGCCGCCCAGGTGCCACTTCCCGACAGCGGCGGAGACGTAGCCCTTCGGCTTCAGGAGCTGCGCGATCGTCGGGACGCCCGTCGGCAGGTGGTCGTTCACCGTCGCCGCCAGCACGCGATGCGAGGCGCGGTCAGGACGTCCCGGGAGGAAGGTCGTGATCTTCAGGCGCGTCGGGCTCTGGCCGGTCAGCAGGCCGGCGCGCGAAGGCGAGCAGACGGACGCCGCGGCGTAAGCCTGCGTGAAGCGGGCCCCTTCGGTCGCGAGTTTGTCGAGGTTAGGCGTGTGCTGGTCCTTTCGGCCGAAGCAGCCGAGGTCGTTGATGCCGAGGTCATCGGCGAAGAGGATCACGAAGTTCGGCGGGGTCTCCTGCGCCGTGGCCGGGATGAGCGCGAGCAAGGCGCCGAGGATGAGGCCAAGGATGAGGCGGGGCATGGCTCGGTTTTAACGTCTCGCCGGGTTGTGCAAAGGGCAAAACGGGTTTCGGTACCTTCATGGACCTTCGTTTGATCCAATCTGGCGTGGCCTGCGTCGATGTCGCCATGGCCTCGGTGTCCTGGTTGATCCTGCTGTGCACCTATCCCGACTTCGCGCGTTGGCGGGCCGAAGGGTTTGCCGAGCATCATGAAGCCTATACCCGCAGGGTCGGTCGGGTCGTCGGGCCTCTTCTGCTCGCCCAGTTGGGCGGGCATGCCTGGCTCACGATCCTCACGGGGCGCGGCTTCGCGCTCGCCCTCGTGCTGCTCTGTTGGGCGTTGACGGCCTTCTGGTCCGTCCCCTGCCACCGTAGGCTGCAGGCGGAAGGACCGTCGTCGCCGGCGCTCCGCGAACTGATCCGCTCCCACTGGTGGCGGACGATCCTCTGGTCGGCCTTGGCGGTCATTTCCTTGGCACAGGCGGCGGGTTGACAGGGTAGGGCTGTCGGTGATGCTCAACTCTGATGAGGACAGATGAACCGACCCAAGCCCGCCAGGCCTCGCGCCTGGGCGCTTTCCGTCGGTTCATGGGCTTCGTCGGTCCGGGTTTCCTCGTCTCCGTCGGTTACATGGATCCGGGCAACTGGGCCACCGATCTCGCGGGCGGCTCGCAGTTCGGGTACGCGCTGCTCTGGGTGATCCTGCTGTCGAACCTGATGGCCATCCTGTTCCAGCACCTCTGCGTCCGCCTCAACGTCGCGACGGGACTCGACCTCGCCCAAGCCTGCCGGGCCCGTTATTCGCCGGCCGTCGCGAAGTTTCTCTGGATTTCGGCCCAGGTCGGTATCGTGGCCTGCGACCTTGCCGAGCTGCTCGGCTCGGCCATCGCGCTGCAGATCCTCTTCGGCATCCCGTTGTTCTTCGGCGCCATCATCACCGCGCTCGACGTGCTCGTCCTGCTGGCGCTGACGCGCCTCGGTTACCGTTGGCTCGAATCGCTCGTGGCCGTGCTCGTGCTGACCATCGCGGCCTGCGTGGGCGTCGAGTTGCTGCTGGCCAAGCCCGCCATCGCCGAACTCGTCAAAGGCTTCGTGCCGACGACCGCAGTTCTGACGCGCCCCGGCATGCTTTTCGTCGCCCTGGGGATCATCGGCGCCACGGTCATGCCGCATAACCTCTATCTCCATTCGTCCATCGTCGGATCGCGTGATTTCGGCGAAAGCGAGGCATCCCGCCGCGAGGCCCTGCGCTTCGCCACGTGGGATTCGACCCTCGCGCTCAGCTTGGCGTTCTTCGTCAACGCCGGCCTGCTTGTGCTCAGCGCGGCCGCGTTCCATGGCCGACCCGAGGCCGTGACGGATATCCGCGAGGCCCACCGTCTGCTCGACGGCGTGCTCGGCGCCACGTTCGCCGGTACGCTCTTCGCGGTCGCGCTGCTGGCTTCGGGCCAGAACGCGACCATCACGGGTACCATGGCCGGCCAGATTGTCCTCGAAGGTTTCCTGAAGGTGAAGAGCCCGGGTTGGATCGTGCGTGCTTCGACCCGTGCCGCCGCGCTCATCCCCGCTTTGCTCGTGATCGGTTTTTCCGGAGAGGGGAGGGTGGAGACATTGCTCATCTGGAGTCAGGTCATCCTGAGCCTGCAGCTCGGCTTCGCCTGCTGGCCGCTCGTGCGCATGACCGGCGATGCGGAATTCATGGGTGTTTTCGTCGCGCCGCGCTGGATCAGCATCCTGGGTTGGATCGCCACCATGGTGGTCGTCGGGGCTAGCCTTTGGTTCGTGGTCACTGTTGTATAACATAAAGCATTAATAATTAAGTATTTATGCTTACTTTACCCGTAAGTTTTATTGGCTCGACTTCTAATCCTGTTATCTTAACTAATGTAATCATAAATTAACTGTGCAGTTCGTCTCCGCCCATCATGTCCGCCATGCGATCTCTTATTCTCGCTCTTCTCTTCGTGTCCTTCGTGGTCGCGGCCGAACAGCCGGTCGTCTTGCGGGTCGGGTTCTTTCCTAACCTTACGCACGCTCCGGCACTGGCAGCTCGGCAGTTGGAGCGAGAAGGAAAAGATTTCCATCAGGCCAACTTGCCGGCCGGCGTGAAGTTGGAATGGCGTTCGTTCAATGCCGGACCTTCCGCCATGGAGGCGCTCGTCGCCGGTGCCATCGACGTCACTTATGTCGGCGCCTCTCCGGTGATCAACGCGCACGTCCGTACGAAGGGGCGCTTGATTCGTGTCTTGGCCCCCGTCGCGTCGGGCGGTAACGCCTTGGTCGTCCGCAAAGGTTCGCTCCTCCGCGCTCCTGCCGATTTCAGAGGCCATCGCATCGCTACTCCGCAGCTTGGCAACACGCAGGACGTCGACGCCCGCGTCTGGCTTCGTTCCGGTGGATTGAATATCACCATCGCCGGCGGCGACGCTCAGGTGCTTCCGGCGCAGAACGCCGAACTGATTGCCCTTTTCAAGCGGGGCGATGTCGACGCCGCCTGGACCGTCGAGCCTTGGGTGACGCGCCTGGTGTCCGATTTCGGCGGCGAGGTCCTCGTCGAGAACCGCGAATCGATCATCACCGTGCTGGCCGGTTCTCAGAAGGCTCTCGATGGGAAAGGGGAAGCGGTTAAGGCGTTTGTCCGTTCGCATTACCTGCTGCGCGACCGCTTGTCGGCCGATCCGGCTTTGCTTGAGCGTCTGTCGCGCGAAGCCTTGGGCGCCGAATCTCGTTCCGCCGCCCCGAAGGCCGAGCTCATCGCGCCGGCGTTGCGACGGATTCGCTGGGATCAGCCTGAAGATCCGGCCCTGCGTCTCCGTCGCCTGACGGAGGCCTTCGCGAAGTCCCAGTCTGATTCGCGTGCCTGTGGCCTGCTGGTGGGCGAGACCCCCGTCGCTCCTTTGTTGCAGGCCTTGGTCGAAGACCGCCCGCCCTCCGGCAAGTGAGCCTGCTTGCCTTTCTTTGACCTGTTTCCGCTAATCCCTCGCCTCCATGCCGGTCTCCCCTGAATCCAGTTCCCAGCTTACGTTGACCAACGTGACCAAGCGTTTCAACGGACGTGCTGGTCTCGTCACGGCGGTGGAGGACATCAACCTGCAGGTGAAGGAAGGGGAATTTCTCGTGCTCGTCGGCCCGTCGGGTTGCGGCAAGTCCACCTTGCTGGGCCTGCTCGCCGGATTGGAACAGGTCGACGAAGGGTCGATCAAGCTCGATGGTGCCGATGTCGTCGAACCCGGCCGTGATCGCCTGGTGATGTTCCAGCAGGACGCGCTCTTCCCTTGGCTCGATGCGCTGGAGAACATCCTTTTCGGACTGCGACTCAAACCTGGTCTCACCGACGCCGAACGGACCGAGGCCGCCCGTTACTACCTCGACCTCGTGGGACTGGCGGACAAGGAGAAGGCCCATCCGCACGAGCTGTCCGGCGGCATGCGCCAGCGCGTGGCCCTCGCCCGTTCGCTCGCCCCCAACCCGCGCGTACTGCTGATGGACGAGCCGTTCTCGGCCCTCGACGCGCTGACGCGGGACCAGCTTTACGGTGATATCCAGAAGATCTTCACGCAGCGTAAGAAGACCATCGTCCTCGTGACGCATAATATCCGCGAGGCGGTCTGCCTCGGCGATCGCGTCGTGCTCCTTTCGCCAAATCCTGGTCGTATCCGGCAGGTCTTCAATATCGACTTGCCGCGTCCGCGTCGGATCAACGATCCGGCGTTGGCCACCTTGGCCGCCGATATCACCAACGCTCTCTCCGCCCACCTCGCCCAGCCGAAGGAGGGCCTCGAATGAAAACCCCGCGCGCCCTCGTCCCGATCGCCATCGGCCTGCTCATCCTCGGCGGCTGGGAGTGGTTTGTTCGTTCCGGCCGGGTCGACGACGTCCTCGTTCCCGCCCCGACGCAGATCGGTGAGTGGTTCTGGTCGTCGCTCCGCGACGGCACCTTGGCGTCGGCCACCTGGGTCACGATGCGGCGCCTGATGCTGGGTTTCGTCATCGGTGCGGCCATCGGCATCCCCATCGGCGCCCTTTGCGCCCGCTCCAGCCTCGCTCGCGATACCATCGGAATCCTTTCCCTAGGTTTGCAGACGCTCCCTTCGGTCTGCTGGGTCCCCGTGGCCATTATCGCTTTCGGTCAGAACGAAGCCGCGGTCCTCTTCGTCGTCGTCATGGGTACGGTCTGGGCCGTCGTCATCGCGGTGCAGGAATCAGTCCTCTCCGTTCAGCCTCTTTACCTCCGCGCGGCGATGACGATGGGCTCCCGTGGCTGGCATCTTTGGACACACGTCATCTTTCCCGCCGCCTTGCCCGGCATCATCAGCGGCCTCAAGCAGGGCTGGGCCTTCGCCTGGCGCTCGCTGATGGCGGCCGAGATCTTCGTGGTCATCCTTTCGGGCTTCGGACTGGGTTCCCTTCTGCATGCCGGACGCGAGCTTCTTCGCATGGATCAGGTCGTGGGCGTTATGCTTGTCGTCGTGGGCGTCGGTCTGCTGGCCGACCTCATCTTCTTCTCGCCGATCGAGCGCTGGTTGCGCCGTTCCCGCGGGCTGGAGCGCTAAGCCGTCGCCTTTCCTCCTCGCCCTCGGGGCAGGGGAGGCCCTACCTTAGGGCAAATGTTTATCGACGAAGCCAAGGTTGAACTGAAGTCCGGTGACGGCGGCCACGGCTGCGTCAGCTTCCGTCGCGAGAAATTCATCCCGAAGGGCGGACCCGACGGCGGCAACGGCGGCAAGGGCGGCGACGTCGTCCTGGTCTGCGACCGTAACGAAGGCGATCTCCAGGCCTACCGCTGGCAGCCGCACCGTCGCGCCCGCAATGGCGCTCCGGGTCAGGGCCGCCAGTGCGCGGGTCCCGATGGCGGCGACCTGATCCTACCCGTGCCTCCGGGCACGCAGGTCCTCGAGGAAGGCTCCAATCGCCTCGTGGCCGAGCTGACCGAGCACGGCGAACGCGTCGTGCTTCTCGCCGGCGGCAAGGGCGGCCTGGGCAACATGAACTTCAAGAGCTCGGTCAACCAGGCTCCGCGTCGCACCACCCCGGGCTACCCGGGCGAAGAGGGCAAGTTCCGCATCGTGCTCAAGACGATCGCCGACATCGGCCTCGTGGGCTACCCCAACGCGGGCAAGTCGACCCTGACGAATCTCCTCACGGCCGCCCGCCCGAAGATGGCGCCGTATCCGTTCACGACCCTCCACGTCAACGTGGGCGTGATCGACTACACCGACCGCTTCGACCGCATCGTGATGGCCGAC